>NZ_JBFTSG010000086.1:0-25453 GCF_056399885.1 Cupriavidus sp. 01L45 | reverse complement strand
CTCGTTAGTCTTCTTTGCCGAGGCAAAGAAGAGTGACCGGCGTCCCCCGCAGGGGGATGTCGTACGCACTTGGGTGCAACATGCCACCACCGCTCAAAAAAAACAGCGACCACCCCCAAGCGAGCAGAGCAATAGGCCTCCCGGAGACCAGGAGTTTCGTCGCACGCCACGTCAATCAATCCTGATATCCGCCGCCTTCACCACCCTCGCCCACTTCCCAATCTCACTACGCTGAAACCCCGCAAACTGCTCCGGCGCCATCCCCGAAGGCTCCATCCCCAACTTCTCCAACCGAGCCTGCATATCCGGCGTCTTGATGATCGCCGAAATCTCCCGATACAACCGATCCACGATCGGCTTCGGCGTATTAGCCGGCGCAAAGATCGCCTGCCACGATTCCAGCTCATATCCAGCCACCCCGGCTTCCGCCATCGTCGGCACATTCGGCATGCTCTTGATCCGCTTCGCCGAAGTCACGGCCAGCGCCCGCAGCTTGCCCGAATCGATATGCTGCGCAGCCACCACCGTGGTATCGAACATCATCGGCACCTGCCCCGCCATCACATCCTGGATCGCCGGGCCGCTCCCCTTGTACGGAATGTGGGTCAGCTTGATGCCCGCCAGGCTCTTGAACAATTCCCCGGCAAGATGCTGCGAAGTCCCGTTCCCGGCCGAGGCAAACGCCAGCGTATCCGGCCTGGCCCTGGCTTCCGCCACGATGTCCTTCACCGTCATGAACGGGCTGCCGGCACTGACCACCAGCACATTGGCATTGGTGCCGATCAGCGTGATGGGCGCGAAGGACTTGACCACGTCGTACGGCATCTTCGGGTACAGGCTGGCATTGATCGCGTGCGAACTGATGGTGCCACCGAGGATGGTGTAGCCATCGGGCGCCGCCTTGGCCGCGAAATCGGAGCCGATGTTGCCGCCGGCGCCGGGGCGGTTCTCCACCACCACGGTAGTGCCAAGCGCCTGCCCGAGCCGCTGGCCGATCAGGCGTGCCAGCGTGTCGGTGGTGCCGCCGGGCGGGAATGGCACCACGTAGGTGATCGGCTTGCCGGGCCAGTTGGCCTGGGCGGAAGCGGTCAGCGGGAGTACGGCGGCGGCTATGGTGGCAGCGGCGGCCAGCAGCGCAAGGGCTTGGCGTTTCATGGGGTCGTTGTCTCCTCGGTCGTTCTTATGATGATGGGTCCACCCGGCTGCGAGACGGGCGCGGTGCTTCAATGGATCTCCGGCTCGCCGCCCTCCGCGGCATCGACCGGCTCCAGGAAATCGAAATCGCAACCCTTGTCCGCCTGGCTGACGTGGCGCAGGTAAAGCTTGCCGTAGCCGCGCTCGAATTTCGGCACTGGCGCCACCCACGCGGCGCGGCGGCGGGCCATTTCGTCGTCGCCGATCAGCAGGTTGAGTTTGCGGGCAGGGACATCGAGCTCGATCAGGTCGCCGTCGCGCACGAAGGCGAGCGGGCCACCCACATACGATTCCGGCGTTACGTGCAGCACGCAGGCACCATAGCTGGTGCCGCTCATGCGGGCGTCGGAAATGCGCACCATGTCGCGCACGCCTTGCTTGAGCAGCTTTTGCGGAATCGGCAACTGGCCCCATTCCGGCATGCCGGGCGCGCCTTGCGGGCCGGCGTTCTGCAGCACGATCACGCAGTTGGCGTCGATGTCGAGCCGCGGGTCGTCGATGCGCGCCGCCATGTCGTTGTAGTCGCGGAATACCACCGCGCGGCCGGTGTGCCGCAGCAGGTCCTGCCGCGCGGCAGGCGGCTTGATGACCGCGCCGTCCGGGGCAAGATTGCCGCGCAGCACGGCAAGGCCGTCGCCAGCCACCAGCGGATTGGCGCGCGGGCGGATCACGTCGTCGTTGAAGACGCGGGCGCCTTCAAGGTTCTCGCCAAGGGTGCGGCCGTCGACGGTAAGCGTGCCGGTATCGAGCAGATCGCCCATCTGCGCGAGCATCGCGCGCAGGCCGCCGGCATAGTAGAAATCTTCCATCAGGTACTGGCCCGAGGGACGCACATTGGCCAGCACCGGCGTGCAGCGCGCCAGTTCGTCATAGCGGTCCAGCGAGAGCGCATAGCCGGCGCGGCGCGCCAGCGCGATCAGGTGGACGATGGCGTTGGTGGAGCCCGACAGCGCCAGCGCGGTGCGCACGCCGTTGTCGATGGCGGCGGGCGTGACGATCTCGGAGGGCTTCAGGTCCTGCCACACCATCTCGACGATGCGCCGGCCCGACAGCGAAGCCATCTGCGCGTGGCGCGAATCGGGCGCGGGAATCGACGAGGCGCCGGACAAGCTCATGCCGATGGCTTCCACCACCGCCGTCATGGTCGACGCCGTGCCCATGGTCATGCAGTGGCCGGGCGATCGCGCGATGCCGTCTTCGATGCCCTGCCAGTCCTGCTCGGTGATATTGCCCGCGCGCAACTCAGCCCAGTACTTCCACGTATCCGAGCCGGAGCCCAGCGTGACGCCGTTCCAGGTGCCGCGCAGCATCGGCCCCGCCGGCACGAAGATCGCAGGCAGGTCCATCGCCAGCGCGCCCATCAGCAAGGCGGGCGTGGTCTTGTCGCAGCCGCCCAGCAGCACGCAGCCATCGGCCGGGTAGGAGCGCAGCAACTCCTCGGTCTCCATCGCCAGCAGGTTGCGGTAGAGCATGGTGGTGGGCTTCTGGAACGGTTCGGACAGGCTCATCGCCGGCATCTCCACCGGGAAGCCGCCGGCCTGCCAGATGCCGCGCTTGACCTCTTCGGCGCGCTGGCGGAAATGGCTGTGGCAGGGGTTGATGTCGCTCCACGTATTGATGATGGCGATGACCGGCTTGCCGGCATAGTCGGCGCGGTTGTAGCCCATCTGCGCGGTGCGCGAACGGTGGCCGAAGGCGCGCAGGTCGTGGGCGCCGTACCAGCGGTGGCTGCGCAGTTCCTCGGGGCGCTTGCGGGGCCGCGCATCCGGCGCGGGGGTGGCGGTGGGCATGGGTTGTCTCCTCTGATCGGTGGCGCCGTTGCGGCGTCTGTCTTTTTTGTTTTGCGTGAGCGTGCGGCAGCGGTGCCCGCGGTCCCCGGAGAAGACAGATGATAGCGCTGTCATTTGTCCCTCACAACGCATGCGTGCTCGGGGTAAACCCGTCGCGCAGGCGGGCACCGGTGCCCGCCGAGGGGCGACGGCGCTATCATGGCGCCCACGCCGCCGCACCGCGCGGCGGACCGGCAATTCCCGCATCCTTCTTCGAGCTCAATGGCCCCGCCTCGCAAGCCAACCACCCCTCGCACCGCGCCCGCCCCCGCTGCCGGCCGCGCCACCGGCAGCGTCACATTGGCCGACGTGGCCAAGATCGCCGGCGTCTCGCCGATCACCGTGTCGCGCGTGGTCAACCAGCCCGGGCTGGTCTCGGCGCGCACGGTAGCGCGCGTGCAGGAAGCCATCCAGCGCACCGGCTATGTGCCCAACCTGCTGGCCGGCGGCCTCGCCTCGCGGCGCAGCCGCCTGATCGCGGCCATCGTGCCGACCATCGCCAACTCGATCTTCGCCGATACCATCCAGGCGCTCACCGACCGTTTCTCGCAAGCGGGCTACCAGATGATGCTGGGCCTGTCGGGGTACGCCGCCACGCGCGAGCAGGACCTGCTGGCCGCCATCCTCTCGCGCCGCCCCGACGGCATCGTGCTGACCGGCATCGCGCACACCGCCGATACGCGCCGCCGCCTGCTGGCCGCGCGCGTGCCGGTAGTGGAGACCTGGGACATCACGCCCACGCCGATCGACATGCTGGTGGGTTTCTCGCACGAGAAGGTGGGGCAGACCGTGGCCGAATTCCTTTATGCGCGCGGCTACCGGCGGCCCGCCATCCTGTCCGCCAGCGACCAGCGCGCCGAGTCGCGCCGGCTTGGCTTTATCGATGCGCTGGCCCGCCACGGCATCACCGAGGTGCCGAGCAGCATCGTGCCGGCGCCGTCCAGCCTGGGGCTGGGCCGCGAGGGACTGGCGCGGCTGCTCGACGGCGGCGCGCAGCCCGATGTGGTGTTCTGCAGTTCCGACACGCTGGCGCAGGGCGCGCTGTCGGAAGCCCGCGCGCGCGGGCTGCAGGTGCCGGGCCAGCTCGCCGTGATGGGCTTCGGCGATCTGAACTTTGCCGCGCACACCTACCCGGCGCTGTCCACGGTGCGCATCGACGGCCCGGCCATCGGCCGCACCGCTGCCGAGTGCCTGCTCGCGCGCATCGACGGGCGCGAGGTGGGCGAACGCATCATCGACCTCGGCTTCGAAGTGATCCGGCGCGACAGCGCCTGAAGCCGGCTCGCTCCGCGCCCGGCGCTGCAGTGCCTTGCCGGAGACGTTATGATTGCGCTAGCATCGAACGCCGCAACGAGCGGGGACAGGCACCGCCCCCGGCCGACCGGCCTTGCGCCCTGCTCCGCGCACTCTTCCCGGATCCCGCACCCTTTCCTTCGCCTAGCCTCCCATGTCCCAAGTCTCGCTCGTCCAGATCGGCCCCCTTGCGCCGCAGATCAACTCCCGCCTGCGGGAGCAGTACCAGGCCGTCCCGCTGTGGGAACAGGCCGACCCGCTGGCATGGCTGCGCGAACATGCGCAGCAGGCGCGCGTGGCGGTGACGTCCGCCCGCCACGGCCTGACGGCCGATGCCATCGCCGCGATGCCCGGGCTCGAAGCCATCGTCAGCTTCGGCGTGGGCTATGACTCGATCGCGCTGGACGCGGCCCGCGCGCGCGGCATCCAGGTCAGCAACACGCCCGACGTGCTCAACGACTGCGTGGCCGACCTCGCCTTCGGCCTGCTGCTCGACGCCGCGCGTGGCATTGCCCACGGCGACCGCTACGTGCGCGCCGGCAAGTGGGGCCAAGAGAACTTCCCGCTGACCACGCGCGTGTCAGGCAAGAAGCTGGGCATCCTGGGCCTGGGCCGCATCGGCGAAAAAGTGGCGCAGCGCGCCGCCGGCTTCGGCATGGACATCGCGTACCACAACCGCCGCCCGCGCGCGGGCGCGCCGTGGCGCCACGAGCCGGACCTGAAGGCGCTGGCCGGCTGGGCCGATTTCCTGGCCGTGACCTGCGTGGGCGGGCCRGAAACCG
Source organism: Cupriavidus sp. 01L45 (assembly GCF_056399885.1). Lineage (NCBI taxonomy): Bacteria > Pseudomonadati > Pseudomonadota > Betaproteobacteria > Burkholderiales > Burkholderiaceae > Cupriavidus > Cupriavidus sp. 01L45. Next base: position 20,355 of record NZ_JBFTSG010000086.1, on the reverse strand, counting down.
AAGGGCTGGTATCGGCCGGCATCATCGAAGCGCTGGGGCCCAAGGGCATTCTCGTCAATGTCGCGCGCGGCAGCGTGGTGGACGAAGACGCCCTGGTGGCGGCATTGCGCGATGGCCGCCTGGGCGGCGCCGGGCTGGATGTGTTCCGCGACGAGCCGCGGGCGCCGCAGGCGCTGTTCGCGCTGGACAATGTCGTGCTGGCGCCGCACATGGCCAGTGGCACGCACGAGACCCGCGCCGCCATGTCCGGGCTGGTGTTCGAGAATCTCGATGCCTTTCTCGGCACCGGCAATGTGATCACGCCGGTACTCTGACGGACTGATCCGGCTGGCGCGCCGCGGACATTCCGTGGCGCGGCGCGCGCCCTATACTGAATCAGGCGCCTGCCACCCCGGCGGCGCCACCCTTCCCCGCTTATCGAGGACAACGCCGCGCCAGGGCGCCGCACGGGGTAAGCGCCTGCACGGGGTGCCAGAAGCACCCTGCCCGATTGACCTGATTGACCTGATTGACCTGATTGACATACGCGTCAGGAGGCAAAGCATGGGACGCAAATATATCGATTGCCGCGAGTTTCCGAGTGAGTCGAAGTGCACGGTGGCTATCAGTGCGGACAGCGAGGAAGAACTGCTTGAAGTCGCTGCCCAGCATGCGGTGCAGGTGCACAAGCATGAGGACGGACCTGAGTTGCGGCAGATGCTGAAGAGCGCGTTTAAGGATGGGGCGCCCCCGGCGTGAGATCGGGGTGGGGTTGCGGTGCGTTCGCGGCCAGGAATGCGACACCGGCATACCGCGACAGCCCTCCGCGTACCCACCCCACGACCACTCACGGCTTCAACGCCGGATGCTTCAGCGCATGCGCAGTCTCCCCCAGGTGAGCGAGAAAACTCCCCTCATCCCGCTTCAACCCGAGCTCCCCATACCGATAGGCCATGGCCAGCGCCTGGATCGACTCGGGATGTTCCCGCTCGGCGGCAGATTCATACCATGCCACCGCGCGCCCCTCGTCACGCGGTACGCCCGCCCCTTCGCGATAGGCATTGGCTAGCATGAACATGGCCTGCGCCACGCCGGCATCGGCAGCCACTTCGAACCAGCGGGCAGCCGCGGCCGCATCGGGCGTGCGGCCGTAGCCGCCGCGGTGCAGCAGGCCCAGGTAATACGCGGCCCCGGCATTGCCAGCGGCGGCGGCGAACGCGAAATGCTGCCACGCAGCCGCGGCATCGGGCATGCCACCGGCACCACCGCCGTCCCCCAGGAAGGCCGCCTTGCCCAGCAGGAAATGCGCGCGCGCGTCCCCGGCCGCTGCCGCTTGCCGCAACCAGCCGACGCCCTCCCCCCGCAGCGCCGCATCCGCTCGCGCCAGCAGTGCCTCTCCCAGCGCGGTCTGTGCCGCCGCCTCCTTGCCTGCCGCGGCGCGGCGCAACGCCGCCAGCGCCTGCGCGTCGCCGGCCGGGCCGGCCAGCGTCTGCCACTGGGCCAGTTCCAGGCGCCGCGCGCTGGCGTGCTCGCGCCACGCCGACGCCCCGCCCACGCAACCTGCCGCCACCGTCACCGCCACCAGCGCGGCGGCGATCACCGGATGCACGCGGCGCTGGCGGCGCCGGGGCGCGGGGCGCGCCGGCGTGATCGTTCCGTTCGCTATCGTGGTCATCGTTGCCTTACTGGTTGAGGTCAACGCTGTACAGCGACAGATTCTTGTTGGTGTCGTAGCCCGCCTGCTCCAGCGCGATATTGGCCAGCCCGGCTGCCTGCGCCTGCGCAAGCTGGTTGGCGGCGGAAGCGAACACCACCTTGCCGGCCGTGGCTACCTTGGTGAAGCGCCAGCTGCGCGCGGCGCCGTTGGCGGCGCGCGTGATCGCGCCAGCCTTCTTGATATACGCGATCAGCACGTCGCGGCTGGCGTCGGGCGAGCCATAGACCGTCTTGCTGCCGTCCAGGCCGGGAAAGTTGCCGCCGCCGCTGGCGCGGTAGTTGTTGGTGGCGACGATGAACTGCTGGCTGGCATCCAGCGGCACGCCCTTGTAGGCGAGGTTCTTGATGCGGCTGCCTTCGGGCTGCGTCACGTCGATCTCGTATTGCAGGTCGGGCGAGGTGAACATGTCGAAGTTGTAGCCGGGGAAGCTGCTGATCAGCGGCTGGTCCGCCGTCTTCGCCGGGTCGATCTGGTTGAAGCGCTTGGCAGCCGTCTCCAGCCAGGCCTTGACATCGGTGCCGCTGACCTTCACCGCGTAGATGGTGTTGGGGTAGAGGTAGAGATCCGCGGCATTGTTGATGGCGAGGTTGCCGGACTGCACGTCCGTGAAGTCATTGCCGCCGCCGAAGCCGCTCTTGAACGGCGCCGACACCGACAGCACCGGCAGCGAGGCCAGCGCCGGCAAGTTGGCGGCGATATAGTCCTTCACGTAGGCGACCTGCGCCTGGTTGACGATCTGGATCGCGCCGGGATCGCCCACGTCGGCGAAGTACGTGCTCATGCGGTAGTCGGTGGTGCCGATCGGCGTCTTCACGTAGGCGATGGTGGCCTGGTGCTCGGCCTCGACCGCCTCCGCCACGGTGGCATCGGGCGCCACATAGCTCTTGTCGGCGTTCTGGATCGAGCGCGCCTCCACCGTGGTGGCGCTCTTGTCGACCACCCAGCGGGTGCCGTCATGCGCCAGCTGCAGCTTGATCACGCCAAGGCGGCGGCCCCAGTAGTCGGCCATCACGGTGGGCACGCCGTTGACGGTGCCGCGCACCTTGTCCACGCCGGGCAGGTTGAACTGCGCCACCGTGCTGGTGGCGTCCGGGAAGACCTGGTGCGAGTGGCCGATCAGCATGGCGTCTACGCCGGCTACCCTGGCAAGATGCCAGCTGCCGTTCTCCATCGCGGGTGAGTAGGCGGAGGCATCGAGCCCGCCGTGGGAGATCACCACCACCAGGTCGGCGCCCTTGGCGCGCATCTCGGGCACGAACTTCTCGGCGGTTTCCTTCACGCCTTCGGTGTAGACCTTGCCGTCGAGCCAGCGCTTGTCCCAGCTCATGATGGCCGGCGGCGCGAAGCCGATGATGCCGACCTTGACCGGCACCGTGACGGCCTTGCCGTCGGGGCCCGTGGCGGTGATCTGGCGGGTGATGATGGTGTAAGGCTGGAACAGCGGCGCGCGCGTGCGCACGCTGTACACGTTGGCCAGCACCTGCGGGAAGGCCGGGCCGGCGCACGGCGTCTGCACGGTCGGGTCCGGCAAGCCGTCGACGTTGAAGCGGTTGCCCGTGACCTGGTTCAGGTAGCCCAGCCCGTAGTTGAATTCGTGGTTGCCGATGCCGCCGCCGTCGAACTTCGCGGCGTTCATCACCTTGTACATGGCCAGCGTGTCGCCGCACTTGAGCGGGTTGACCTGGGCCTGGTAGTCCGCCAGCGCCGTGCCCTGGATGGTGTCGCCATTGTCCAGCAGCAGCGTGTTGGGAAATTCGGTGCGGGCCTGCTTGATCAGGGTCGCCACGCGCTCGAAGCCGAAAGATTTGTCCTCGGCCAGCTTGAAGTAGTCGTAGCTGCGCACATTGGTGTGCAGGTCGGTAGTTTCCAGCAGGGCCAGCGTGGCCTTGGTGCCAGCCGTGACGCTGCCGCCCTGCGGCGTGGCGCCCGTGCCGGCGGGGCTGTCGTCGGAGCCGCAGGCGGCCAGCAGCGCGGTGGCGGCCACGGCGACGGCTATCGCGGAAAGCCTGGAGACACCGGAGATCCGGGACGAAGCGATGACGGCACACGCTCGCGTGGCGACGGTCGGACTGCTGGTCATTTGTGGCTCCCTTCTTTCTTGTTGTGCCTGGAGCCGGACATTGTCCCGAGCGCAAATGGCAGCAGAGTGACGCGCGCATTACGCCGCTGTGACGGCGGGCGCGGACCGGAGCGAACCATTCACGATGCCCAGTCCTGACAGAACGTGTCATTGACGCCGCGTTATATACCGTCATATATTGCGCTTTTGGCAGGCGGCATTTGCTTGCCTGGCCTGCTATCCAACCGTCGCCACCACCATGCCCATGCAACTGCCCGCCACCCCGCTGCCTGCCCAGTCCCGCCTCCCGCGCGGCGCCCGCCGCACCGCCTCGCTGGCGGCCGGCCTGCTGCTGTCCGCCACGCTGGCGCTGTCCGCGCCCGCCGCCTTCGGCGCCGACCTGGTGGTATCCGCCGCGGCCAGCCTGACCAATGCCTTCAAGTCGCTCGCGGAATCCTACGAACGCGCCCACCCGCAGACCAAGGTGGTGCTCAATTTCGGCGCTTCCGACGTATTGATGCAGCAGATCGTCAATGGCGCGCCGGCCGACGTGTTTGCCTCGGCCGACCAGGACGCGATGAACAAGGCCGTGACCGAGCGCGTGGTGCAGCCCGCCTCGCGCCGCGATTTCGCCGCCAACCAGCTCGCGCTGATCCTGCCGGCGGACAGCAAGCTGGAAGTCAGCAAGCTGCAGGACCTGGGCCGCCCCGAATTCAAGCGGGTGGCTTTCGGCAACCCGGCATCGGTGCCGGTGGGCCGCTATACCAAGGGCGCACTGGAAGCGGCCGGCGTGTGGGATGCCGTGTCGGCCAAGGGCGTGATGGCGCAGAACGTGCGCCAGAGCCTGGACTACGTGGCGCGCGGCGAGGTGGATGCCGGCTTCGTGTTCGCCACCGATGCGGCCATCATGCCGGAGAAGGTCAAGGTGGCGCTGCGGGTGGCGACGCGCCAGCCGGTGACCTATCCGATCGCCGTCACTGCGAATTCGAAGCAGCCAGCGGAAGCCGCGGCGTTCCTCAGCTATGTGCTGTCGCCGGAAGGCCAGGCGGTGCTGGCCAAGTACGGATTCCTCAAGCCTTGAACCCTGAACCCTCGCGCGCCGCCGTCAACCCGAACTCACTGCACCGCCTGCCCGGCCTCGCCGGCGGGCGTCAATCCCGATGACCACCCTGGAAGCTGTCTGGGTACCGCTCTCGCTGTCGCTGAAGGTGGCAGGCTGGGCGACGGTGCTCAATGCCGTGCTCGGCGTGGGCGCGGCGTTTGCGCTGTCGCGCTGGCAATCGGCCGCGCGCGACGTGGTGGACGCCCTGCTGACGCTGCCGCTGGTGCTGCCGCCCACCGTGCTCGGCTACTACCTGCTGGTGCTGGTCGGGCGCCGTGGCGTCTTCGGCGAATGGCTCGGACGGCTCGGCATCGAACTGGTCTTTACCTGGCAAGGCGCGGTGGTGGCCTCCACCATCGTGGCGTTCCCGCTGGTGCTGAAGTCGGCGCGCGCCGCCTTCGAAGGCGTGGACGCCCAGCTTGAAGACGCCGCGCGCGTGCTCGGCACGCCGGAGGCCGGCATCTTCTTTCGCGTGACCTTGCCGCTGGCATCGCGCGGCATCATTGCCGGGGTGCTGCTGGCCTTCGCCCGCGCGCTGGGAGAATTCGGCGCGACGCTGATGGTGGCGGGCAACCTGCCCGGCCGCACGCAGACCTTGTCCGTTGCCATCTACGAGGCCGTGCAGGCCGGCGACGACAACACCGCCAACCTGCTGGTGCTGGTCACCTCTGTCACCTGCGTGGTGCTGCTGGTGGCTGCCGGCCGGCTGGTGCCGCCCACGCGCAAGGCGTTCCGGTAGATCCGCCATGACCATGCAAGTCACCGTACGCAAGCAGCTCGGTTCAGCGGACCGCCATTTCGCGCTGGATATCGCGTTTGACTCGGACAGCCGGCGCATCGCCCTGTTCGGGCCCTYGGGCGCCGGCAAGAGCCTGACGCTGCGGGCCATCGCCGGGTTGCTGACACCGGACAGCGGCCGCATCGTACTGAACGGCCGCACGCTGTTCGACAGCGAGGCACGCATCAATGTGCGCCCGCAGGAGCGGCGCGTGGCCTATCTGTTCCAGGACTACGCCCTGTTCCCGCATCTGACTGTCGCGCAGAACATCGCCTTCGGGCTGGCGCGCGGCTGGCGCAACCCGCGCCGCGGTGCCAGCCACCCGGAAGCCCGGCGCTGGATCGATGCCTTCGGCCTGGGCGCGATTACGGACAACTACCCCGGCGAAATCTCCGGTGGCCAGAAGCAGCGTGCCGCGCTGGCGCGCGCGCTGGTGGCGCAGCCGGATATCGTGCTGCTGGATGAACCCTTCTCCGCGCTGGACCCGGCGCTGCGCGTGCGCATGCGCGCCGAGCTGCGCGCGCTGCAGGCCAACCTGGAAGTACCGATGCTGGTGATCTCGCACGACCCCGACGACGTGGAAGCGCTCGGCGACCACGTGCTGGAAGTGCGCGAAGGCCGGATCTTCGGTGCGGCCCCGGTCAAGGGGCATCCGCAGGTGTACGCGCCGGCTTCCGCGCACGTCGTCTGAACGCGCCGGCGCGCGCGGCTAGTTCCCCGCGGCGGCCGCGCGCAGCAGATCCACGTAGGCCGTCTCGATCAATTGCCCTTGTGCGACGCCCAGCTTGCCCAGCAGCGCATGTGCCTCGGCCACGCCGGCTTCGGCGGGTTCCCCGTCCGCCAGCACCACCTCCAGTTCCAGAAAATCCCCCAGCCCCTCCACGCGGTCCAGATGCACCCGCGTGCGGCCCACCAGGAACAAGGCGCGGGCCTTGCGCACGCGCCCGTTCTCGCCCCAGGCCGCGGCCAGCGCCGCGCGCAGGGTGTCAGGCTCGGCGGCCGGCGAAATGATGTAGTGGCTCTCCTTCGGCCCGGCCTGGTCGGCACGCGCGTAGAAGATCAACTGGCCCTCGCCGGACGGGAAGGCACGCAGCTTGAGCCGGCCGTTGGGACAGGCAAAAAAGGTATCGTCCTGCAAGATCAGCTCGGGGCCATGGTCGGCCAGCGGCGCCACCAGGGGCACCAGCGCCTCCAGGCTGGCGATATGCGCTTTGATCTCTATGTTTCTCGGCATGCGGTATTTCCGGTACGGGCGCTGTATGCCGCTCAGGACAACAGCAGCCTGGCGGCAATCACCCACATGGTAATGCCGATGACAATCTCCAGCACGCGCCATGCGGATGGTCTGGCGAACACCGGCCGGAGCAAGGCCGCGCCATAGCCGAGCGCGAAGAAGAAGAGGAAGGAGGCCACCACGGCGCCCGCCGCGAAGGCTTGCGTGTGGCCCGCGAACTGGGTCGATACGGAACCGATCAGCATCACCGTGTCGAGGTAGACATGGGGGTTGAGCCAGGTCAGCGCCAGGCATACCGCCAGCGTGGCAGCCAGCGGCCTGGGCTCGGCTTCGCTGGGCGCGAGTACGCCGGACGTACGCCACGCCGTCCAGAAACTGCGCGCGCCGTACCACAGCAGGAAAGCCGCGCCGCCGTAGCGCATGGCGTCGCCCAGCCAGGGCAGCTTGCGCATCAGCACCGAAAACCCCGACACGCCCATCAGGATCAGCGCGGCATCGGACATGGCGCACACCAGGCAAACCCAGAATACATGCTCGCGGCGCAGGCCCTGGCGCAGCACGAAGGCATTCTGCGAACCGATGGCAAGGATCAGCGACAGGCCGAGGCTAAACCCCGCAATGGCAGCGTCCATGCTCAACCCCTCGCAGCGGCCACCAGGCCCGACATCGGCAGCGTCATTTCCTCCGGGAACTGCGTGCATCCGCCGGCGCGGAAGAAGGCCGCCTGGGCGCCCTTGTGGCTGTTGTGGGCTACCGAGGAGGTATTCCACGGCAACCGGTTTGCTTCGTGCAGATTCCTGTGCATCGTTGGTTTGTTTATTGTGCTTTTGATGTTTCTGGTTTTCTTGCGTTGGCTGGCTGCCGCGTGGTCTTCACGCGGCGGCCCGGCTATCCTTGCGGGCATGCACACACCATCCTCAAGCCCGCAGATCCGGCGCGCCGGCCCGTCCGATGCCCTGGCCGTCGCCACCATCCTCACCGAAACCTATCTCACCACGTGGCAGCCGCAGCTCACGCCCGAGGCGGCAATGCGCTTCGCCCAGGGCGACAAGATCGGCGATTATGTCCGTAGCCGGCTGGCAGGGTTCCACCTCGCCTGCGTGGACGGCACGGTGGCCGGCATGGTGGACTGGGAGAACGACTTCGTCTGGGCGCTGCATGTGTCGCCACGCTGGCAGGCACGCGGACTGGGCAGCGCGCTGCTTGCGCACGCGGAAGCCGCGATGGCAGCGGCGGGTCATCGGCAGGCCAGGCTCGAGACGGATGCATTCAACGTGGGGAGCCGTGCCTTCTACCAGCGCCACGGCTATGCCGAGGTGGAATTCTACCCCGACGAAAGCTGGCACAGCGGCTTCACCACGGTACTGCTGAGCAAGCCGCTGGATCCCGCCTGACGCGCGCAGGGCTCAGCCCATGATGCCGAGAATCACGCTCGACGCCTTGAAGATGGCAAGCGCGCGGCTGCCATCGGACAGCCCCAGCGCGCTAACGCTCTCGTTGGTGACGACGGCCACCACGGTGCCGCCGCCGTCCAGTTCAAGCGCCACCTCGGCATTGACGGCGCCAGGCAGCACCCGGCTCACCGCGCCCGGCAACTGGTTGCGCGCCGACAGCCGCAGCGTGGGGTCGGGCAGCCCGAGCAGGACCGATGAAGCCTTGATCAGGGCAAAGGCTTCGATGCCTGGCGCGAGGCCCAGCGTCTCCACGCTCTCATGGGTGATGGTGGYAACCACCTGCTGGCCGCCCGCGAGCGCCAGCGTGACCTCGTCGTTGACGGCACCGCCGCGGATCGCCGCGACGGTGCCGAACAGCTTGTTGCGGGCACTCGTCCTGACCATGAAGCGCCGCATCAGGTGCAGGTCATCCTGCGCGGTCTCGCCGAGGTGGCCAAGGTGGGCGATAAAGCGCTGGTGCTCCTGCTCCAGCGCGCGGTAGGTGCGGATCAGGCTGGCGGCGCGCTCCGTGAGCACCGTGCCGCCACCGCCCTTGCCACCGGCTGCGCGCACCACCAGCGGCTCGCCGGCGCTGTTGTTCATCGCGTCGATGGCGTCCCAGGCGGCCTTGTAGCTCAGGCCGACCGCCTTGGCCGCCGCCGTGATCGAGCCATGCTCGCCGATCGCGGCCAGCAGGGCGATACGCTCGCGGCCACCCCAGTCCTGGGAGCCTGAGCGGAACCAGATCGCACCGTCGAGTTCGAGCATGCGGGAGAGCGCTACCCCGTGGGAGCGCAGCAGAGTGGCAGAAGCCGCTAATCTTAATGCAAAGGCCCGCGGGCGGCGCCAGGCGGCGTTCTGCGTCAGCCCTGGTGGGCGGGGATGTACCAGCGCATCATGCTGCCGGCGAAATACTGGCGATCGAGCTGGCGCAGCAGGCGCCACGCGGTAAAGGGATCGACATCCAGGTTGACCCAGGCCCACGGATGATCCGGATCGCCCTCGCGCACCAGCTCCACGGACTTGACCGGCGCGTAGGGCGCCAGCTTGTCGCGCAGCATCTGTTCGGTCACATCGCGGTGGAGGCCCCGGATGAGTACCTTCATGTCTGGCTCCAGATATGAGGCAGCGCGCACGTGGCGGGCGGCACAGGCCTCCGTTGTTTAGCTCATTGTAGGCGGCCCGTGGCAGGTCGTGGCCAGCCCACGGGGCATTGGTCCGGCCGGCGCCTCAGCCCATGATGTGCACGCCGCCGTCGACGTAGACCGTGTTGCCGGAAATCCGCCGCGCGTAGGGCGTGGCGAGGTAGGCGGTGGCAAAGCCCACATCCATGATGTCGACCAGCTCGCCCACCGGGGCCCGGCCCGCAGCGTCCGCCAGCAATTGCCCGAAATCCTTGAGACCGGATGCAGCGCGGGTCTTTAGCGGTCCCGGCGAGATGGCGTGCACGCGAATGCCGCGCGGACCCAGTTCGTGCGCCAGGTAGCGGCACGAAGCCTCTAGCGCGGCCTTGACCGGCCCCATCAGGTTGTAGTTGGGCACCACACGGTTGGCGCCCTCGTAGCTCATCGCGAACAGGCTGCCGCCCGCGCTCATCAGCGGCGCCGCGCGCCGGGCCAGGCGCACGAAGGAATGGCAGGACACATCCATGGCGCGCGCGAAGCCGTCTGCGGACGAGTTCAGCAATCCGCCCTGCAGGTCGGCCTTGGGTGCGAAGGCGATCGAGTGCACCATCGCGTCAAGCCGGCCCCATTGCTGCGCGATGCGCTTGAACAGTGCCTGCTCCTGCGCGGCGACCTCCACGTCGAGCGGCATCAGGATCGTCGCGCCCACCGCTTCGGCAAGCGGCGCCACATGCGGATAGGCCTTGTCGTTGAGATAGGTGATCGCCAGTTCGGCGCCCAGTTCGCGAAAAGCCCGCGCGCAGCCCCACGCGATGGACTCGGCATTGGCCACGCCGACCACCAGCACGCGCGCGCCCAGCAATGGAGGATTGGGTACTTGCACCATGATGTCCCTCGCTCTCAGTCAATGCGCGCCACCGGCGCTGGCTTAACTTCCCTTTTTGCCGCCGCGCCGCGGCAAGGCCTTGACGGTTCTTGCCGGCCTGGCGGCGCCGGCCGCGCCGGCGCTTGCCTTGCGCGCACGTGCCGCGGCCTCGGGCGATGCCGGCTTGCGCACCGCGCGCGGGGCTGCGACTGCTGCCGGATCCTCCGGCGCAAGCGGCAAAGCCGGAGAAACCGGGGAAGCAACGGGCGCCACGGCGGGCGCGGCCTCCGCCGCCGCCTGCCGCAGCGTATGGTCGGTGCCCATCACGCTCGCCACCTCGCGATAGCGTGCCAGGCGGCCGCCATCGAGCGGTCCGGCTACGGTAAGGATGCGGTGGATCGCCATCATGATGCGATGGCGCTGCGTGCTGTCCGGCACCAGGCGCGGCAACGCGGCCACCGCGCGCCCGGCATCGAGGCCGACGATAAAGCTCTGCCGCCTGACCGCGGCCTTGACCGTGGCAATGTCCGGTTGCTGCTGCAGGTGCTCGCGCGCCATCTGCCGCATGAGGTTGAACGGACGCTCCTCGATACTGGCGTTTTCGTCCGCCACATAGGCCAGGATGCGCATGAAGGCGTCCAGCGCAGTGCCCTGCGCAATCCCGGCTTCCGCCTCATGGATGCGCCGCGCGGCCAGTTCCTGTCGCAGCGCCGCGCTCAGCGGCGGCGGGCCGCGCTTTTCGGCGCCCGGCGAGAAGCCGACCAGCGCGGACAGCCACGGCGACTGGTAGAGCGCTTCGAAGGTCTGCTCGTAAAGGGCATCGCGCTGGTCGCGCCAGGCGTCGAGCGTGCGCACGATGGTGTCGGAGACCGCACGCTCCAGCGTGACGAAGGGATTGTCCGGCGCCACCGGCTGCCGAGCCTCGCGCACCGCCGGGGCGAAGGCGGCGAGCCACGCCATCCACGGATTCGCGTCCGACACCAGCGAGCGCTCGAGACGGGCCGGATGCATCTGCCGCATGGTGTACGCGCCCAGTTCGTTGGACATGGCCTGCATCGCCGGCGAGGCGAACGTGTCGTAGAGGCGCTGGTTGATCTCGGCCACGCGCCGCACCACCTCGAAGGGGCGCTCGTCGTCGCGCCCATCGTCCAGCGCCAGGATATCGTCGATGGTACGGCGCTCGAAGCGCATCAGGTAGCGCCCTTCGATCAGATCCAGGTGCGAGGTGCCGGGCGCGATGTCCTCGATGCGCGCTTCGTACAGGCCGGGCGGCAGCACATCGATCAGGTCGAGCGCGGAGAACAGCTCCGTGTGCTCGCGGTTGGCCACGCCGGCCGAGACGAAGATGCCGAGATGCCCGACCTTCTCGTGCAGGCAGTAGACGATGACCTGGTCGTTGGCGACGATCTCGTCGACGCTGGCGTAGAGATCGGGAATCCAGTTCAGCGCCTGCTGCGGCGGCGTGATGTTGTCTCCCCAGGAGGCAAAGACCACGATGGGCGAGCGCACATTGCGCAGGTCCACCGCGACGCTGCCGTCCGCGCTGCGCACCTCGCCGGCGGTGAGATGATTGCCGACGAACAGGTTCTGCACGATCCAGTCGATCTCGGCGCGGTTGAGCAGGAAGTGGCCGCCCCACCAGCGCTCGAACTCCAGGAAGCGCTCGCGCTCGGTATCGACCCGCGCGTAGACGTCGTAGAGCTTTTTCCAGTAGGTGTTGGACGGATTGAGCTGCTCGAAATTCTGTACCAGCCACGCCCCGTCGAAACGGCCGTTGCCCAGATCGGCGGTAAAGGACGACAGCCACGAACCGCCCAGCAGGCCACCGCTATAGCGCATCGGGTTGCGCCCGCGCACGCCGGACCAGTAGGCCAGCGGCGACCCCGCCAGCAGGATCGGCCCGACCAGGTCGGGCGCGGCGGCCGCGAGCATCATCAGTGCCCAGCCGCCCTGGCAGTTGCCGATCACGAACGGCTTGCCCTGCGCCCGCGGGTGGCGCTCGGCCACGGTGAGCAGGAACAGGGCCTCCGCGCGCGCCACGCATTCGATGGTCTGGCCGGGGCATGGCACGGGGAAAAAGGTGACAAAGTAGCAGGGATGGCCGCTGCGCAGCGCGATGCCGATCTCGCTGTCGATCTTGAAGCCACCGATGCCGGGACCATGTCCGGCGCGCGGGTCGATCACCACGAAGGGCCGCTTGGTGTCGTCGGTGGCCATGCCCGGCGGCGGCAGGATGCGCAGCAAGGCGTAGTTGGCGGGCTGCTCCAGCGTGCGCCCGTCGATCACCACCTCGTGCTCGAAGACCAGCACCGGCGGCATGCCTTCGCGTTCGTGCTCGAAAGTCTGGTTGCCGCGCTCGCGCAGGATATCGAGCAACAGGATGGCGCGCTGCCAGGCATCGAGCGTGTAGGAAAACGCATCGGACAAGAGCGGCGGCATGTCGCTGGCGGACGGCAACTGGCCGGCGGCAGCGGTGCCGGATTGGGTGGCGGGTACACGTGCGTTCACTCGGCTTCCCCTCTTCGGTGTGGCGTTGGAGGCAGGCAATTCCAGCGCGGCGGCATGGAATTGCTGCCATGCAGCACGACGCAATCTACCAGTCCTCACCCAGCTTGACAACCCGCTGCATGGGCGGATCGGTAGTGCCATGACCCAACACAAGCCGCGACGCAGCTGTCACCGTGCTGCCGGAAACATGGCCTATACTTGGCTTTGTTTTTGCGCGACGCAGCATGTCCGCCGCGCCGCTGCACCGCAACCCGACGCACTGGAAAGCCGATGACCCAGACTCTCGACAAGTACGCCGTCCTGCTGTCCCGCTGCCAAGACCTGCCAGCCATTCCCACCGCGGTGGCGCATCCCTGCGACGCCTCGTCGCTCGGCGGCGCGCTGGAGGCCGCGCGCCTCGGCCTGATCGTGCCGCTGCTGGTCGGGCCCCAGGCCCGCATCCGCCAGGTAGCTGACGCCAACGCGCTGGACCTGGGCGACGCCGTGCTGATCGACGCGCCACACAGCCACGCCGCCGCCGCGCGCGCCGTCGCGGCAATACGCGCCGGCGAGGCGGAGCTGCTGATGAAGGGCAGCCTGCACACCGACGAACTGCTGCAGGAAGTCACCGCCGCGGCAACGGGGCTGCGGACCGGCCGCCGCCTCTCGCATGTCTTTGCGATGGACGTGCCGACCTATCACAAGCCGCTGTTCATCACCGACGCCGCGGTCAATATCTTTCCCACCCTCAACGACAAGGCCGATATCTGCCGCAACGCGATCGACCTGCTGCGCGTGCTGGACATCGAGCGGCCCAAGGTGGCGATCCTGTCGGCGGTGGAAACCGTGACCGACAAGATCCCCTCCACCATCGACGCTGCCGCGCTGTGCATGATGAGCCGGCGCGGCCAGATCGAAGGCGGCATCCTCGATGGCCCGCTGGCCTTCGACAATGCCATCAGCCGCGAAGCCGCCGTTACCAAGGGCATCGTCTCCGAGGTGGCGGGCGACCCCGACATCCTGCTGGTGCCCGATCTCGAAGCCGGCAATATGCTGGCCAAGCAGCTCACCTTCCTGGCCGGCGCCGAGGCGGCCGGCATCGTGCTGGGCGCGCGCGTGCCGATCATCCTCACCAGCCGCGCCGACACCGTGCGCGCGCGCATCGCCAGTTGCGCGATTGCCGTGCTGCTGGCGCATRCGCGCCGCACCGTCGGGACGCCCACGGCGATCTGAGCGTCCAACCATTCCTTTGCACAGGAGATGCCCGCGTGAGTGTCACCCACCCCACCATCCTGGTCGTCAACGCCGGCTCGTCGAGCGTCAAGGTCTCCGTCTATGCGGTGCCCGATGCCGCGCACGCCAACACCGACATCAACCCGGTGCTCAGCGCGCACGGGCAGATCGAAGGCATCGGCGTCTCGCCCCGCCTGACCGCGAAGATGGCGGACGGCCGCGTGGTAGCCGACGAACGCTTCCCGGTGGACCAGGTCGCCGATCACGACGCGGCCTTCCGCCTGATCCGGCTGGTGCTCAGCATCGGCCTGCGCGACGCGCCGCCAGTGGCGATCGGCCATCGCGTGGTCCACGGCGGCGCGGATTTTTCCGCGGCGGTGAAGATCGATGACGAAGTGATCGGCAAGCTCGAAGCGCTGGTGCCGCTGGCGCCGCTGCATCAACCGCACAACCTGACGGCGATCCGCGCGGTGCGCGCCGCCGCGCCGTCGCTGCTGCAGGTGGCCTGCTTCGACACCGCCTTCCACGCCGGGCACGATACGCTGGCGCAACTGCTGGCGCTGCCCTACGAATACTTCGAGCGCGGCATCCGCCGCTACGGATTCCATGGCCTGTCCTACGAATACATCGCGCGCCGCCTGCAGCAGGTAGCGCCCGACCTGGCCGCCGGCCGCGTGATCGTGGCGCACCTGGGCAACGGCGCCAGCCTGTGCGCCATGCGCGAGGGGCGCAGCGTGGAATCCACCATGGGCCTGACCGCGCTCGACGGCCTGCCGATGGGCACGCGCTGCGGCGCCATCGATGCCGGCGCCATCCTGTGGCTGTCGCAGCAAGGCATGAGCACCAAGGACATCGAGACCATGCTGTACCAGGAATCGGGGCTCAAGGGCTTGTCGGGCATCAGCAGCGATATGCGCGCACTGCTGGACAGCGACACGCCGCGCGCGCGCCTGGCCATCGATTTCTATGCGTACCGTGCGGCGCAGGAGATCGGCAAGCTCGCCACCACGCTGGGCGGCCTCGACGCGCTGGTGTTCACCGCCGGTATCGGCGCGAACTCACCGCCGGTGCGCGAGAAGATCTGCGCGCGGCTGGCGGACCTGTTCGGCATCGACCTGGACGCCGGCGCGAACGGCGAGAACCGGCAACGCATCAGCCGCGATAACAGCCGTGTGCCGGTGCTGGTGCTGCCCACCGACGAGGAGGGCATGATCGCGCTGAATACCGCGCGGATCATGAAGGAGCAAGGCGTGGGGACGTAGCGCCTCCGCGCCGGGAACGCGCTACGCCCGCACCAGGTACGCCCGGCGCAACCGCTCCGCATCCACTTTGAGCACCTCGCCCAGGTACGCGTCGATGCCGCCGTATTCCTGCTCGATGGCCTGCATGGAAGCTTCCAGGTAAGACGCCTTCACCTCCAGCAACGGCCACATCACCGCGGGATCGACGCCGAACTGCGCCGCGCCGGCGCTCATCTTCTGGTTGAAGCCCTGGTTCCGGTGATTCGACTCCAGGTAGTTGGCCATGATGGTATCGCGCTCCACGCCCAGGCCCGCCAGCAACAACAGCGAGGCAAAGCCGGTGCGGTCCTTGCCCGCGGTGCAGTGGTACAGCAGGTTGCCGCCCTGCTCCGCGAGCTTCAGGAAGCCGCCGAAGGCAGCCTGGTACTTGCGCGGGAAATCGCCGTAGACCTCCAGCATGAAGGCCTCCGTCTGCGCCGCGCTGCCTTCGCGCAGGCGCGGCATCAGTTCGGCCATCGACATGCTGCCCTCCAGCACCGGCGTGGCTACCCAGCGGAAGGCCTGGCCGAAGGGGCTCTCCGCGGCCGACTTTTCTCCGGGCGAACGGAAATCGATCACCGCGTCCAGTTGCAAGGCGCGCAGCCGCTCCATGTCGGCGGCGCTGGCCAGGCCCGGGTTGCCGCTGCGAAACAGCTTGCCGGCGCGCACGCGATGGCCGTCCCGCGTGGGAAGGCCGCCGAGATCGCGGATATTGACAACGTTTTCCAGCACCAGCGGTGCGGTGCCGGGCACGCCGGTACCTAGTGATGGCGCGTCCGCCATGATGGCGTGGCGGCGCCACGCGAACAATCCCTGCATTGTTTCCCTGCCCTGTGGTTGGGTTGCGCGCGTCTCATCGCGCGCGATAGGCCGGCACATGCCAGCGCGTATGGCAGCCAGCAATATAACGGCGATCGAGCATTGCCACCAGTTTCCACACGCTCATCGGGTCCACATCGTCCAGGTCCAGGTCGACCCAGGCCCAGGGATGTGAGCCATCGCCCTCACAGATCAGCTCGACGTCCTTGACGCTCACGTAAGCGGCCAGCGCTTCACGCAGCCTGGCTGCGTCGACTCCGGCATGTAGCCCTCTCACCAAAACCTTCATCATGTGCTCCATTTTTTTCAGATCACCGCGCAGGCGGGCGTTAACGCCCGCGGGACACCGCCCGCCAGCCCTTGTACTGCAACGATCTGAAAGTAGGACCCCACCGCACACGGTAATTTCCCGGCGCGAGCCCTCTCCTTGATCCTGATCATGCGAGCCGTGATCCGGCCTCGACATACGCTGTTGGCCGGCACGATAATTTCCCCATGTCGAACGCTGCAACCCGGCCAAAAGCCGGCCTGCGCATCCGCCAGTCTTCACGGAAGACCGAACGAACGACGCCGCCATCAAGCCAGTCACCGGCTAGCATTCTTGCCCGCGCGTGACGTCCGCCATCCCGTGTTGAGCCAACGATCAACAAGACAACCCAAGGGAAAGCGATGACAGACTCTCGCACTCCGACCCAGACCGTCCCCTCCGCCCCCGGCGTGCCCGCCACGCCGCAAGCCACGCCGAAGAAGCAGACACCATGGGGGCTCTACGCCGCCGCCGTGGTGCTGATCGGCATCCTTGCCCTGCCGCTGCCCGCGGACCTGCCGGTGGCGGGCCATCGCATGCTGGCTATCCTCGCCTTCGCCATCGTGGTGTGGATCACCGAAGCGGTCTCCTACGAAGCCAGCGCCATCATGATCACGTCGCTGATGGCCGCGCTGATCGGCTTCGCGCCCACGGTGACGGACCCGTCCACGCAATACGGCACATCGCGCGCCCTCGGCATGGCGCTGGCCGGCTTCTCCAATACCGCGCTGGCGCTGGTTGCCGCCGCGCTGTTCATCTCGGCGGCCATGACCGTGACCGGGCTTGACCGGCGCATCGCGCTGGTGACGCTGTCGGCCATCGGCACCAGCACCCGGCGCATCCTGATCGGCAGCATCGCGGTGACCATCCTGCTGTCGCTGGTGGTGCCGAGCGCCACCGCGCGCAGCGCCTGCGTGGTGCCGATCATGATGGGCATCATCGCGGCCTTCGGGGTCGACAAGAAATCGAACATCGCCGCCGGCATCATGATCACGGTGGCCATGGCCACCAGCATCTGGAACGTCGGCATCCAGACCGCCGCCGCGCAGAACCTGCTGACGGTCGGCTTCATGGACAAGCTGCTGGGCGAGCGCATCACCTGGCTGCAATGGCTGATCGCCGGCGCGCCGTGGGCCGTCGCGATGTCGGTGGTGCTGTATTTCCTGGTGCGCTTCCTGCTGCCTGCCGAGACCGAAGCCATCCCCGGCGGCAAGGAAGCCGTGCAAAAGGAACTAGCCGGGCTGGGCCCGATGACCGGCCCGCAGAAGCGGCTCGCCGCGGTGTCCATCGGGCTGCTCCTGTTCTGGGCCACGGAAGGCAAGCTGCATCAGTTCGACACCGCCACCGTCACCTTCGTCGGCCTGGTGATCCTGATGATGCCGCGCATCGGCGTGATGGACTGGAAGACCATGCAGCAGCGCACGCCGTGGGGCACGCTGATCGTGTTCGGCGTGGGCATCAGCCTGGGCACCGCGCTGCTCACCACGCAGGCCGGACAATGGCTGGGCAAGTTCGTGGTGACGCACTCCGGGCTCGCCACGCAGGGGCCGATCCTGGTGTTCGCGATCCTTGCGGCCTTCCTGATCCTGATCCACCTGGGCTTTGCCAGCGCCACCGCGCTCACCGCCGCGCTGCTGCCGATCCTGATCTCGGTGCTGCAGACGCTGCCAGGCGATATCAACAAGATCGGGCTGACAATGCTGCTCGGCTTCACTGTGAGCTTCGGCTTTATCCTCCCGATCAACGCGCCGCAGAACATGGTGTGCCTGGGCACGGACACCTTCAACGGCAAGCAGTTCGCCAGGGTCGGCATTCCCGTCACGCTGATCGGCTACGCCATGATGCTGCTGTTCGCCGCCACCTACTGGCGCTGGCTGGGCTGGATCTGAAGGGACGGGACGCATGACGAAAATCACACTGCAATCCGCCCTCCAGCTCGCCCGCGACCTGCTGGCAGCGCAGGGCGTGCCGGCCGATATCGCCGACGACGTGGCCGAACACCTGGTCGAAGCCGACCGCTGCGGCTATACCAGCCACGGCCTGTCGATCCTGCCCAACTACCGGCGCTCGCTCGCAGGCGGCAACGTCAACCCCGCCGGCCGCGCCGAATGCGTGCTCGACCGTGGCAGCCTGCTGGTGTTCGACGGCAACGGCGGCTTCGGCCAGCACGTGGGCAAGACCGTCATCGAGACCGCGATCGAACGGGTGCGCCAGCACGGCCACTGCATCGTCACGCTGCGCCGCTCGCACCATCTCGGCCGCATGGGCCACTTCGGCGAGATGGTGGCGAAGGAACGCTTCGTGCTGCTGAGCTTCACCAACGTGATCAACCGCGCGCCGGCAGTGGCGCCCTATGGCGGCCGCGCGGCGCGGCTGACCACCAACCCGCTGTGCTTCGCCGGGCCCATGCCCAACGGCCGCCCGCCGCTGGTGGTAGATATCGCCACCAGCGCGATCGCCATCAACAAGGCGCGCGTGCTGGCGGAGAAGGGCGAGCCCGCGCCGGAAAACAGCATCATCGATGCCGACGGCAACCCCACCACCGATGCCTCCACCATGTTCGGCGAGCATCCGGGCGCGCTGCTGCCCTTCGGCGGACACAAGGGCTATGCGCTGGGCGTGGTGGCCGAGCTGCTCGCTGGCGTACTCTCCGGCGGCGGCACCATCCAGCCGGAAAACCCGCGCGGCGGCGTGGCCACCAACAATATGTTCGCGGTGCTGATGAATCCGGAACTGGACCTGGGGCTGAGCTGGCAGAGCGCCGAGGTGGAGGCGTTCGTCAATTACCTGCACGACACGCCGCCCGCTCCCGGCTTCGGCGGCGTGCAATATCCCGGCGAGTTCGAAGCCGCCAACCGGGCGCTCACCACCACGCACCTGGAGGTCAACCCGGCGATCTGGCGCAACCTGGAGACGCTGGCGAAGGAACTGGGCGTGACGCTGCCGGCGGGCTGATTCCGGCACCGGGCTGGTGCCGGGCCGGTGCTGGCACAATACTGCCCATGGAACGCCTCTGGTCGAATTTTCTCAAGCTGGTGCTGCTGCTGACACTGGGCACAGCCCTGCTCGGCACGCTCGCCGTGCTCGTCGCTCAGCGCCAGCTGCCCACGCTGGACGCGCTCACCGCTTTCCGCCAGTCGCCGGGCTACGTGCCCATCGGCGAGATACCGCCCAAGCTCACGCAGGCGGTGGTGGCCATCGAGGACGAGCGTTTCTACCTGCATGACGGCATCGACTATGTCGGCGTGATACGCGCCGGCGTGGCCAACTTGTCGGATGAACTTTCGCAGGGCGCTTCCACAATCACCATGCAGGTGGCGCGCAATTTCTTTCTCTCGCGGGAGAAGACCTACACGCGCAAGCTGTACGAGGTGCTGCTGGCCTATCGCATCGAGCATGCCTTGAGCAAGGACGAGATCCTCGAGGTCTATATGAACAAGGTGTACCTTGGGCAGGGAGCTTATGGTTTTGCCGAGGCGGCCGAGACTTACTTTGGCAAGCCGGTGGCGGAGCTGACGCTGGCCGAATGTGCGATGCTGGCCGGGTTGCCCAAGGCGCCTTCGGCGAATAATCCGGTGGTGAATCCCCGGCGGGCGCGGCAGCGGCAGGCTTATATCTTGTTGCGGATGATGGAGTTGGGGAGGATTGGGAGAGGGGAATATGATGCGGCGTTGTTGGAGCCGTTGAGGTTGAAGTAGGTGGTGGATTGGTGTTTGGGGTTGGTTCGTGGCTGGTCGAACCGGTACCGGCGGAAGCGCGCCTGCGCGCTGGGCGTGCGACGAAACTCTCGGTCTCCGGGAGGCCTATTGCTCTGCTCGCTTGGGGGTGGTCGCTGTTTTTTTTGAGCGGTGGTGGCATGTTGCACCCAAGTGCGTACGACATCCCCCTGCGGGGGACGCCGGTCACTCTTCTTTGCCTCGGCAAAGAAGACTAACGAG
>NZ_JBFTSG010000085.1:0-25662 GCF_056399885.1 Cupriavidus sp. 01L45 | reverse complement strand
CCGTTTCATCGCTAATGGTCAACCGAAAGCCAGCGAGTTCAGGCATTTGGTGAAGCGCCGGCGTAGCAGCGGTAGCTGTTGCAGTCGCACCGGCGCGCCGTGCCGCGTCCGCGAGCCGGTCACGAAATGCCGCCTGGCCGGCGAGGTCTTCCGTTGCGCGGCATGCCGTCAGGCCAGCCTCGTACGCATGGTGAGCTTCCGCCGGCCGGTCGAACGCCAGCAACGCGTCGCCCAGATCGCGTTGCAGCATGGCCGTCAGTCCGACGCGGCTGGCGCTTTCCGGCAGTTCCGCGGCGGTCGCGAGAGCCCGTTCAAGGATGCGGAGCGAATGATCCAACCGGCGCGCGAGCCGCAGACACTGCCCGATCCGGCCAAGCACGACGGCGGTGCCGAAGGCCTTGCCGTCGCCAAGCGAGGCGAGTGTGGCGAACAGTTGAGGAACGCGCTGGTACAGTTCGTGAAACAGGAAAGAGTCCTCCCCAAACGCAGACGCCGTGGCAGCATCTTTCGCCGCAGCGGCCTGCCTGCGCGCCGTATCGGCCAGAACACCAAAACACTGCCAGATCTCGGGCACCTCTGGATCAAGTAAAGCTGCGGCATTCAAGGCGTGCTCGACAAGGAGACGGATGTCGGCTGCGGGCGCCGAGCCGGACAGGAGGCGTGCAAGCTTGCATACGTGGTGAAGTTGACGCCGGGACGGGACGACCCGCCGCTCGAGGTCAAGCGCTTCGCGGTAGCATGCGATCGCCTCACGTTGCCTGCCGGCACTCGCAAGGCATGCACCTTGCTCGCCCAGAACCTGCGCGGCATACGCGAAGTCCCCTAGCGACCGGAATGCGCTTGCCGCCTGCGTAAAGAACAGGCTCGCCTCGGTGGCGCGCTGCAAGCATGCCTCGAGCTTTCCAAGCCGGTGCCAGGCCTGCGCCACACACAATGGATCGCACAAGTTCCGCGCGACTGCCAAGGCCGCTTCATAGGACTGCCTTGCCTGCGCGTCGTCGCCAGACGCGTGGAGCCCGTCCCCGAGCGAGGCATGCAGCACGTAGGCAAGCCGAGTTACGCCTGGAGAGGTTTTGAGCCCGTGGGTCAATGCGAGCGCGGCCTGAAACCGCGGCATCGCATCGTCAAAGCGCGACGCCACGAGCAGGCATTGTCCGATCCGCTCCAGGACAACAGCGCGCTCGAAGGCGAACGCCGGCGGAAGGCGAGCTTCGATGGCCTCGAACAGTTGCTGGGCTTCCCGCCAGTTCCGCGCTTGCAGCATTTGCTGCGCCCGCTCGCACACGGCGGGATACCAAGCGCGGACTTCTCGATCCCTCGACACGCTCCGCTTGCTCGTGCTTGCGCTTCGCGCTTTCGAACTGGCCATTGATTTCATCCGACATCTCTCTGCGCCGAAAATATGGCAGATGCAGGCGCGTCCGGATCGCCGATCCTGCGGTCCGGACGCGCCTTGCGACAGAAACGCCTTATATCACGGCGCCACACGGATGAAGTCCGAACGCTCCCGCACATCGAGCATCGGCGGCCCCACGGTGTACCACCTCTTGTGATGGTCGGTCTGTGCATGCGCCTCGATCGCTGCCTGATCCCGATAGACCTCGTAGTACATGATCCGGGTGGGATCTACCGGRTCGACCAGCACGTCAAATTGCAGGCATCCCGGCTCGGTCGTTCTGGCGGCCGCGGCGTTGGCGTGCAGCGCTGCCATCAACTCCTCCACCTTGCCCGGCTTGATGCGGCAATTCACCACCAATACGACATTTCCGTTGCTCATCATCATCAATCTCTCTCCTTTATAGCTACCGCGCCGAACCGCATTTCGGGTCGACCGGCCTCTGTTGTTGGCCATGACAGCATCTCGGAAGGCACACGTAGTCCAAATCCTAATGCTATTATCATTATACTTAAATAGAACGAAACAACAAGGCAAAGTCCGGGGAGCCACTCTGCTGCGCTAACCGGAACTGACAGCGTGAGACTATTTCGTCGCATGCCATGTCGGCCACGCCCTTCGATTGTTATGTTGTATAATATATTCATTAAACTCTATTAACCCGCCTGTCCGCTGATGGGACCGTGCCCGGAATCCTTACCCACATGGAAACATCTCATTTCAGTCGTAAGCTTCCGCTCTGGTACCAGGCCTGCGAGTCGATCCGCGCCGAGATCTACAACCGGATCCGTTCCAACGAGCTACGCCTTCCTCCCGAAAGCCAGCTAGCAGAGGAACATGGTGTCAGCCTGATTACGGTCCGGCAGGCGCTCACGGTATTGGAAAGCGAGGGCCTCATCACGCGGACCCGCCGTCGCGGCACTGTCATCAATCCCCTTGAGGCGAAGCCCAGAAAAGAGATGAAGGTCCTGGGGACACTGGCAACGGTGTTCAGCCACGATTCGGCGGCGCAGCTCGACCTGCTGGAGAAGTTGCTGGTCGTCACCCCCGAGGATCTGAAGACAACCTTCCGCGACACTACGCACCTCACGTACATGCGTCGCCTGCGCCATGACAAGAACGGCCCGATCAACTATGCGGTCAACTACATGCTTCCCGAGTTCGGTGAGAACATCACCGAGGCAGATATGCAGCAGATGCCGATTCCCAGGATCCTGAGGGACAAGTTCAATGTCGGCATCCTGCGCATTGACTACAGCGCCAGCGCAATGGAAGCATCCCCGGATGTTGCAAGCCATCTCCAGATGCCGCCGAAGAGCGCAATCCTAAGTCTCGTAGCGACAGTCTTCGATCATGCGGAGCGCGTCATCGATGTCGGTCGTATCTATTGTCCCGCGGGCAAGTTCTCCTTCGATATTTCGATCGACATGTCATAGCTGCCGCCTCAAAATTTGTGCTTGATGCCGACCTCGCCGCTGAAGTGCTTCGGCATCGCGTCGCTGTCATGTTCGACGTCGGCGTACAGCGAGGTACGTTTCGACAGTGAGTAGTAGTAGGCGACGCCCGTCTTTTCCATGAGCGTCTGGTTCGCGGTGGTGTCCCTGAGCTTGCCATGGGAGATAAAGATCTGGCTGCTTCCTATTGGTATCGTGGCACCCAGGACCAGTGACACGCGCCGGTTCCCCGCATCCGTCATCCCGCCGCCTATCGTGGCGCGCAGCGAGAACGCGGGGGTTTCGTAAACGCCGCTAACCATGTGCCAGATTGCCCGGTCGCCGCCTGGCCGGTCGTACCCATAGGCCGCAAGGACAGAACCGGCCCGGTAGGAAACGGAGAATGAGACCGGACGATGCGGCACATTGTTGCTCTCGGCCTCCGCAACCTGGCCGGTAATCGACAAGCCATCGACGTCAAACTGGTAGTTCACGGATCCATTGTTGTACACCCTGCCGATGCCGCCCGTGCTGATCAGGAACATCGACATCAGCGTGCTGTTGTAGAGCGGATCGGCAGGAATCTGCACGTTCCAACTCGCTGGCGTGTATTCCCGCCCGAGCCAGAACCGCCCGAACCGACCGGAAATGCCCACCATCGAGCGATCATTGAAAAGCCGGCCCGGATCACGCATCGCACCTGTATCTCCGGCAAAGCGATTCTCCACGTTGAAGAAGGCCTTCATGCCGCCGCCCAAGTCCTCGAAGCCCTGCAGGCCGAAGCGGTTGCCCGATCCGTTCTGCAATGCCACGGCACCCGGCCCTGGATTCTTCGCAATCGCCAGATCGATCACGCCATACAACGTCAGCGATTGCCCCCACGCCATATTGCAAAGGACGAGGAACAGGAAAAAGACAAACGATTTCATCGGACTACGCTCCCCCGTTGCCTCCGCTGAGGCATTTTTATTAAACATATTTATAGATCTATCGGGCGGCACCGCCTCCTTTTGCCATGCCGCCTGGCAATGGCTGCCCTTACATCATGTCCTCAAAGGCACGGATAGACTTTTGCGTGCTGCGCAGAACCCCGCCGCTATCGAACTGGAAATGAAACACCGCTGCCTGCGTCACATCCTGGAAGCGGTAGGACCAGACTTCACGCCCTTGCAGTGCGTAGTACTGGATCGGCAGGCGGGGCTTGCCGAAGCGCGCCTCCACATCCTGCTTGGTCCATTCTCCCGGCCTGGCCTGCTGCAGTTCCGCCATCGTCAGCATCTGGCGGTAGTCGACCAGGGCACCATTGGCATCAAAATCTGCCGCATAGACGAAGAGCCCGAGCGGCTGACCGGAATACAGCCAGCGGCTGCGCCCGTCCTCCAGCCGAACCTTGTCGGTAGGCTCTCCCAGCTTGGCCTGCAGGCTCTGCCCGGAGATGCCGCGCACCTCCCGCAGTTCCACCATGGTCGGCGCAGCGGCGCAAGCGGCCAGAGCAAGCGCGGCACCGGCGCTTGCCAGCAAACGGCCGGGCGCGCCCAGTCCGTCTTTATCCTTTTTCATCAACAAAACCCTGAGGACAGGTGAGGATTCATCGGGATGAATCCCCGGGGTGAATAGGGAACAGGAACTCCACGGCCAGGGGCCGGCGGCACAAGCCTTGCCCGCGCAGTCGACGCCGTCAGGCGTCCTATTTACGGCCTGAGGACGTACGCCGGGGCGGTAGGGTTCTGCCCGATATAGGAAGTCGACCCCAGGAAATTGGGCCGATACGGAGCGGCATGGCTGTTCAGGCCCGCGGGCAAGGCGCCGACCAGCGCCGGCCCGTTGATGCGCGCCAGCACGCGATCCCGCGCCCGGGTCACCTCCCTGAGCAGCTTCTGCACGTCCCAGCCCACCAGTTGCCCATTGCGGTACACGATCTTTCCGGCAATGATCACGTCCCGCACATTGCGCGACTCCATCAGCGTGACCACTGTGCCGGGAACGTTATTCATCGGAGCGGTGTTGAGGGTATTGGCGTCAAGCACGACGATGTCAGCCTCCTTGCCCGGCGTCAGCGTACCCACCTTGTGAAGCAGCCCTGAGCCCGCCGCGCCGGCAATGGTCATCATCTCGATCACTTGCCGGGTGGTCACCAACTGGGGCACCTTCAGCGCCTGCGGGTCGCTTAGGGGGAACACCAGTTCGTTTGCCAGCGCCCGTTGCAGCGTGAATGCGGAACGCATCATCGAGAACGGGTTGGTCGTCATGTTGGTTTCCGTGTCCGGGCTCAGGCTGGGCAGGATGCCGTAGTTGAGCGCCAGCTGGAACGGCGGCATGCCGTGGCGCATCTGCATTTCCACCAGCGGCGAGATTGAGACATGCGTACCCCGGTCGGCAACGAGTTGCCAGGCGCGCGACTTGACGTTGTCCACGCCGATCTGGGCGACCGGCTCGTCCTGCCACAGCGTGCAGTGGACCAGCGTGACATCGGACCAGTCAGCGCCGTTTCGCGGATCTTCCGCAATGCCTTCGACGACCGCGCCGTGCGCCGCGTGGTTGTTGATCCAGGCGCCGAACTCCCGCGCGAGTTGCCACCCGGTGTAGTTCTGCTTCTCGCGCGTCCGTGGATCGACCACGGGGTGCCAGTCCAGCATCGCGCCCAGTGTCACCAGCTGGTCCTTCGAGCTGAAGTACGTCTTGGCCAGCCGACCCAGCCCGAATGACGAATCCCCGCTGCGGCCGGGGTATTCATAGGCCTGCTCCGGGAACTGCGCCGAGCGGTCATTGCCCCATCCATAGGCGTAGACCGCGCGTTGGCCTGAATCAAACAGCGCCTGGATCATCGCATCGGTATGGTCCGGCGTGTGCGATGACTGCGAGGTATCCGTGATCGTGGTGACGCCCTGGGTGATCTGGCTGAGGGATGACACCAACTCAGCGATGTAGCAGTCCTCCGGGTCCATGGGCGGTCGCCCGAGATCCCAGATGGGTGGCTGGCCCGGAACGGGCGGATTCGGCATTAATCCCGGCGTCCACACCTCCTGGATGGTGGTCGTATAGAATTCGCCCGGCCATTTGGCGACCGGCTGCTGGCTATTGGCCGGTATGGCGCGGATATGGATGCCATCGGACAACGCACTGCGCATCAGCGTCTGGTATTGATGCTGGTGCGTGCTGATAAACCCGGGCATCACGATCGTTCCGCTGCAATCGATGACCTGCGCGTCGGCCGCATCCAGATGGGGGGYAATGGCCACGATCCTCTTGCCCTCGACCAGGACATCCGCCTGTTCGAAATCTCCCACCTTCTCGTCAAGCGTGAGAACCGTGCCGCCTTTAAGCAGCAGGCGCGCACCGCGGTTCCCGCCGACTTCGGGGCTCCGATACGCCTGGCTGTATGCGCCGCGAGTCGATGCCTCGCTGGCCGCGTTGCTGGCTCGATTCTCCTGCCCTGCTACATCCCCCGGCGGCCATTTACCGACTCGCCCGGATTCGCCTTGCTCGTTCATGCTCCGACTCCAGATATGAAGGAAATATTTCCCTGTGGCTGGCGCCTGGACCTGGCGCCATGCTTGCACGCGACTGACGCTTGGCTAGGCCGCAGGCCCGATGCGCAGGTCAATGCTGGCGACGCCCTCGACGACCCCGTGCAGGATGTCGCCGGCACGCACCGGCCCGACGCCGTGGGGCGTTCCCGTATAGATCAGGTCGCCCGGCCCGAGGCGATAGTATTTGGAGAGATCGGATACTAGCTCCGCCACGTTCCAGATAAACATCGAGATATCGCTGTCCTGCTTGGTCTCACCATTCACCGAGACGGCGATCCTGCCGCTTTGCGGGTGACCGATTTCCGAAGCCGGCACGATCTCCGAGACGATCGCGGACTCCTCGAAGTCCTTTCCCACCTCCCACGGCCGGCCCTTGTCGCGCGCGGCGAGCTGCAGGTCGCGCCGCGTCATGTCGAGCCCGCATGCGTATCCGAACACGCAGTCCCAGCCCTCGGCGGGCGACACCCTGAACGCAGGCTTTCCGATCGCGGCAACCAGTTCGATCTCGTGCTGATAGTTGGCAGTTGCCGGCGGATATGGAACGACCGAGCCCGTGTGTGTGATGGCGAACGGGCTCTTGGTGAAATAGAAGGGCGGCGCCGGCGAGACTTCCCTGCCCATCTCCCTGGCATGGTCGGCATAGTTCAGCGCGACGCAGAAGATGCGGCGTACATGGTAAGGCTGGGTGCTGCCACGAATGGGCACACGCGGCAGCACCAGGCTTTGCGGGTCGAATTCAAGTGAGGTGTTCATGTTCGGTTTGATAGTGGCGTTAAGCGGCGGCTCAGGGGACGACGCGATTCAGCAGCGCCTCGGAGGGCTCCCCGCCCCACGGCGATACAAAGCCCTGGACGATGTCAACGCGCTGGCGTCCCGAGCTTGCGTTCAGCAGGTCGCCATGGGCGAAGTGTTCATGAACCATCCCCCAGGGGCCGCCCCAGTAGTCAAACACCTGGTTTCCGAGCAGGTGGCGTCCAACGCCATAAAGCGGCTCGTACCCGCCCCTGGCTTGCAGGTGCTCGTGACCGGTGAAGACGTCGTCGAGGTCAACAACCTCGAAGGCGAGATGGTTCAGCCCCGCGGTGGCATTGCTGAAGAACATCGCCACGTGGTGGTCGACGAACTCGTCGCCGCAGTCGCAGCGATTGAACGACCCCAACACGTTGTCCGGGCTGCCCTCGTACACCTCCTCTGACGGCAGCAGGCCCAGCACATGCCAGTACCATTCCAGCGTCTCCTGCAACCGGGGGGTGAAGATGACGGCATGGCCGAAGCTCCTGACCCGGGCGGGCCCCATGTGGATCCGGTCCAGTACGCCGACCGTCCTGCCTTGTTCCGGATGACGATGCGTGATCGGAAGCTCGGGCAGCGGCGCGATGCCGTGGACGACTTCGATCAGGTAGCCGTCGGGGTCGCGCAGGCGCACGCGCTTGCCGCCACCGGGCGCGTCGATCGGCTCCACCGCGGAGGCGCCAGGCACCCGCGTCAGCTTCTCCAGGTCTGCCTCGCTGGCCGCGCGGTAGGCCATGCCCACGAAGGCAGGGCTGCCCTTTTCCGTCACATGGATGTATTGCGCGGGCCCGGTGCCGCGCATGTACAACGTATTGTCGTTCCGCTCGACGCGCACCATGCCGAAATCGAGCAGGAATGCCTCCATCCTGTCCAGATCCGGTGCGCGCAGCCGCCCGTATGCAACGCCGGTTGCCTTGATGATGCTCATCATGTCTCCAGGTATTGGCTGGCCGCTTGTGGGCGGCCGAGCCTTGTGCTGATTGCTGCTAAGCCGCCTCGGTCTCGGATTCGAGCGTGCTGAAATTGCCCGGCGAAATGACCTCGAGGCATTCGAAATCGGCCGACCAGTCCAGCGCGCCGTGCGCCAGGCCGCCAGGCTGGTACATGCAGTCGCCGGCCTTGAGCGTGACTTCGCCGTGGCCCTCGTGCCAGAGCTTCATCCATCCCTTGAGCATGTAGACTACCTGCAGGTCGACGATGTGCCGGTGACCGCCGATGGGCGACTCCATCGCCGCGGTAGCACGAATCAGGTGCACCAGGTAGCGGCCGCTGGTCGCCTTGCGCATGCCGAGATCGCAATACTCGAAGAAGCCCCGTCGGCCATCGCTTTCCCAGTTCAGATCCTCGCCTCTGAGGATCGTCAGTTTCTCCACGTCTTCCATCATGTCTCCTTGTCCAGTTTCCAGAAGGTTTGCGCCCGTGCCGATTGCCGTGACGGACGCGCAGCCTGCCCGACGCTATGCCACCGGATTGGCCAGCGTGCCGAGTCCGGCGATCTCGATTTCGATGCGGTCCCCTTGCTTGAGATAGACCGGCGGGGTGCGGCCGGCGCCAACGCCTTCCGGAGTGCCGGTGGTGAAGATGTCGCCCGGCTGGAACCGGTACCATTTCGAGAAGTACGAGATAAGCCTGGGAATCCGGCTGATGAGATCGCTGGTGCCGCTGTCCTGCATGACCTTGCCGTTCACGCGTGTCGTGATGGCAAGGTCGTGCGGATCCGCGATCTCGTCAGCCGTGGTCAGAATCGGTCCGCATGGCGAAAAGCTCGGCAGGTTCTTTCCGAGGATATTTCTGTCCCATGCGCGGATGGACTGGAATCGTTCTGTCGACGAGAACACCTCGGCCACCCAGTTACGCGCCGACACGTCGTTGACAATGGTGTAGCCGGCGACATACTGCATCGCCGACACTTCGTCGACGTTATGGCACGTCCGGCCGAACACAATGGCGAACTCGCCTTCGAAATCAACCTGGTCCGGAAACTGCGGCGGAATCAGGATTGGCTTCTCGTGGCCCGTCAGCGTATCGGAGGGCTTAATGAAGGCGGTGGGGTTCTCCGGCAGCGGCACGTCCGGATACTCGCGCAAGTGGCGGCCATAGTTGCCGGACGCCGCAAGCAGCAGGCGCGGCTCCGGGATCGGGGCCAGCAGCGGCGTGCCCTGGAACGACACCAGCGCGCCTGTTTCGCTGAGCTGGGCGCTCGCGTGGTCGCTCATCTCCTCGACGGCGCGCCGGCATTGATCGACCAGCGCCAGCGCTTGCGCGCCGCCCTCAAGGATTCCGCGCACATCCGCAGGGATCAGCTTCGCCACACCAAGGTGCCGACGCAGCAGGAACAAATCGAGAATATTTCCGTCGCCCATTAGCAGGCCGGGATGGCCCTTTTCCCCGCAGTCGATAGTCACGAACTTCATTTTGCCGTCTCCTTATGCCTGCGCCTTGCCAGTCGGTATGGATGCCCATCCAACCATCTGCCAGCCAAATGAAGCCAACACCCACACGCTCTGGAAGAGGCTGTCGATAAGCCGCTTCTCGCCCTTCGACATGCCCTGGATCGCAATGTGRCCGTGCACCACTGCTGTATCCCCGTAAACCTGGACCGCCTCGGACGTACGTCTGATGTCAAGGTACTTCACTGCCCCGCTCGCAATGGATGCGAGGTATTTCTGTTTGTCGTCTTGCCTCGCGCTGCCGTGGATGTAGACCAGGTCGCCGCCCAGCAGGCGGTCCAGACCCACCACATCGCCGCCGATCATCGCTGCATGCCGCTGGTCGTCAGCGATAAGGACCGCGCGGATTTTTCTCTTGGTTTCGTCATTCATATCGATTCCTTCCAGGCCATCAGATGAGACTTTCATCCGATAGCTATTCTTTTACTAATATCAATAGATCTAATACGCGGATTGAGGCCTAATATCGACGCGTTATTGCGCCGGGGAATCCGCCACCGATCTGCCTGCCTTTGAATCGTTCAGCGCACGGCTGCGTGCGTCCGGCTGGCCGGGCGCACGGGCAGGAATCAGCCAGATGGCCAGCGCAGAGACCGAGCAGATGGCAGCCATCACCATCAGCGGCGCCGTCAGTCCGCCCGTTTTTTCCTGGCCAATCCCCATCAGGTAAGGCCCGATAAAGGAGCCGAACGACGCAACCGTGTTGACCAGGGCCAGCCCGCACGCAGCGCTCTGCCCGACCAGCAGCGTGGACGCAAGCGCCCAGGCGGGCGGAAAGCAGGCGAACAGGAAGGCGCAGGCAACGCTGAGGCCGGCAATGGTGACGTAGATGTTGGTGCTTGACTGGACGCTGATCACGAAGCCCAGCGCTCCCAGGAGGACGGCGAAACAGAAATGCCCCCTGCGCTCCTGGAAATGGTCCGACGAGTAGCCCAGCAGCAGTGTCACCAGCACGGTGCCGATCCACGGAATGGAGGAGATCATGCCGATGTTCCGAAATCCGCTGACGCCCGCCGACTGGACCATCGTGGGCATCCAGAATACGATGCCGTACAGGCCGAGATAGCCGCCCGCCATGATTGCGCCGAGTGCCCACGCCCGCCAGTCCTTGAACGCCAGGAACCAGCCGCCCGACTCGTGCTTTGACGCACGATCCCTGGCGATTGCGTCGAGCACGACACGCTTCTCCTGCGCACTGAGCCACTTTGCGTCCTGCGGTTTGTCGGCGACCAGCAGGAAGAACACGACGCCCATCAGGATCGCCGGGATGCCCATAACGACAAACAGCCATTGCCACCCCGCCAGCCCGGCCGCGCCAGACATCGACTCCAGGATCCAGCCGGACAACGGGCCAACGAACAGATTGCTGATCGGGAAGACCAGTAGCAGTAATGCCATGATCCGCCCGAAGCGCGCCCGTGGGAACCAGCCGGAAAGGTAATAGACGATGCCGGGGTAGAAGCCCGCCTCCATAAGGCCAAGCAGGAACCGAGCCATATAGAACTGCTCCGGCGTGCGCACCAGGATCGTCCCGATCGTGACGATGCCCCAGCTCACCATGATCCTGGCAATCCACTTCTTCGCACCCACACGCGCCAGGATGATGTTGCTCGGCACTTCGAACAGCAGATAGCCGAGCGAGAAGATCCCGGCGCCAAAGCCATAGGCCGCGGCGGACAGGCCAAAGGCTTCGGTGATCTGCAGCTTGGCGAAGCCGACAATGAAACGGTCGAACAGCGCAATCATCGAACAGATGAACAGGAGCGGGAGGACGCCTCTCGTCACGCGCCGGAATACCTTGTCCTCTTCCTCCTGGTCCGCCGGCAAGCCGGTCCTGACAGTCGAATCAGAATTGATCATGATGAACTTTCTCTCTGGATGAGCCATCCTCTGCCGGGACGCCGGCAAAGGGCGGTGAATCGTGTGGCTAAGCTCATAGACCGTGCAGCCAGCCCCGAAGCCATGCCACCGGAAAGTCCGCGACGGTGTGTCCGTCCCGGACAGCTTCCGTCTCAGGGCGCAACACGCTCGTAGATCGCCAGATCGTGCTCGGCGAACAGCGGGATGCCCTCCTGCAGGAATCGCTTGAAATGTGGCGTCTGCTGATGCGCTTCCAGTGACGCCAGATCCCGATAGACTTCGTAGACGACGATCTGCTCGTCACCGCCCTCGGCAGTCGTCACGTCGAACTGCAGGCAGCCGGCTTCGGTCTGCAGTGCCGCCGCGCGATTCTTCTCCAACTCATCCAGCAACTGCTGTCGCATGCCGGCCTTCGCTCGGCAGGCCACCACCACCACTTGCTTTCGTTCGCTCATCAGTCTCCCCTCTTGCTTGTTGTGTATTGCTTCTCTTCGCCGCGCGGGCAGCCCGTCGCGCGCCACTCGCCCCAACAGCGTCAGCTACGCCGGGTCACGGCGCCGTGCGCGACAGCCGCACCGGTTGCCGCACTTCGAGAAGCGGCGCGCCTTCGGTCACCCATCTCTTGTGATGCGCGGTCTGCGCGTGTGAATCGATCGCCGCCTGGTCCCGGTAGACCTCGTAATACAGGATCCTGGTCGGATCACCCTTGTCGACGCAGACGTCGAAATGCAGGCAGCCGGGCTCCGCGCGGGAGGCTTCCGCATTCGCCAGCAGCTCCGCCATCAGTTCCATCACCTTGTCGCTCCGGATCCGGCAGTTGACCGCCAGAACCACGTTCTTTTCGCTCATTGCTTCTTCTCCTTCAGTAAATTGCCCTGCTCACCAACCGGACGCCTTGCCACAGACGCGGCCAAGCAGGAACCGTCCATCACGCGGACGTGAACGCTTGCGGCACAGACGCCCAGGCAACCATTTGCCACCGGTTGTCGAGCCTGACCCACACGCTCTGGAACAGGCCGGTCATGCCCTTGCGGCTACCCTCGCGCAACACGCTGAGTGAAAGCCGTCCGTGCATGACGGCGGTCGACCCATAGACCTGCACGACGACCTCCGACCGCTCCAGCTCGACGTACTTGACGACGCCGCTCGATACCGCCTTGAGATAGGCCGCCTTGTCTTCCGTACGCGCAGTCGCGTGCGTATAGACCAGGGAATCCGCGAGCAACGAATCTAGCGCGGCCACGTCGCCGGCAAGCATGGCTGCATATCTCGCGTCGTCTGCCGCCATCACCGCCGCAATGTCGGCGCTCGTTTTCTCGTTCATCTCCACCACCTTTTCGACGTTTTCAGGGTTACCCCGGATGACCTTACTGTCTTTTAAATTAATGATCTTATCTTTATACTCTTATGAAACCACGTCAATCAGGGATTTCCCCGCGCCGCCTGGTTACAGCTGGCGCGGCCCATCAGGTACTTGCCCCGGCAAGCAATTGAAATCCGGCTGCCGGCATCCACGAATCAACGACTTCGATACGAGCCATCTCGTCACTTCCCATGGATATCAAACAACTCCGTGCATTGCTGGCCGTCGCGGAAACCGGCAGCACCACCAAGGCAGCGGAACGCCTGCATATCGTCCAGCCCGCTGTCTCCCGCCACATCCGGCTGCTCGAGGAGGAGTTCGGCGTCGAGCTGTTCGAGCGCGAACGGCATGGCATGCTGCTCACCGACGCCGGCAGAACGCTCGCGGAGTACGGCCGGCGGGCGCTGCGCGAACTGGATCGCGCCAAGGCGGAGATCCAGCCCGCCGCGGGCCTTGTCTCAGGCACTGCGAACATCGGTCTCCTTCCCAGCTGCGGCGAACTGCTGGCGCCGGAGCTGGTTGCCACGCTGCGCGACCGCTATCCGCACCTGGGCGTCCGCCTGACGGTAGGCTATGCCGGCCATCTGCGGCAATGGCTCGAGTCCGGCGACGTGGACGCGGCCCTGATGTATGACGACAGGTCGGTGACGGGGCTGCGGGTGCAGGCCTTGCTCGACGAGCAGCTCTACCTCGTGGGGCGGCCAGGCACGCTGCCGCAGGCCGAGCCGCTGTCCATCATGGACCTGGAGGGACTGGCGCTGGTGCTGCCAAACCCGCCTCATGGTCTTCGCAATGTGGTGGAGCATGCTTATGCCGTTTCCGGTATCGATCTCGTTATTGCCGCCGAAACCAATTCGCTCAGCGTACAGAAGTCGCTGGTTGCGAAAGGCTTCGCCCATACCATCCTGCCCAGTTCCGCCATCTCCGAGGACTTGACGCGTGGCACCCTGGCCGCCGCACCCATTGCCTCGCCGGCCCTGTCCCGCCGCATCCTCCTTGCCCGGCTTGCCACGCGCAGCCAGTCCACCGCCGCCTCCTGCGCGACCGCGGCGCTCTTGTCGCTGATGAAGCGCCTGGTGCAGGAGGGCATCTGGCGTGGGGCGACGTGGATCGGTGCGTAAGGACTCGCCATGGCAACTCTGCTGCACCCAGGGCGCCAGCGGATCGTAAATGGGTTGGCCGGCGGCGCCTCCGTATTGATCCAGACGCTCTTGGTCTGCAGGTATCCGGATGACCGCAAGCACCGGTCCGAACACCTCCTTCTGCGCGATCCGCATGGCCGGCGCCACCTCGGATTTGTCATCCTCAATCCAGGGCATTCGCTTCGGTGGATCAGTGGTGGCAATCTTAGAAGTGATAGGCAGGGAAGGTGAAATTCAACTTGCTGATCCGAGGAATCAGTTAATTCGATACCGGGCGCTGCGACGCAATCCGATATTGCGGAGATGGGTTGGCGAGACGGGCCGATGACTGCATCAGGACAGCAGCGCGTGCAAAGGGCAGCAGGCACCACGCTGCACTACCCGACACGGGCCCATTCTGAGCAGGCTGCTGTAGTGCAACGCGCATGTTCCCCTGGCGCACCCTGAAAAGAACTCGGAGGCATTGAAGTGGATCGTACCGTCCACGATGTGTACGAGCACGGCCCCATCGAGGCCCAGTGCGGCAATGGCGCCGGCGGCAGTGCGTGGGTCTGAGTGGGTCCGAGTGGCTGCGCGCCGACTGTGAGGTACCTTCCCGCACGCCCTCCGGAAGATCAATGCGGATCACAAGCTCACCCATGCAGATAAGCCTTGATCAATGACTCGTCGCCCAGCACTGACGCCCACTCGCCGCGGCGGACCTGGTGGACGACGCGCCCCACTGAAAGCACGTAGGCGCGTTCGGTGATTTCCGCTGCGATAGCAATGCTTTGCTCCACCAGCAGGATGCTCATGCCGCGCTCGCGCAGCCGCGTGAGCACGCCGAGGATTTCGCGCACCACCTTTGGCGCAGGCCTGTCGTCAGCTCGTCCATGATGAGGAGGTCTGGCTGAAGCAGGAGTGCGCGGCCAATCGCCACCATCTGTTGCTGCCCGCCGGAGAGCAGCCCGACTCGGCTGTGCCTGCGTTCATGCAGCACGCCGAACAGTTCGCAGACCTCGTCCAGCGTGAAACGCGCGCCGGGCCGCCGGGTCCTGAGCCCGGCACGTTCTGCCAGGCGCAAGTTGTCGAGCACGCTCAGTTC
Organism: Cupriavidus sp. 01L45; assembly: GCF_056399885.1. NCBI lineage: Bacteria > Pseudomonadati > Pseudomonadota > Betaproteobacteria > Burkholderiales > Burkholderiaceae > Cupriavidus > Cupriavidus sp. 01L45. Next base: position 10,612 of record NZ_JBFTSG010000085.1, on the reverse strand, counting down.
GGGAAACAGGTTGCGCCCTTCCAGTACCGCGGCAATGCCATGCTCGAAGCGGCGGTGCGCCGGTACGCTGGCGATGTCCGTGCCGGATTTGACGATGTGCCCGCCCATCGGGCGGATCAGGCCGCACAACGTCCTGACCAGCGCGGTCTTGCCGGCGCCGTCGGCGCCGACCGGGCCACCGCTTCGCCGGCGCCCACCTCCAGGTCGATCCCGTGCAATACTTGGGCCGCGCCGTAGCCGGCGCGCAGGTCGATGATGTTCAGCATGCGCTATACCCCCAGATAGGCTTCGCGTACACGCGGATCCGCCTGTATKGCATCGAATGAACCCGACGCGACAAAATGCGGCTGGCGCAGGTAGCGGGCAGATTCGATCGGCACGCTGCCCGGCAGCCTTGAAATGTGGCGTCGGGGGCAGGCGTTGCGTTCTCGCGCCTGGGGGCATCGCGCCCGCAGCGCCCATGACGGCACACCCCCGCCGTCGGCCCGCTCCCCGCTTTGGGGGCGATTACCGCTGCATGGCCGCCTCGCTCGGGTGGATTCCATACTCGCGCGTATCCAGCAGCGCGGATGCCTCCAGCGCTATCGGCGTGAGACGCAATGTCGGCCGCGTCTCCAGCAGCCATGCCTGGTAGCCTTCCGGCACGTTCTCGCTGGGCCCCTGGTGGATGACCCCCTTCGGCACCCAGCTCACCGTGCCGGGCTCGCTCACGTCACCCCATGCGCCCGGACCGGCGTGGTAGAGAATCACTTCGTCAAAATCGGCGTTGACATGGATCGGCCGACGCTGCGTGGTGCGCGCGCAGAGCGTGTAGATCATGATCTCTCCATCGTCCGAGGTGATGAACTGGAACGGCGGGCCGCCATGCGGCAGGTAGGTGCCTACCTGGACGTTGGCCAGGTTCACCTTCCACACCGGCACGTTCCCGTACACGTGCGCCACCGCGCGCAGCGGGTCCTGCGGCAGCCGGAACACCGTCGGACCGTCCTCGGCCTTCAGCACCAGCGTCACCTCCGTCGGCGCGTGGCCGTCTTGTTGCGGTTCAACCCTGGCGTAGTGCACGTCGCGCGCGAAATTGATCATGCCGGACGGGGTCTGGGGGTTCAGGCGCAGCGGCGAGGGGCTTTCGACGATGAACCGCCACGCCGGACCGCCGCGCGGCGTGGTGCGGTAGGCCACCGAGCGCGGAATGCAGACAAAATCCCCGGCCTGCGCGTCCAGCACGCCGCAATCGGTTTCGAAGCGCACCTCCCCGCGGTGCACGAAATGCAGTTCGTCGGCCTCGACGTTGCGTACCACAATGAAGGGCTCCTGATCCTGGAGCGCGACGCTCAGCGACACCCCTTTGCGCGAGCTGGCAACCGGCACCGGCATGGCAAGCGCGTCATCGCCGTGAGACATCGCCAGCTTGTCCAGCTGGAATCGGCGCGGCGCATGCGGCCCCTGTGCCGACAGATACGCCGGCGCGTAGTGCGGGCGCAATACCATCGAGCAGGCGCCGTTGAAGCCGTCACGCGTCCACAGCTCGCCCTGCCCCGCCGCGTCGCCATCGCCGGGCGCCGGCCCGAATCGGTTGTCTTTCACGCTACCCCCTCCTTCTTACATTTTGCTTCGGACAATACGGAGTCGTACCGATATGGTTCGACAACGGATGATTTGCTTCCCTGGCCTTGCCGGCGGACGGTGGTAAACTCCCCTCGCCTGACAAAGCGGAGAATGTAAGCGTGGCCACCAGCCGAACCAAGCCCACCACGAAATCCGGCAAGCCGGAGCCTACCGAAGTCCACCCTCCGGTGTTCGACGTAGGAGGCCGCAGCATCGCCTGGCATGTGCGCGACATGCACCGGCTGTTCACCAGCCACCTGCAAGCCCTGATGACCGACGAAGGCGCTTCGGTGGGACATTGGTACTACCTGCGCGTGCTGTCGGAGCAGAACGGGCTGACGCAACTGGAGCTCAGCCGCCGCGTCGGGCTGGCCGCCACCACCTCCGTGCCCGCGCTCGACAGCATGGAAAAGCAGGGCCTGGTCAAGCGCGTGCGCGACACTGAGGACCGGCGGCGCAGCTTTGTGTTCATCACCGACCAGGGCCGCGCCCTGGTCGAACGGCTGATGCCCGCGATCACGGCGCTGCTGCAGCACGCCGTCGACGGTGTCTCCGAACGCGAGCTCAAGAGCTTCCTGAAGGTCATGGTGCGCATCGAGGAAAACCTGCTCACGGCAGCCCCAAGCCTCAGCGAAGTGAACGACTGAAACGCCCGGCGCGCGCGTCATACCCGATGCACCTCCAGGGTCGAAGGGTGCAGCAGTTCCTCGACCCGCACCCGGCGCGGCGACAGCCCCTGCGCATGGTGGTACTGCAGGAATGCGTCGAGCGTATGCAGGTTCTGCGCCGCGCCGTAACTCCAGTAGTCGTGCCCCATCAAGCCCTGCATGGCCTGCATGGTCTCCTGCGCGAGCGGCAGGGTGATGGCGGATGCGGCGATCTCGGCCAGCGATGACATCGCCACCGCCTTGGCACGCTCGAAGGCCTTGAGCAAGGTGCCCGGCAGCCAGGGATGCGCGTGCACCAGCTCGCGCCGCACGCCAAGCAGGTGCATGATGGGAAAGATGCCGGTGCGCCGGAAGTAGTCGCTGGCGGCCTGCACCGGCTCGGAGAACAGCCTGCCCACACCGGGATGGCCCCGCACCCAGCATGAAGGCGGGCGCGGCGCGATCAGGGCATCGATCTCGCCCGCCGCCAGCATCGCGTTGAGCGTAGCGCCGTCAGGCGCGCTCTCCAGGCGCACATCGGCAGGCAGCGCGAGCTCGATCTTCTCGACCCGGCCCGGCTGCTCCTGCCCGCCGCGTATCCACTGCAGTTCCGACGGCCGCACGCCATAATCCTCCTCGAGCATCGCGCGCACCCAGACGCACGCGGTCAGCTGGTACTCCGGCACGCCCACGCGCTTGCCGCGCAGGTCGGCCGGCTCGCGGATGCCGCGGTCGGTTCGGATGTAGATGGCGGTGTGCCGGAAGGCGCGGGACAGGAACACGGGCACGCCGACATAAGGACAGGATTCGCGCGCCGTCTTGACGGTAAAGCTGCTCAATGACAGCTCGCAGACATCGAATTCGGCGTGCCGGAACGCGCGAAAGAAGATCTCTTCCGGATCCAGCGCGAGGAAGACCGGGTCGACACCATCGATCGGTACCCGCCCGTCCAGCAGTGCCCGCGTGCGGTCGTAGTCGCCCATTGCCAGCGACAAGTTCAGCTTGCTCATATCAGATTTACCTTCGCACAGGTTCCATTCCGCCTGCCGCTCACGCGAAGCGGGCCCAGAGATTGCGCCAGCGCCCGCTTGCGCCTTGACCGTGGTTTGACACGCTGCCCATGCCTGCCACGGCAGGCTTCAGCGTGAACAGCCCAAGCGCCACCACCACGCTGCCGATATCCACCGCGCTATCGCGCACGGCATACATGCGCCTGCCATCCACATGCCATGTACAGCTGCGTGCCGGGCGGTCGATGGTGATCTCGTAGCGGTGGAACTCTCCCGGGTGGTTCTGCGCCAGCAGGGGCGACTGCACCACGTGCAGCCAGTCGCCGCCAACTGGCGTCACACCGGGGATTGGCAGCCGCTCATGCACCACGCCGATCCGCGTGCCGGAGATAATGAAGTCAAACACCATGCCCTTGGCGAGGTCGCACACATTGAAGCCCGCAAAGCCATCGAACAGGTCGTCCGGGTTGCCGTTGCGGTTCTCGCACGCCATCTCGCAGCCGATGGTGAGCACGCCGCCTTCGGCGATGGTCAGCGGCTCGCGCATGGCCAGGAAATGCTTGGGGTTGTCGAACATCGGTATGCGTGCGTGCTGCCGCGTGAACCTGTCCACCTGTATTTCCAGAACACCACTTTCGGCCCGCACGCGCGCGCCGGGCTCCTCGTAGCGCCACTTGCCGCCGTCCGGCATGGGCATCTCCAGCACCTGCCACACTGCCGGGTCCGGCGCGCCGGTCGGGAAGCCGTCCAGCGGGTGGGGCGTCATGCAGGCACCTGTGCGGCGGCTGCCACGCCTACACGGGCGGGCTTGCCGATCATGCGGCGATAGGCGTCCGCGCTGGCGGTGCGGCGGCCATGCAGCTCGGCAATGTCGCGTGCCATGCGGACCATCTCCAGGTTGTCACGCAGACGAACATCGCTGTTGGGGTATTTCCACGGCGTGTCCTCGGTGCCGACGCGGATGTTCAGGCCCATCATGGTGGCCAGCGTGGTCATGTAGAGTGTGGACCGGCCCGCCGCGCAAACGGTGATGACCGAAGCGGGATCGATCTGGCGGATCTGGTCGACCATCATGAACATATGGCGCGCCATGTCCTGCGCATTGCTGGCCCAGGTACCCGAGATCAGCGTACGGCCGACGTTGAACGGCAGCCCATACAGAATGATCCAGTTGTAAGGACCTTTCAGGATGCCGGTATCGATCAGCTTGCGCTTGGCCAGCTCGATCTCGCCGGAACTGTGGATCACGATTTCCGGCTTGACGTCGTACTGCTCCAGCGTGCGCACCGCCGGCACCATGAAAGCATCCGGGTGCCCCGCGGCGCACGGCGCGACTTCCGCCAGCCCGGCCCGGGCGGGGCTCATGCAGATATCGAACGTACTGCCGTTGAGCACGTTCAGGTTGGCGACGAACTCATGGCCAAAGCGGTCGCGCAGCGGGCGCAGCACTGCGCCGTACGCTTCCACCGGCGGCACGTCGCGGTCCAGGCGGCGCCCCCGGTGGTCGGTAACCATCGAGAAATCGATATGCACGCCGCAAGCGCCAGCCTCGATGACCTCGGAGGCGGCATCGACATAGGCTTCAATGGAGGTCGGATGGCCCTCTTCCTGGCTGTCGCTGAAGCGGCCCGACACGGCAACATTGATGGCGATCTCGGACGGCACGTCCCACTTCGGCTGAAGCTCGACCCCAGCAACGAACTGGTAGTCGTCCATTTCGCGCTTCGCGGCTTCCCACAACGAGATTCCTTCCTGCATAGCTCACCTCCTTTTTGTTGGCTGATGGGTTGGCTCTCCGGCCCTGCGGCAGAACCAATAAAACTTCTACGTCGGAAAATTCGATATCGACCAATTTTGATACGGCAACTGCAAGAACCAGGCGGCTCAGGCCGTACCGCGCTCCTTCGCCAGGACCAGCGCGAAAAGCACGGCCGCGGCCAGCAGCGGCGTTGCCAGCACGATCGAAAACTGCGTGCGCGACCAGCCCGCCTGAATCAGCACCCCCGCCAGCCAGGGGCCGGCTGTGCCACCCAGGCGGCCAAAGCCCAGTGCCAGCCCGGTGCCCGTGGCGCGCACTTCCGGCGGGAAGACCCGGGGCGCGAGCGCGTTCAGGCAGGCCACGGCACCGGTGATGAGGAATCCGATCACCGCGCTCACGGTCAGCACGTGGCCGGCTGCCGCCGACAGCGAACCAAACCATGCAACCGACAGGAAGCACAGGCAGAGGTATATCACTGACATCGCCCTGAGCCCGTAGCGGCCGGCCGACCAGCCCAGGGCAATGCCGCCGACAACCCCCGACAGGTTCATGATGACGGCCCCGGAAATGCCCTGCTCCATGCTCATGCCCATGTCCACCAGCAGCTTCGGCATCCAGCTCAGCAAGAAGTAGTTCGTGAGCATGACCAGCAGGTAGCAGGCGCAGGCCAGCAAGGTCAGCCGACGGAAGTCCGGGTGAAACAGCGCGCGCCACGCCGAGCCCTGCCGGACCTGCTCCCCGTGCGGCGGCAGCATCTGCAGCGGCTCCGCGCCAGCCTTGCGCAGTACCCGGTTCAACCGTGCCAGYGCATTGCCCGGCCGCTTGCCGGCAAGGAAGTCAAGTGATTCGGGCAGCCAGGCGAACGCTACCGGCACCATGAACACCGAAAGCAGGCCGCCCACGAGGAACACGGAGCGCCAGCCGTAGCTGCCAACCAGCAGCCCGGAAGCCGCGCCGCCGCAGATGGCGCCCACGGCATAGCCAACGGTCGTCATGCTCAGCGCCAAGTCCCGGCGCCGGTCCGATGCATACTCCGCAACCAGCGTATTGATGCCGGCGATGATGCCGCCCACGCCCAGACCTGTCACCAGGCGCAGGCCGGCAAGCTGCCAGGCGTTGGCCACAAATGCCGAGGCAAGCATGGCGGCGCTGATCATGCCAAGGCATCCAAGCACGATGGGACGGCGGCCCAGCTTGTCGCCCAATGGAGCGATCAGGACCGAGCCGAGCGCCATGCCCGCCACACTGGCGCTCAGCAGCATGCCCAGCAATGCTGCCGGCAGTTGCCACTGCGCCGCTACCGCAGGCGCAGTGAAAGCGGATGCGAGGGCGTCGAAGCCGTCCAGCACGTTGATGGCGATGCAGATGCCGATCACTATCTGCTGATAGCGTGACATCGGCCTGCTGCGCAGCATCGCGCCGACCGCGGCGACGGCGGGCTGCGGTGCGGCGAGCGTCTCGTTCATCGCGGTCATGGGCTCAGACCCTCCCCGCCATGGCTGCGTCGGTGGCGACCGCGCGGGGCGCATACAGCCAGTCCACCGGGGCGAAACTGTCGTCTGCCCGCGCCGACAGCAGCGCATTGCGCACCTCGGCCCCCATATGGCCCAGGTGGATGAAGTCGCCGAACCAGCGCGCCGTCAGCTGCACGCGCGCGGTGTGCAGCCGCCTGGCCTCCTGGTAGGCCAGCAGTCCGCCCGGCACGTCGCGGGCGTGACGGCTCAGCGCATCGGCCAGCGTGCCCGCATCCTCGATAGCCTGGGCCGCGCCCTGCGCGAGGTATTGCAGCATCGGGTGAGCGGCATCGCCCAGCAGGGCGATGTGGTTGCGCGTCCAGTCGGCGATGGGATGGCGGTCATACATGGGCCAGCGCCGGTTCGTGTGGATCAGGCTGATCGCGCCACGCACGGGTGCGCAGGCATTGGCGAAGCGCGCCTCCAGCTCGTCAACCGTGCCCCAGTCGTCTGTGGACGGATCGAAGCGGTAGCTGCGGAACACTGCCACCTGGTTATAGAGTTCCCCGCGGCGTACCGGATACTGGACCAGATGCATGTCATGGCCGGTCCACATCACCACATTGTCCAGCCCGGCATGCTCGGGCATGTTCTCCATCGGCAGGGTGCCACGGTAGGCCACATATTCCGAGCACACCGGTGCGCCGTCGTCCGCAATCATGCTGCGCACGGTGGAGTGCAGCCCATCCGCTCCGATCAGCGCCTGGCAACGATAAATCGAGCCGTCGGCACATCGGACCTCGGCGCCGTCGCCAAGATCCTGCACCGCCACCACGTCGCGGCTGGTTTCCAGCGTGATGCGGGCGTCGCGCCGGCACGCGGCCAGCAGCGCGGCGAGCAGGTCGCTGCGGTGCATCACCAGGTAGGGATAGCCGTATGCCTGCCGGAAGTTGGCGCCAAGGTCCAGCGCGGTCAGCCGGCGGCCGCTCATCGCGTCCATCCACACCAGCTGGCGCGGAAACACCGCGCTTTGCCAGACCGCATCGAGCACACCCAGACGCTCGAGCATGCGCGATGCGTTGGGCGCCAGCTGCAGGCCGGCGCCAACCTCGCTGAACTGCGGCGCACGCTCGAGCACGTGCACCGTGCGGCCGGACTGGGCCAGGGCTAGCGCCGTGGCGAGGCCGCCGATGCCGCCCCCCACAATCAAAGTCTGGATCTTGTTGCTATCGTTCATGAAAGATATCCGTGTGCGGTGAACTCAGGCGGCGCGTACCGGGACACGCATGGCGCCGATGCCTTCGACGCTGGCCTCGATCAGGTCACCAGGCACGACCGGCCCCACGCCGTCCGGGGTGCCTGTGTAGATGACGTCGCCGGGATGCAGGGTGTAGTAGGACGATGCCCAGGCAATCAGCTGCGGAACGCCGACCACCAGGTCACGCGTGTTGGCACGCTGGCGCAGCTCGCCGTTGACGCGCAGTTCCAGCTCCAGGTTTGCCGGGTCGGCGATCTCGTCGGCGGTGACAAGCCACGGGCCGAGCACCGAATAGCTGTCAATCGATTTGCGCAGCGAGCGCTCCTGCGGGCCGCGCACGGTCATGTCCAGCCCGATGGCATAGCCGGCAACGTAGTCCATTGCACTGTCCACCGAAACACGATCCGCGGTGCGGCCGATGACCACCGCCAGCTCCAGTTCGTGGTCGTTGCGGCGGTCGGTGTGGCGCAGCGCCACGCCCTCGCCGGGGCCGGCGAGCGAACTCGATGCCTTGAGGAACAGCCCCACCTCCTGGATGCGCTGCAACTGGTGCGCATGGAAGGTCGCGGGATCGGCCTGTGCCTCGGCCAAGTGGCTGAGATAGTTGACCGGCGCCGCGGCCAGCTTGGACGGATTGGCCACCGGGCTAAGCAGGCGCACGCCGGACAAGGCGCGGCGCGGTGCCGCATCCAGCAGGCGCGGCGCGTGCTCGCGAATGAGCGGCAGGTGCGCAATGAGCGAGTCGCCCTGGGGGAAGGGCCAGCGGTATGAGGGCAGCATCTCCAGGGCGGGTGAGATATCCGCTACGAAGTGGTCCTCGACGATGCCGAGGCGCTCGCCCCGATCATCCTGGAATCGGCAAAATCGCATGGTGCAGGCAGGTTGAATGATTGATCGGTGCTGTTCAGGCGAGCTGGCGTTCCTGGAAGAAGCCCAGCTTCTTCTGCAGGGGCGCGTCGTCAACGCGAATCAGGAATGCAGGCTGCCCGGGCGTGACGCGGTGCGAGACGCGAGCGAACGTGGTGGCGCTGAAGGTGTCGCCCGCGCTCCAGTCAAACACGTGATCGTCAACCCGACTCTCGCCGCTGCCCTCGACAACGTGAAACACCGAACTGGCTGACGTGGGCACTGCCTGCCAGTGCTGGCCAGGGCCGATCATCATCGCCGTAAAACCAAGGATTGGCAGGCAGTCCTGCCCGGTCTCCGGGTTGACATAGGCCAGCTCCGCGCAAGCTTGACCCGTCCCCTCGGCCAGCCGCTCCAGCGCAACCCTAGCGGTCTGCCACGGATAGCGCAGCATCGGGTAGGGATTCTCCCTGTGCCAGCCTTGCGGTGGCCGCAAGCCCTGGCGCAGCAGTTCTGACGTCAGCGTCATCAGCGGCTCTTCGACATTGCAGCCATCATGGCCACCTTCGGCATAAGCGGATTCCGCCGCGGTGAACACCGGCAGGTCCAGCACATCGAGCCAGGTCACCGGACCTTCGCCGTCATGGCCGTGGTCGTGCCACTGCCCGCCCGGCGTGAGGATGAGGTCGCCCCGCTCCATATCGCATCGCTGCCCGTTGACGACGGTGAAGCCGCCGCGGCCTTCGATGACGATGCGCGCCGCGCTCGGCGAATGGCGATGCGTGGGGGCGGTCTCACCGGGCAGGAGCAACTGGATGCCCGCGTAGAGCGTGCCTGTCGCCGACATCGCATTGGGACCGCGCCCAGGATCGCTCAGCACGATCACGCGGCGCTCGGCCTGCGCAACCGGCACCAGGCGCCCGGCTTCCAGCAGCAGCGGACGCACATCGGCATAGCGCCAGCGGTGCGGACGCGTGACGCCCGCGGGGCGGCCGTGCGGCAGGGCAGCTTTGAGGAAGTCCCACAACGGAGCCAGTGCGTGATCGCGCAGCGCTGCGCGGAAATCCTCGGGCAACGAGGCAGTCTCGCGGGCATGCCGGTCCTGAGTGTTTGAGGTGATGGTCTGATTTATCATTTTTATGGAATCATTCGACATCGAATCAATGTGTGTATGATAATCAGCGTGCTTCATATATCCACTGGGGGTAAACGTCAGGGTAGGGTCGATCCCACCTGTCGGACCGATCTGCGAAAAAAAATGATGGACGAATCCAATTTCGACGAACTGATCTACAACAAGCCGGGCCATCTCATCCGGCGGCTGCACCAGATTGCCACCTCGGTCTTTCACGAAGAGACCGATGGCTCCGATACGACGCCCGTGCAATACGCCGCGCTGTCGGCAGTGCGCGCCTATCCGGGCATCGACCAGCTCAGGCTGGCCAATGCTATCGGCTTTGACCGCACCACAATTGCCGGTGTGGTGGAGAGGCTGGAGGGAAAGGGACTGATCTCGCGCTCGCCGGGCATCGCCGATCGGCGTACCAAGCTGCTATCGCTGACTGCAACCGGTGCGGCGCCGCTGCAGGACATCTACCCGGGCACGGAGCGCGCCCAGACCCGCACGTTGGCCGGTTTGGACCCGGCAGAGCGGGCACTGTTCGTTGCCATGCTGCAACGCCTAGTGGCGGCCAACAACGAGACCAGCCGGGTGCCGGTGTCGCCGCCGCCCGCGCGCGTTGCCTGAGCACGCTCAGCACGCGCGCGGACCCTCCACGAACGCAGCGAAGCCAGCAACGAATTCCTTGCCCCCGGCGGACGCCCCGAGGACTGCTACCGGGCGATCGCCGAAGACTGCGAGAATATCGCTGGCCGGTCGCGAGATCTTCGTCAAGGTGTGCAGTAGCCGGCCTGCGGCCCTGCCCGAGAGGTCGATCACGCCAGCGTCGCCCAACGCGCGCAACAGGGCGTCCCCAACGCGGCGGTCGGAAAGGGGAAGCTGGTCAAGGAGATGCGCGACATTGCGCTCGCCG
>NZ_JBFTSG010000084.1:0-27769 GCF_056399885.1 Cupriavidus sp. 01L45 | reverse complement strand
AGCTTGCGAATTCAGCCTGGGCGGTAGCCCGAGGCTCAATAGATGTTGTTTTGGGCGTTCTGGGTCGAGGTGACACGCGACTTGATGTCGTCGACGAAGGCAGCGTTATTGCCGTTCATGTTGACGACGTTYTGCGTCTGGCCGATCAGYTGCGARGCGTTGAAGGTCGAGTCGAKCTTGACCGCGCTGAACACGGGCAGGAAGGGCACGAAGCCGCCGCGCACGGCGCGCATGGCACGGGCGTCGAGTTCTTCGGTGACGGACAGGTCCTTGATGGCGAGGGTGGTAGTCATGGCAGTTCTCCTTGGGAGCGRTTGGGACTTGGGTTCGGTTGGTTCGAGCATTGTTTCTGCGCTCGGGAGGTACAAACGCATGGAGTGTGCCAAGGCGGGCCAGGTCAGCGAGAATCGCCCGCAAACGCAGGCGGGGCTTAGGAAGAGATTCTTCGAGGCGGGGGAAATGACGCCAACGCACGGTGCGCGATGGCTTTGGTCTGGCGGGCAAAAACCAACACAACAGGCATCGGGTGTCTGCAGTTGCGCGACACGCCGGGCCAGTCCCCCGGCGACCGCTGCCAAAGCGGGGCTAAGCGGCGACGCGGCGCATGGGGACTTTATGGAGATTTACGCCTGACATGTACCTCATCAGGCCTTGCGTGACGCCCACGGAAAATTCCGTTGCCTGCCCGGGTTCGGGTTCCAGGACAGCAGATCAAGTGTCGGAAGCAGGGGGGCGCGCCGCCCTCTCGCTACGTGCAATTGGCGCGGTAAGTTTCCTGCAATGACTTGCGTGACTGGTCGCGCTCGATCTTGGGAATAGTGCGCCCCTGCGCGTTCTGTGTTGCCGGCCCGGGCGACTGGTAGGACGGCTGCTTCGAGGTGGCGTTGAATTGCTCCTTCAGAGCCTCGCACTTGGCGCGCGCGGCATCCTCGGCACTGGCGGAGTCGGCGGACGGAGGACGATAGGGGCTGGCGCCACCCTGTACTGCCTCGGATATAGCATTTTCGGCACCCTGGCCCGCTGCGGGCTGTGCCATGCCAGCCGTGGAAAAACCAAGTGCCATCAGGCTGGCCAGGATAAATTTCCGGGACATACGCATACGCTCTCCGGTGGAACGATGATTTCGCTGGCGCGCTTGATCCGCCTGTTTCGGGCACGACCGGCGGCGACCAGGCCAACGGTAGTCTTGCCGGAGCACATTTCCGTCGCCGTAGCAGCCGGGTCGGGCCTAATGCGGTTTGTCCTGCCCCAGGCGAGACATGTTGTACTTGATCACATCCGATACCGCGGCGGTCATCACCGAGGTCGAGACGCCGAACATCAGGATGCCGTTAGCCGCCTCAATCGGGCCGAGCAGGCGCCACTCCTCGGACATGACAATGTCGCCATAGCCCAATGTAGCGAAGTTGACACCGGAGTGATAGAGCGCTGTGGGGAAATTGCTGAATTCGCCGAGAATCATGAACAGCACCGCCCAGATGACCATTTGCATGAAGTTGGCGAACAGTGTCAGCACCATCACCAGCGACAGCAGCAAGATATCGGTCCACAGTGATTCATGCCCGAGGCGGCTATTCCGGAAGCGCGCGTAGCGGCGCAAGCAGACGGCAACAACGCACCCCTGCAGCAACAGGCAGAGAAGCATGACGGGAGCGGCGGCCAGTACATGGTGCAGCATGGTTTACTCCATCAGGGAGCGGGCAATGGTATGCGGCCGGGTTTGTCCAGAAGCCAGAGCATCAGGCAGGCATACAGGGTAACGCCGACGAACAGCCCCATGCGTAYGGCGAAAGCGGTAAAGACGTCCTTGCCGGCCGCACTGTCCTGGACCGACTGGCCCAGCAGGATGACCATGGTTACCAGGCTGTTCAGCCAGAAGCCGGGCGGGTAACGCGTCGGGCTGATGGCATACAGCTTGCCTCCTGCCACCAGGACGAAGAGCAGCATCCATAGAAAGAACATCCACAGGTGCACGAACAGGCTGAGTGCGGACCAGAACAGGATGGCCAGCAGGCCGCCGAACAGCGTGGAACCAAGCAACTCGCGCGCGGCACCGCGGGCGGTCGTGCAGCTTTGCCTGCCGAGACTGACCGATTTCATGATGATCGGCAGGTAGGCGGCGGGATCGCTCAGCGCCAGCAGGAACGCCGGCATTACCACCAGCGCCGCGCGTAGCGCCATCCAGTCGGCCACGCTGTGCGGCAGTACCTGGGCGGCCCGCGCAGGCCGCCCGCCTGCGGGTTCGGGAAACAGCCAGTGAACAAGAGCCAGCGCCAGCACGGCCAGCAGGAGTCCTTTGACGAGGGCGCCGATCACCGTGACGGCCAGGCCGAAATCGGCGGTGCCCGCCGCGGAAATCATGGTCAGGCCAGCCGCCAGGAATGTGGCGACCAGATTGTTTCCGCCGCGCAGGCCATGGCGGAATGCCAGGAAGAGGAGCAGGCCGGTCAAAAGCACGCCGCTGAACCAGTAATAGCGCAGAAAGGGGAGAAGCAGCAGGCCGCTGCCCGTCGTCAGCATGACGACCAGCGCCAGGCCCAGCCCGGCCTTGAGCGGCAGGGGGCGGTCGAGAGAGGCGATCACGAACAGGCCAAGTACCGGCGCCACCACCGGGAGGGACCAGCCTAATCCGAAGCTGGTCGCCAGGCAAAGCGCGGCGCCGGATGCCAGGCGCAGCGGACGCCGGGAAAGGCGAGCGGGCTCAGCGGGCATGGCCGCCATCACCATTAGTAGGCATAGGACAGCCAGCTCATGACGAACAGGAACAGGTGGCCAAGGGGGTTGAGCGGATTGCCCTGGGTGGGGAACGCCATGACTTCGGCCTGCCCGCCCACGCGCACGCCGTGCAGTTTGGCCAGCTCGCCCGGGGCGAATTCGATGACCACGGGGAAGCGCTGGGCCGGGCGTAGCCAGTCGCGACTGTTCTGTATCGTCGGCAGGCTGCCGGGCGGCGTGCTCTGGCCCACACTGACCCCATAACCGATACTGCGGACACGGCCGTCCAGTACCTTGCCCGGGTAGGCGTCCAGCACGATGGCGACGGACGTGCCGGGTTCGACGCGGCCGAGGTTATTCTCGGTCATTTCCGCGCTTACCCAGACGTCGTGAATGGCGATCAGCGTCATCACCGGGCTTCCGCCGGCGGCATATTGGCCGGCTTCGGTGCGCAGATCGGTGATCAGGCCCGCCGTGCGCGCGCGCACCTGCGAGTTGGCCAGGTCCAGTTCGGCCTTGTCCACATTGGCTGCAGCGCTGCGCAGCTTGGCGTTGTCTTCTTCACTGCCCCCCTCTTGCTCACGCGCGCGCTCGACTTCGGCACGGGCTGCGGCAACTTGGCTGACGGCCTGTACGTGCGTGGCGCGGGCCACCTCGAGACGGCGAAGCGAAACAGTTCCCTGGTCTTCACGATACAGGCGCTCAAGGCGATCGCTGTCCTGGCGTGCCTTGAGTTCATTGGCCTGGGCGGCACGCAGGGATGCCTGGGCCGAGGCGATGCCGGCGGTGCTTGCGCCGATCTGCCGCCGCATGGACTCGAGATCGGCGCGGGCRCGGTCGAGTGCAATGCGATAGTGCTGCGGATCGACCTCGAACAATACGTCTCCGGCCAGGACGTTCTGGTTGTTGCGCACCTGCACCCGGGCCACCCGGCCCGACACTTCAGAGGCCACCGGGACGACAAAGGCCTGGACCCTCGCTTGCTGTGTATACGGCGTGTACCGGTCGGCCAGCAGGTACCAGGCCAGGCTCAGCGCAATCAGGCCGACTACCCACCTGACTCCCCGCTTCGTCGGGTCGGCTGCGGGCGCCGGTGCGTCCGGCGGCGGGGACGCCGGGGGTTGCGGTGTGTCATTCATCCGGGCTCACCCTCGGCACGGGGACGTTGGAGTTGCGTGGCTGGCGGCCTGTCTCGTTCAGCAAGTCGCCCCAATCGGTACGCTGCTGCATCTGCTGACGGGTGGCCGCGTCGACCAGCGGCAGGGACGTGTACCAGCCGCCGCCCATCGCCTTGTAAAGCGCGATGAGATTGTTCACTGCATTGCCGCGGTTGAGCAGGTAAGCATCCTGCTGGGCGACCAGCGCGCGCTGGGCATCCAGCACACGCTGGAACTCCGAGTACCCTTCGCGAAAGAGGGCATTGGCCAGTGTCAGCGAGCGGTTCGCTGCCTGCGACGCTTCGCGCAGGATCGTTTCGCGCTCCAGCGCCTTGATCAGCCCGGTGGCCGCATCGTCGGCTTCGCGCGCCGCCTGGCGCACGGTATCCTGGTAGGTGACGATCCGCTGCTGCAGGCGTGCGTCCTGTACTCGCACATTGTTCGTGATGCGGCCATAGTCGAACAGGTTCCACTGCACGCTGGGGCCACCGATCAGGACCCACCCGCCGGGCGTTCCCGGCAGCGAAGTGGCTGACCACCCGATGCTCCCCAGCAGCGTGACCGACGGATAAAGATCGGCCTTGGCCACGCCGATGAGCGCCGACTGGGCGGCAACCTGCAGTTCGGCTGAACGGACATCGGGGCGGCGCAGCAGCAGGTTGGCGGGCACGTCCTGCAACACCGCGTGATCGATCAGCGGGATCACACCCTCCTTCTCGAGCAGTTCCTGCAGTTCCGGCAAGGGACCCGGGGGGCGGCCGATCAGGATCGCCAGCGCATTGCGGGCGCGCAAGATCTGGTTTTCCAGATCGGGGATGCTGCTCAGGGTGCCCAGGTACTGGGTCTTGGCTTGCTGGAGGTCGAGCTCATCGCTTTCCCCACTCTTGAACAACCGCTMGGTAATTTCGAAACTGCGCTTTTGCAGCCGGGCATTCTCGCGGGCGATGCGCAGGCGCGCCTCGGCGGTGCGAAGGTCGAAGTAGGTTTGCGCGAGCTGCGCGTGCAGCAGTACCAGGGCGTCTTCATGATTGGCTTCGGCGGCGAAATAGGCCGCGTCCGCCGACTCGATGGCGCGGGCAAACCGTCCCCAGAAATCCAGCTCCCACCCAATGTCGAAACCCGCGCTGTATTGCCAGACACCGCTGCTTTCACCAGGAATGCCGGTCTTCCTGCTACGCGCGTACAAGGCGTCGGCCCTGGCCTGCTGCACTTGCGGGTACCGCCCGGCCAGGGCAATGCCCAGCTGGGCGCGGGCTTCCACCACGCGCAGGCCGGCAATCTTCAGGCCGGCATCGTTGGCATCGGCAGCCGCAATCAGATGTTCAAGAACAGGATCCGAAAAGACTTTCCACCACTCGCGCATATCGGACTGCGGGCGCTGCTGGCTGGCCTGTTCGACAGCCGGGGTAGTCCAGTGCTCGGTCCAGGGATCGTGCTGTGCCTGGAAATCCGGCCCCACGCGCGCGCAGCCTACGAGGACCGATGCGCCGATCAGCACCAGTCCGGCAGGACGACACGGTGACGACATGAGGCGAGAATGGCAATTCAAACCTGCTCCTGGTCGCCTGGCACGCTATCGGGCGGCACGTCCCCGACCCGCTGCCAGAACAGTTGATCGCTGATCAGGCAAAGGAACGGGCGGCATTCGTGGCGCACCCGCTATCCGGTGCGCGAAGCGCCAGGTAATGCGACCGGTCCCGCAATCGCCGCGTAAAGCCCGGGACTGCAACGGGACTTGATTGGCGTGGATGCTGCTAGTGACCAGCATTGCGCGGCGCCCCGACCGATTGCGGCTCTACCTTGGTCCAGCCTGGACCGGGATCAAACGAGGTGGTCGCGGCAGCCTTGGCGGCGCTTTCGGGCCCGAGATCACTCTCATAGAGCTGCCCGGCGTGACTCACCATGAAGCTCTTCACGCCGGTGTCACCGTATCGGATCGGCCACGCTATCACGGCGAAGCCGCCAAAGAGCTTGCCGCGCACCATATAGTCGAATGCGCCGCCGGGTGCGTGCCGGCCCTGTTTCGTCAGAAGCTTGTAGTGGTACCCGTGATAGCCTCCCGCTTCCTTTGCGCGGGCACCGGCCGTGGCGAAGGCTTCGCCCAGCGGGCTCGGCCGCTCGCCAGCCTGCGTCGGCCAGTACAAGCCATCCTGCTTGCCTGGCGAGCTGGCAAGCTTGGCGGCATAGCTAACCATGCCGGAGCCGTCGTGGTCGGACTGGGCGTAGTCGTTCTGCGCGTCATGAATGGCAAGCATGGTTTGCATGACGGCCAATTCATTGCGCCCGATACGGCGCAAGCGCATATCCTCCACACCGGCGCGGGTGTCGAAGCGCCAGCCCCCGCCGGAATTCACCAAGGGCAAGGGGAGCGTCCAGCCATCGGTGCCGACGGCGATCCGGGCATGTTTTTCATCTACGGGTTGCACGGCATGGGAAGCCTCCCACGCCGTGAGAAAGCGGCTGCGGATTTCCGCGTCGGCAGGTGGGATCAGCGTGCGGAAGTCATTGCCCAGCAGTGACTTCAGGGCTGCCTCGTCATTGTTCGCAACAGCCGCCCCAAAAGCCGTCATGGCCGCTTCTGGCGTGGGGAATGCTTTTTGCGCGTGGGCGGTGCCCAGGATGCAGGTGGCCAGGCACAGCGCCACGGCAATCCGAATGCCGATTGCGCCAAGCGGGAGTCGGGCAAAACGAGCGGTGATTAGCATAGCCATTCTCCCTAGCGCCTGCCACCGCCGCCGCGGCCGCCACCACCACCACGTCCGCCGCCGCCGCTGTGGCCACCGCCACCGGCACGTCCGCCGCCGCTGTAGCCACCGCCGCCGCCGCGCCCGGCCGGCGAGGCTTGCGCGCTGCTGCGTCCACGGTCGAAATCCCGCTGCGAGGACGCACCGCCGCCACCGACACCCTGGAAGGCGTTGTCGCGCCCGCCCTGGCGGTCTGCTGCCTGGCTTCGATTGCCCCCTGCGCCGCCGCCCGCGCCACCTCGATCGCCAGCAGCGCCAGCCCGGTTAGACGGCCCGCCGCGGTCCCCCGCACGGTCTCCTGCACGTTCCCCCCCGCGATCTCCCGCTCGATCGGAAACGCCGGCACGATCACCGGCGCTGCCCCGGTCAGCCGCGCCCTGGCGGCCGCCTGCATCGCCGCGGCCCCGGTAATCATTGCGCCCGTCGGCGCCCGGCACACTGCGGCCGAACTTCTCGCGCGAGGCGTTATCGCGGTAGGCGACGCCCTTGCGGTGGCTGGCGTCATGCTGCCACTTCCCATTCTGCGTCTTGGTGCGGTCGAAATTCCGGTCGATGTTGGTGGCTTTGTTGACATTGATATTGACGTCGCCACCCCCCCAATTGCAGTTGCCGAAAATCGCGCCGGCTGCCGCCAGGCCGACACCCCACGCGAAGCCGGTGGCCAGTGCGGCGCCAGGGTAATAGGCTGGGTAGGGGGGCCAGTAGGTGGGCGGGTAGGCCGGATAGCCCCATGCGCCGTACACCACCGAGGGGTTGTATGCCGGCACATAGATGACTTCCGGGCTGGCAGGCTCGATCTTGACGATGGTCTGCCCCGGCTGGCCGGAGACGGTCCCGGTCTCGGTTATCACCTTCTGCTGCTCATTCGATTTCAGGTTGCCCGATTGCTGCGCGCGGCCCCGCAGGCGCTGCACGGCGGCGAGCACGTCGCTCTCCTGCGCGAGGAAGGCATCGCCCAGCTTCTGCGTCCATTCGAGCTTGTCACTCATCGGCTCCAGGATCTGCGGGAAGGCAACCAGCGATTTGACGCTGACATCCCACTTCTCGTTGCTCACCGCCTTGACCGCCGCATCTCCCTTGACGCTGGGGTTGGCCTTGACCCAGCGCGCCGCCTGCACGATCTCCAGCGGGTAGGTCGATGCCATCAGGACCTGCGACAGCACGGAATCCGGATAAAGGGCAATCGGCGCGACCAGCGCCTCGATTTCCTCTGGCTTGAAGGTTGGCGCGGCCTGGTCCTGGGCATTGACAGTGCCTGATGCGAACACCAGTCCAATGAGGAACCACGCGCATATGGTCTGAGCCAGTCGCTTACCACATGGAATCATGGCCGCTCCTCTCGACTGTTCAAAGCACTTGACGGGTGACTAGCGCTTCGCGTGCGAAGGCGCATTGGCCCGGCGCGGCATATGCGCATGTAGCGCAAGGCCTTTGCATCTACGTGCGGGGCATGCGGGGTCCTGGCCAGGCCTTTTCACCGAAGTTGCCGCCGGAATGGGTCGCCGATGGCAACTTACCAATGCGGCACCAACTGAGATGCACTTTCCGCCCGATTCGCCATTTGACCATAGAGCACGGTTGCAATAACTTCAACTACTCCACACCGCTCAGGCCAGACTCCATCGATGGGGCATCGTCATGCCCGACGTTCCTTTGACTTTTTGTGGACCGGGCACCAATACTAGCTCGTGGTCTGCGGATTCGATGTGGCGCGGCAGCCGCAAGCATTCCATCAATGCTGCCAACATGAAGAATTTGAAGCGGGAGAAGATCATGCTAAAGGTGGCCACATCAGTCATGTTTGCGATGGCGATCATTGCTTCACCGGTTTGGGCTCAGACAGCTTCCGGCGCGGGGGGGCAAAGTCATAATGATGCAATCGTGAAGATGCGGCAGGAAGAGGCCGCCGCCAAGAAGGAGTACAAGCGCAAGGTCGCCGAAGCGCAAAAGGTTTTCGACGAGCAGAAGGCGGCTGCGAAAAAAGAGCGTGACGCTGCAATCGCTGCCGCGCACGCCGCAGCCGGGCAGAAATGACTGGCTACCCGGTAGGGCTGCCCGTTCCTGCGTTCAGCCGTTAGCGAGGACCGGCGCCAGGGAGCCATTCGTCTTTGGCGTCACGAGTGACGGCCTTCCCGGGCACGAGAAAACAATATTGACGCGTCATATTGCCACTTGCCCGGAGCATTCGTGAATTCACCGCCGTTATCGGGATCGCGTTGCGCGGCAACGGCCTATCCCGGCGCAACGTGCCGCCAGCTTGCCAGTCACTGCGCGACGGGGTTTCCGCAGCCTGGCGGACTTGCCACCGGGCGACGCCAGGCCACCGGGTCCATGCGCCAGAATTTGCAGAATGTCGCGCCGCTGATGCCCATGTACCCCCTCTTATTCGCAGCACGAGTTCGTCGTCTCCAGGTGAACATGCCCGGTCTCAATGAGGTCTTGGAGGCGCTCCCGGTAAGCAACCCTATCTGATGGGCCGGTGGAGGCCGCAAGCACCGTTATCCCGGGGCGCGAAGTCCCGACCCTATTCTGCGTTGTCCATTGAGCGGCCACCGCCTTATGAGCAAGCCGGATTCATCGTCCCCGCTCCCCGAACCGGGCCGTATTGCGCGCCGGACGAAGGGCGCCGATCAGACCGCCTGGGGCTGGTGGGTGCCGGGATTGCGCACGCTTCGCGAATATCACGTGGCGTGGCTGCGGCACGACATCGTGGCAGGGCTTGTGCTGACCACGATGCTGGTACCTGTCGGCATCGCCTATGCGGTGGCGTCGGGTTTGCCCGGTATCCATGGCCTCTACGCGACTATCGTTCCGCTGCTCGTCTACGCGTTGTTCGGACCCAGCCGAATTCTGGTGCTGGGGCCGGATTCGTCGCTGGCCGCCGTCATCCTCGCTGTCATCCTGCCACTGTCCGGGGGCGACGCGAATCGCGCGGTCGCCCTTGCGGGCATGATGGCGGTCGTGTCGGGGACGATGTGTATCCTGGCCGGCATAGCCCGCCTGGGCTTCATCACCGAGCTTCTTTCCAAGCCGATTCGCTATGGCTACATGAACGGGATCGCGCTGACGGTATTGATCAGCCAATTGCCCAAGCTTTTCGGTTTTTCAATCCAAGGCGAAGGACCGCTGAGAAATCTATGGGCCATCGCCACAGCGGTGATTGATGGAAAGACCAACTGGACCACGTTCACGGTCGGCGCATCCACCCTGGCGGTGATCCTGCTGCTCAAGGGCAGCAAGCGCTTGCCGGGCATCCTGATCGCGGTGGTTGGCGCAACCATCGCCGTTGGCACGCTGGACCTCGCAGCGCGCGGCGGGGTGGCGGTCCTCGGTCCGCTGCCACAAGGCCTGCCAGCGCTCGCCATCCCCTGGATCACCACCGCCGATATCGTCCCCGTTCTGATCGGCGGCTTTGCCGTTGCCCTTGTCTCGTTCGCGGACACCAGCGTGCTCTCTCGTGTCTATGCGGCGCGGACTCGCACCTATGTCGACCCGAA
The DNA here is from genome assembly GCF_056399885.1 of Cupriavidus sp. 01L45. NCBI lineage: Bacteria > Pseudomonadati > Pseudomonadota > Betaproteobacteria > Burkholderiales > Burkholderiaceae > Cupriavidus > Cupriavidus sp. 01L45. The sequence continues at coordinate 17,656 of NZ_JBFTSG010000084.1, read as the reverse complement.
CCAGGAGATGGTGGGACTCGGCCTCGCCAATCTGGCTGCGGGGTTTTTTCAGGGCTTCCCCATCAGCAGTAGTTCGTCGCGTACTCCCGTGGCCGAGGCCGCGGGCGCCAGAACCCAACTGTCCGGCGTAGTCGGTGCGCTCGCTGTTTCCTTGCTGCTGCTGGTGGCGCYGGATCTGCTGCGGCATTTGCCCACCAGCGCACTCGCCGCGGTCGTGATCGCATCGGCCATCGGGCTGATCGAGATCACCGACCTGCGGCGAATCTATCGCATCCAGCGCTGGGAATGCTGGCTATCGATCGTCTGTACAGTGGGAGTGGTTGTGCTGGGCGCGATTGAAGGCATCGGCCTGGCCATCGTAGTTGCCGTCATCGAATTTCTCTGGGATGGCTGGCGCCCATACTCCGCGGTTCTGGGGCGCGCCGATGGCGTCAAGGGCTACCATGACATCAAGCGCTATCCCGAAGCACGGCTCATCCCCGGCCTGGTCCTGTTTCGCTGGGATGCGCCCTTGTTTTTTGCCAACGCGGAATTGTTCCATGACCGGGCGCTGGATGCGGTGGCCGCATCGCCCACGCCGGTGCGCTGGCTGGTTGTTTCGGCGGAGCCAGTCACCAGCGTGGACGTGACCTCCGCCGACATGCTTGCCGAGTTGGACGAAGCCTTGCACGCGGCTGGCATCAAGTTCTGCGTGGCCGAGATGAAGGACCCCGTCAAGGACAAGCTGAAGCGATTCGGGCTTTTCGCGCGGTTTGGCGAAGCGGCGTTCTTTCCGACGCTCGGTGCGGCCGTCAGTAAATATCTCGCGACTTATCCGGTGGATTGGGTGGACTGGGAAGACGAGGCTCGCTGAGCGGCATCACTTGCGCATCCGGTCGCCTCCGAGCGGATCCGCGATGATCATCGTGCGATCCAGTACGCCCTGGTCGTCAAAGTAGACACTGAAGTGGGCAGGCAGATAGCCATTCGCATAGAGCCGGTAGGACCATGCCTCGCGCTTCATGAGCGGGTAGTACTGGACAGGCTCCCGCGGCAGGCCAAAGCGCTCGGTCACGTCGCGCTTGGTCCAGACGCCTGGCTTTGCCTCGTAGATCTCTTTCTCAGTCAACATCTGGCGGAAGCTGACGAGCTTTGCGTTCGCGTCAAAATCCGYGGCGTAGACTTCAAATCCCATGGGCTGGTGCGAATAGATCCATCGGGTGGTGCCGTCGGCGAGCGCATAGGTCTCAGTAGGCGCGCCAAAGGTCTCGCGAACGGAGCTTTCCGGGCTGCCGATCATCTGCTGCGCAGTCTGCACGGGTTGCAGGGACGCACAGGCCGACAGCGCAACCGCGGTGCCGGCCAGCCACTGGGCGAAGCGATATTGCATCACCATCCTCCACTGCAGAAGGTAAGGTTACTTTCGACCGGTTCAATCCAAGCATAGTCCATCCGCTACATTCCGGACCCTGCTCCTGCTGCCCCCCTTTGCGCCAGCCCTGATGCTGCCCGTGCTGCCGCGTCGGCGAGGAAACCCACGGAATTGGCAGGTGCTTCAGGGGGGGGCATGCGCGAACTCCACCTGGATATTCATGCGCACGGCGTCGTCCACGGCGGGGAACCATGCTGCCAGGTCGAATTCCCGCCGGCTGACCTCTCCGACCGCGGAGAAGGCAATCGTGTCATCGCGTCGCGGATCTCCGATGGGGCCGGCTGGTGTTACGAGAAGGCTGATCGGGCGCGTGATGCCGCGGACCGTGAGGTTGCCAATAAGGCACCCGCTGCCTTCCCCGGTCCGCACAAAGCGGGTACTGACAAAGCGGATCTCCGGATAGCGGGCCACATCGAGCATGCCGCTGCCCCGGATGAGCGGAGACAGGATGCGCGGGCGCGCCTCGACGCTAGCGGCATCGATGGTCACCGTGACCCGGCCGGAGTCAAAGCCGGCCTGCGTTCCTTCGAGCTGTGCACTCATCTGGTGAAAGCGCATCCTGATCTTTGAGCGCGAGAAGGCGTCGACATCGAGCGTGACGCTAGAGTGTTGTGGCACCAGCACGTACCGATCGGGCCGCCCGGCCGCGTCGGCGGGCTGGGCCTGGATGGCGGCGCCCGCCAGCGATGCGAATGCGGCGAGCATAAGTTTGGCGATCGCGTGCCCGCGCGTGGCCCGGAACCGGAGTGGCAAATCGCGCACGCTTTCTCCTCGGCCGAAGCGTTGTGGTCTGTCTGGGTAAACGCGTGGCGGCCAGGATTTATTCCATTCCCACAGCCGCAAAGGCCGAAAGGGGCAGTCAGGATGGRGCAGGGCGAGGCCGTGTTGCCCGCACCGGCCCCCGCCCGGGCAGGCCGGACGGGGGCCATGGCAAGGCTCTGACTCTTCTCGCGGAGGTAGCTTGCAAACGCGCCTGGCGTCAGGCTCTACTTCTTTTTGCCCTTGTGCTGTTCCCCGCCCGACTTCCGATAGCGCTCGAGATACTCGTCGCGCAGCTTGCGCACACAGCGGCCGATCTTCACATAGTCCTCTTCGTTGAGGTTGGCCAGCGAAACCCGTCCCGACGGGTGGCGCGTACCGAATCCCTTGCCAGGCAGCAGTACCACGCCCGCCTCCTCGGCCAGGCGGAACAGCAACTCGTGGGGCTGAATCGAATCAAGGAGCCATTTGACAAAATCCGGCCCGACGTCCTTGCTTTGCTGTTCGACGTCGAGCAGTGTGTAATAGTCGACCACGTTCGGATCCACAGGTTCGGGGGCTGCACCCATGCCACGATACAACGCCGCCTTGCGGCTTCGGATCAACCGCTTCATGGCGTTCTTGTAGCTCTCGGTCGAATCCATCAGGGAAAACAGAGAGAACAGCACCATCTGCACCTGCTGCGGGGTGGAAAGACCCGCCGTGTGGTTGAGCGCCACCGTGCGGCTGTCCGCCACGATGCGATCGATGAACGGCAACTTGTCCGGTTCGGTAGTAATCGATGCGTAGCGATGGTGCAGGTCTTGGCGTACGGCTTTTGGCAAGTTCGAGAGCATTTCATCGAACAGATTCGACTTATGGGTCGCGATCACGCCTAGCCGCCAGCCGGTTGCGCCAAAGTACTTGGAGAACGAGTACACCAGGATGGTGTTCTTCGGGCACATGGCAAATAGCGACACAAAGTTGTCGGCAAAGGTGCCATACACGTCGTCGGTCAGGATGATCAGGTCCGGACGTTCCTTGACGATAGCAGCGAGATAGTTGAGGCTCTCGTCGCTCATTCGCACCGAGGGGGGATTGCTCGGATTCACAAGGAAAAAGGCCTTGACCTTCGGGTCCCGCAGCTTGTCGAGCTCCTTGTCAGGGTATTGCCAGCCAGCAGTCGGATCCGCTTCGATCTTCAGTTCGGCCAGGTCATACTCCTTCAGTTCCGGGATCTCGATATAAGGCGTAAAGATGGGCACGCCCAGTGCGATCGTGTCGCCGGCCTTGAGCAGCCCGTTGACCTTCATCGAATTGAACAGATAAGTCATCGCCGCGGTACCGCCCTCGACCGCGTACAAGTCAAAATCGCCCAAAAAGGGATGCGTGCCGATCATTTCCTTTCGGATGTATTGCTTGACGATCTTTTCGCTAAGCCTGAGCATGCGATCCGGTACCGGATAGTTGCAAGCCAGGATGCCTTCGCACATCTCGTAGAGGAAATCGCCTCCATCATGGCCGAGCTGGTCTCGCACGAAAGAGACGGCGCCTGCCAGGAACCTGACCCCCGGGGTGTCGCGGTGATAACGCGCGAAGAGATCGAAGCGCTCCTCGATGCCAGACCTCCGGGGAAAACCCCCGACGCCTTCCGCGAGGTAAGAAAAGGACCGTTCGGATTCGGTCATGGCAAACAAGCCAAGCTGCCAAAAGCCATGGCGTGGCACGGTTGCAAGGAAGTTGGGATTGCCGCGTCCGGCGTTAAGCATCAAACGGTTCGTGACGCTCCCGGCCAGCTTGATCAACTCATCCTTGAGTTCAAACGGCGAGAGATTTTCCAACTTCGACGGATCTGGCTTACTCATGGCGCATTCCCCCATAAAATGGCGCATAGCGGAGAAAAATAGTCAAGCAACGCATCACGGAATCCATTCTAGTCAATGGCGTGAACTTCAGAATCATGATCCTGTTGCGATCAGCGTCCCATCCGGCGGTCGTAGCTTTGCGAGATACGATCGAGCAGGCCGGGATCGCGCGAGTCACTGGTGTTGAACTGCACGCGCACGCTGCCGTCGGCCTGCTGCCGCACGCTGGCGGTCACGGTGCTGCCGTTTCGCTGGCCCGCGACCGTACCGCTTGCCTGGTCCTGAACGTTGATCGCCACGCCCTGATCGCGCATGGCGTCCGCGGCGGCGGAGAACGAACGGTCATAGCTCGCGGGTACGGTGCCGGCCGGATAGCCATAGTAGGTACAACCCGAGACGGCCAGGATGGCGCCAAATATCAGGGTAGCAAGCAGGTTCTTCATGGTGAGACCTTTCTCCAGCCGGGGCCGGGGTCAAACGTGTTCATTGCCGACGCCTTGGCGGCGCCGTCGGCACCCAGGTCGCGTTCATAGACCTGGCCCTCGTGGCTCACCATGAAGCTCATCACGCCAGTGTCCTGGTAGCGCACGGGCCAGGCGATGACGGCGAATCCGCCGAAGAGCTTGCCGTTGACTACGTAGTCGAATGCGCCGCCCGGCGCGTGCGGGCCTTGCGCTGTGAGGAGCTTGTAGTGATAGCCATAGTAGCCATCCTTTCCGGCATTGCGCGTGCCGGCTCCCTTGAAAGCCGGGCCAAGCGGGCTCGCTGGCTCACCGGCGCGAGTTGGCCAGTACAGTCCGTCCCGCTTTCCGGGGGAACTCGACAGTCTGGGCGCATAGGCGAGTACGGCGCCGCCGTCGTGGGCGGCCAGGGCGTATTCGTTCTGCGCATCGTGGATGGCCAGCATCGTCTGGATCACGGCCAGCTCGTTCCTCCCGACGCGTCGTACACGCATTTCCTCTGCCCCGGCGCGCGTGTCGAACTGCCAGCCGTGGGCCGACTTCACGAGAGGGATGGGCAGGGTCCAACCGTCGTTGCCCACGGCGATGTACGCGCGATGGCCAGCCGGCTGGAGTGCATGGGCACTCCCCCAGGCCGCCAGAAACTGGTATCGGACTTCGGCACCCACGGGCGGTATCAGGTCGCGAAAGTTGGCGCCCAGAAGGCTCTTCATTGCCGCCTCGTCATCATTGAGTACCGCGTCGCCAAATGCCCTCATCGCTGCTTCGGGCGATGCAAACACCTGATTTGCGTGTGCGGCAGGTACCGCCCCGAGCCCCAACAGCAGCGCACTGAGCACGGAGAATACCGTGATGAAGAGCCGGCCTTGACGACATAGCCGAGGTGAGTTCATGCCCGTCTCTCCTTAGCGCCGGCCGCCGCCGCCGCGTCCGCCACCGCCAAATCCGCCCCCGCCGCCACGCCCGCCACCTCCGTAGCCTCCCGCGCCACCACCGCTCGAGCGGTTGAACCCGGAAGACTGCATGCTGGACTGTCCCCGGTTGACGTCGCGTTGCGCGACATTGCCGCCGCCGACACCCTGGAAGGCGTTGTCGCGGCCGCCGAAGCCAGCGCTGTACCGGTCGGCATCCCTGGCGCGGTCGGACGTGCCTGGCCTGTTTGAAGCGCCGGCGCGATCCGACGTGCCAGGCCTGCTTGAAGCTCCGATGCGATCGCCAGTGCCGGCCCTGTCAACAGCCGCGGTCCGGTCGGCAACGCTGGTCCGCCCGCCGGCAGCCCCCTCGCGACCACGGAAGTCCGCGCGCCTGTCGGCGCCGGCCACGCTGCGGCCAAACTTCTCGCGAGACGCATTGTCGCGGTAGGCAACACCCTTGCGATGGCTCGCGTCGTGCTGCCAGCGTCCGCCCTGGGCCTTGTTGCGATCGAAGTGGTGGTCGATGTGGGCGCCACGGTTGATGTCGATGTTGATGTTCCCACCGCCCCAGTTACAGTTGCCGAAGATCGCACCTGCGGCGGCAAAGCCAAGGCCCCACGCGAACCCGCCGAGGAGGGCGCCACCGGGATAGTACGCGGGGTACGGTGGCCAGTAGTAGGGCGGGTAGGCCGGATAACCCCATCCGCCATAGACAATGGTGGGGTCATAGGCGGGGACATAGATGACTTGCGGGTTGGCTGGCTCGATGCGAACGATTGTGGGCGACACCGCCTCGGCCGTTGTCGCCTGCTCCACGATCACCCGTTGCTGCTCATTCGACTGCAGGTTGCCGGATTTCTGGGCCCGCGAGCGCAGGCGCTGCACTGCAGCCAGTACTTCCTTTTCTTGCGCGAGAACGGCGTCGCCAAGCCTCTGCGTCCAGTCGAGCTTGTCATACATAGGCTCAAGGACCTGAGGAAAGGCGACCAGCGACTTTACGCTGACGTCCCATGATTCGCTCGCGACAGCCTGGACCGCGTCATCGCCCTTGAGGTTCGGATGGGCCTTGACCCAGCGAGCGGCGTACACGATCTCCAGGGGATACGTGGAAGCCATCAGCACTTGGGACAGCACCGAGTCCGGGTAGAGCGCGATTGGCGCGACCAATGCCTCGATCTCTTCTGGCTGAAAGGAAGGCGCGGCCTGCTCCTGGGCATTTGGAACGCCTGATGCGAGCAGTGTCCCAACGAGGAACCACGCCCGGAGGGCTTGAGCCAGCCGCTTACCACATGCACTCATGGCGACTCCCCATCGACTGAGCGAGACATGTGCACGAGTCCCCACCCAAGCGGCTGGGGCGAAAGGCTATCGAGATCAAATCGCGCACCGCTAGTTCAGGCGAGAATCATGATGACGACCATGCCCCAGATCGTCAGGAACGTGTTCCCCACGGCATAGGTAACGGTGTAGCCGAGACCCGGAACCTGGCTCTTCGCGGCTTCGCAGACCATACCCAGCGCAGCTGTGGTGGTCCGCGCGCCGGCGCATACCCCCAGCAAGATAGCGGGATGAAAGTGGAATACATACTTGGCGATCAGCATTCCGACAATGAGCGGCACCGACGTCGCAAAGATGCCCCAGAGGAAAAGACTGATCCCAAGCTTCTGCAAGCCAGCGACAAATCCGGGGCCCGCGGAGATTCCGACAACAGCAATAAAGACATTGAGTCCAACCGAGTTCATGAACCAGACCGTAGGCTCCGGTATGCGACCGAAGGTCGGGTGGATTGCCCGGTACCATCCGAAGATAATGCCGGCAATCAGCGCGCCACCGGCCGTGGAAATGGTCAAGGGAACACCGCCCACCTTCAAGACGATTGCGCCGATCAACGCGCCAACAGTGATTGCAAGCGACATGGTGGCCACGTCCGTCACCGAAGTAGGTCGATCGATGTAGCCAAGCTTCTTCGCGGTCGCGTTGATGTCCTGTGTACGTCCAACCACCGTGACGACGTCGGCGCGGTAGAGTTTCGTCTTGGGCAAGACCGGGATCACGGTTTCGGTTGGCCCGCGCTTGATCCTCTTGAGGAACACCCCGCGCGCGCCCGGCCAGCGGGCCAATTCCTGCAGGGTAAGGCCATCCACCTCCTTGTTGGTGACGTAAATATCAACACCCTCTGTCTGGATATTGAGCAACTCCGCGTCTTCGACTTCCCTGCCGCTTGGACCGAGGCGCTCGATCATCTGGTGGCGCTTCCCGCCAATCGCAACAACGTCGCCCGGCTCCAGCCTGGTGCCAAGGTCCACCTCCATGATCTTGCCGCCACGACGAATGCGTTCAACGAAGGCTCTGACGCCTTCTTGCGTGCCGGATTCCAGTTCGCCGACGGACTTGCCGATATAAGGGCTGTTTGGTGCCAGTGAGTAGGCGCGCAGTTCGAATTCGTGCCACTCCGTGCCGGCCGCGCCCGGCTCTCCCGCACCGAGTTCCTTCTCGTAATCCTTGCAAGCGGCCACCAGGTCGATACCCAGCAGCTTCGGGCCGATCTGTGCCAGGATGATTGCCGAACCCACGGTGCCGAAGATATACGTCACCGCGTACGCGATTGGCATGCCGTCAAGCATTTGTTTCGCCTCATCCGGTGGTAAGCCGAGCCGGTTGATCGCGTCGGTGGCCAATCCCATGGAGGCGGAGATCGTTTGCGATCCCGCTAGGAGCCMGGCAGCCGAACCCAGGTCATACCCGGCCATCATTGCTGCTCCGACTGACGATGCCAGGCACAGCACACACATGATCAAGGCAAAGATGGCTTGTGGCACGCCGTCCTTGGCGATGCCGCGTACGAACTGCGGACCCACGCCATAGCCCACCGCGAACAAGAACATGAGAAAGAAGACAGACTTCACATTGGCGGAGATTTTCACGCCCAGGATCCCGATGACGATCGCCACGAGCAGCGTCGACGTTACAGCGCCCAGGCTGAATCCCTTGTAGCTTTTTCCGCCAATCCAGTATCCGATTCCCAGCGCGAGAAATATCGCGATTTCCGGATACGCTTTGAGTGTTGTAACGAACCAAGACATAGCCACCTCCATGAGCTATGGGTAGGTCAAAACGGGCGCATCCGCTCCCGCAGTAGTCCATCGCAATGATTCCTGATGAATCCCGATGGCAAACGCAGGAAACGGATCATCCTGTTTTTCGCCTGAGAGCTTCCAAGGCTTCGGGCTTGAGCAACTCAAGGCCACGCGCCGCGTTGTATCCGTGAATCTTCTTGACATCCAGCTTGCGCATGAAGGCAATGGTTTCCGGCGTGATAACCATGTCGCTGCGCGTATTGTTGATATTGATCTGCACCAGCGATGGTGGCAGGAAATCCGGAAGATGCGACTCACCTTCGTCCTCGATGATCCAGGCCTCTCTATTGTCCCGGTAGCTATTGGAAAGCAGAGCGCTGCTGATGCGCTGCACAATGCGCGCCAGGCCAACCCAGTCCCCGTTTGCCAGGCGCGCCTGCACCAGTGCAATCAAGTGCGGTCCGGGGTATGCGTTCAACTCTTCGATTGGATGTAACTCCTCCAACACAGCAATGGCTTGCTGGCGCAATTCGTCCCCGTTTTGTGCCGGCCGGGCGGCCAAGGCTCGCGCGATACGGTTGAGGGTGCTCCAGCGGTCGATACGTGCGTCCCAGGCGGAGAAGAACTGGTTGAGTCCAAACTTCGGAACCATTGCTTCAGTTGCTTCAGTTGCAGTCATGTCTCGCCTCCATCGTGCGAACGGCACAACATCGGGGCAGATCGCATCCCGCACGACGCCATGCCCTGTTTGGGGTATGTTCGCGTGCGCGATACCGGTTTGGCGCGTAGCGCGGCCTGCAACGAATGGCAACCTCAGTTCGTCAGTGGCGAGGAATGCTCAGCGCGATAGTGCAAGTCAAATATAGTGCGCAATTTGACGATCGGGAGAAAATTCCGGTCGTGGCTGGCGGTTCACTATCCGCTCACTATCCGAGATTCAGCAGCGGCATGGCGTGTCTGCCGAGTGTCAGATGAGGGGGTATGTGTTTCGTCAGACGGGAGACGGGGGTGACGGATCGGGTCTCGCAGCCGTGCTGGTCGGGCTCGCTGCCGCCATGGCGGGAGCCCGCCAACTCGCTGGAAAGCGATAGCAAGACAGCTGGAATGCGCGCCCCTCTTTCACGGCGTGGCGCTTCAATGGCGAGGCGCGCTTGCTGATTGATCCTCAAGCGCAGCGGCGCCGCCCGCTAATAGGGTGCATGGGACGGCGCTCCAGGACACATGCAATGGCACGAAGCCCGGAAGTCTCGCCGTCCGCGCCTGACAATCAGTACGTCTGCCTCAACTCCTGTTCAGGCGGCGCTGAATTTCCAGGGGTTTCAGCTTCGAGATATTCTCATCGAGTTCTTCGAATACCGCCTTCTGGGCCGCTTTGCCCAAGTGCTCGCGCAGCTTGCCGAGAAACTTCGGCGCCGCGGCCAGGCGAAGCTTGTCGTAGCGATGCTCCTGGCCGGCCTGCTCGAGAAATTGCCCCAACATCCTCGCGAACGCATCGTGCTCCCGCTCGATGGGGTCGGTGCGGGGTGGCACGGAATGACCCGGCTCGCCCTTGCCAGCGTAGCGTCCCTGGGCATCCTGGCGCAACTCGCCGTCCCTGGCGCGGCCCAGCGGGTTGATAAAATCCTGAATCTCATGGAAGTCGTTGCCTGTTCCATGGGCCTGGAAAATCCGGGCGCGACTGCTATCGGCGGTAATAGTCCAGATGGTCGTCATCGCCAGTTCCTCCTGTCAGGCCAGGTTCATGGTTCAAGGATAGGTCCTGCGGCGGCTGCCGTGGAGGTGCAAAGCTTCTCCGTCAAGCGGAAGCTCATGTGGGAACGGAGCCGGTCGCACCCTGCATCCGATACTGCAGGACGAGCCGTGTGCACGGCGCGTGACTTTGCATTGATGGGGATGACCTGTCTGCCGACAGGTCAGGAGAATACGACGCCATTTCTCGCCCTATCGCGCAGTGCCGGCTTCCTTTGGCGAACCTATTCCGGGTCATCTATACTTTTTTTGATAAGTACCACCATAGCGTCACATTTCGCGCCAAGCCGGCGCGCTTCAGTGCCCGGGGGGTAGGTCGCCGGCAGTGCGCTTCGATGAGACGCCCGCCGGTGCCATTCGGGGGTGCGCATGCCTTGGCCATCTTCACCTTTGCCCATCTTGCACCTTGGCCCCATTGTGCTGGCGCGAGGTGCAGCTTTGCCGTCCCATGTCCTGCCCGCACGGGCGCACGCGTATCGCCAGAAGCGGCCGGCAGCCTGTACCGGCAAGGACGCTCGCATGCGAGGATCGCAAGACCCCACATTGGCGGTTGGCGGAGATCACTTTAAACATACCGGTGTCCGGGATATTGCGGAAAGCGCTGATCGATCGGGTTTTCGTGATATCGCGAGAGAATCAGATATCTTCAGAAACGTTACCCGGCAACCATAAGGGAGACCGGGATGACGCGCATCATCATTACTCACATTTCCGGTTCGAAGGCACATCAGATCGAACAGTTTGAAGTTGACCGGTTCGATCAAATAATCCTGGGGCGGGACCCGGCGGCTACTGTCGTTTTCGACCCGCAGCGCGACGATCTGGTGAGCCGCCAGCATGCCGCAATTCAAATCGGGAAAGACGAACCCCCTCGCTATACGCTGGTCGATCTGGGCAGTAGCAACGGTACATTCCATAACGGCCGCGCGGTCAAGGATGAGACGTTGCTGGCGCCGGGCGATAGCATCGAACTGGGCGAGGGCGGACCGCGTCTGACGTTCGACCTTGAGCCGCGGCCCGTTGTTGCACCCGCTCCGACACGCGTGRACGCAAAGGCTGTAGCTGAAACGCGGGTGAGCCGGCCTTCGGTGCCTCCTCTCGGCGTCTCCGCTCAAGCCACGGACGATCGCGTGGGTAAAGAGACAGTGATACGGATGCTGGATCAGCAGAAGCGCTCGGCCGGGCGCAAGCTGCTCATCGGCGCTGGTGTGGTGGTGGTGCTGGGCGCCATCGTTGTCGGCGCATTTTCGCACTTCGGTATCCTGTTCGGGAAAAGTCCCGAGGCAATCGTCGCAGATTTCGGTGCGGCAACGGTGGTCGTGGAGGCCCGCTGGCATATCGTGGACAAGACCACGGGCCGCCCCGTTTACCAGCGCATCTGTATCGTCGAAAACCTGCGGCTTCCCTGCTTTATCCAGATCGATAACAGTCCCATTCAGCGCTGGCTGACGACTGACGACGACGATCATCGCGGCATTCCAATTGAAGTGGGTGGACGCGGCAGTGGATTTGTCGTCAAGGACCAGGGATTTATCCTGACGAACAAACACGTCGCCCAGGGGTGGAAGGTGCCGGGCTGGATGGACTTCGACTCGAATGGCGGCATACTGATTCGGGTCTCGACGGCTGGCCAGGGTGAAGTCAGCCTCGCCCGGATTAACCCAAAGGCCTTCAGGCATCTCAAAGGCTGGGACTTTGACCACCCGGTGAGGTTGATAAGGCCAAACTTCGCCGTGCCGGGAGGCATGGCGCTTGGCACCATGTCCATGGCCGTTCTCGAGGGGCGCAATGAGAACCTGGCGGTGCGCTTTCCCGATACGCGGGATAGCATCGAGGCACGTGTCGTCAAGTCGTCCGCCGAAGCGGACGTGGCGGAGATCAAGATTGATGCCACACGCAAATTGCCTACCATCAACCTTGCCTCGGTGGGTTCCCGGCCACGCGTAGGCGAGCGCGTGACGGTGCTCGGCTATCCAGGCATATCCGAGGAAAAGCACGCGATCGTTCAATCGAGCGAAGGCGGAAACATTGCCAATCTCGTCGAATTGATTCCTCAGCCCACGGTAACGGAGGGCATCATCGCGAAGGTCGGCGACACCGTCAAGGCAGAGAAGAATGTTCAGACCTACGATGACCTCGGCGACGTCTATCAGCTTACGGTGACCGCCACGGGCCACGGCAACAGCGGGGGCCCGGTGTTCGACCGCGACGGCAAGGTGATCGGGCTGTTTACCTATTCCCGTTCCATGGGCGACGAACGCGTCACCTTCGCAGTGCCGATCAAGTACGGACTCGACTTGCTGCTTAACTGAGCTCACCGGGAACGCTTGCCATGTGCGCAGACCAGACTAGTCCAGCGGATCGATCCCGGCTTGCGGTCAGGTGCGCGATGCTGAGCGATGTAGGTTGCGTCCGCGGGCGGAACGAAGACGCGGTCGGCTGCATGATTCCGCGCGAGGACGATCCGTTCGCGCGTGCCGGTGCGCTGGCTGTTGTGGCGGATGGCATGGGTGGGCACGCAGCAGGCGAGGTGGCTAGCCAGATTGCGTTGCGCACGGTACTCCACGAGTATTACCGTAGTGCGCCCGTGCCGGCGGCTGCACTGACAACGGCGTTTGTCGTTGCCGATCAGGCTATCCGTGATCGTGCCGCCGCCGACCCCGGTTGCGATGGGATGGGAACCACCTGTAGCGCGGTCGCCATTGTTGATGGCCTCGCATATATCGCCCACATCGGCGATAGCCGGATCTATCTCCTTCGCCAGGGCGCGTTCCGGCAATTGACCCAGGACGACTCGCTCGTCGGCAAGATGTTTCGCGATGGACTGCTGACGGCGGAAGAAGCCAACAGGCACCCGGACAGGAATGTACTTCTGCGGGCGCTTGGGGCACCGGACCATGCGCCGTCGGTTTCGCCCGAAGGATTTCCGCTGGCGCATGGCGACGTCCTGATGCTATGCACCGACGGCATATTCGGCCAGGTCGACGACGCTACGATTAAGTCCTTGCTCATGAAGCTTGACCCGGTCGATGCCTGTCGCAAGCTGATTGAACTCGCGCGCATGGCGGGCGGGCTGGATAACGCGTCGGTTGCGATCTGCAGTTTGCAGCGGCAGCCGGCAACCGGTAGCGAGTCGGTTCGCTCAACGCGCGAGACCCGTCCTTTCTGAAAGCAACATTAATGGTTTTGATGGACTCGCCATGTCAGCCAGGCAGATAGGCCACTACGAGATTCGCACCCTGCTGGGGCGCGGCGGGATCGGCGAGGTCTATGGCGCCTTCGACACCGAACTCGAGCGTGATGTTGCCATCAAGACCCTGAGGCCGGAGCTAAGCCTCGACAAGGCATTCCTGGAGCGCTTTCGCGCGGAGGCCACCAGCCTTGCCAAGCTGAACCACCCGAACATCACGACGCTGTACGCGCTGTTCAAGGACGCCGATACCTTGTGCATGGTGATGGAGCTCGTTCATGGCCACACACTTGAGACCGTCCTGCAGCGCATCGGCCAGTTCACCGTGCGGGACAGTCTCGCGGTGATCATCCAGGCCATCATGGGTCTGCGCTACGCGCACAAGATGGGCGTGATTCACCGCGATATCAAACCATCGAACCTGATGTTGACGGACAGCGGCACGCTGAAGATCATGGATTTTGGCATCGCGCGCATTCAGGGTTCGCAACGCCTCACGCAACAAGGCGACATCGTCGGCACCCTGGCCTACGCGTCTCCCGAGCAATTGCGCGGCCATGAGGGCGACGGCAGAAGCGACCTGTATGGCCTTGCGACCGTCCTGTACGAACTGATCTCCGGGCGGCTGCCTTTCAACGCCACCAGCGACTATGAATTGATCCGCGCGCAGGTGGAAACGCTGCCTCCGCCTTTGGCCTCGCTATGCCGGGATCTCGACCCGGGCGTTGAAAGGGCGCTGATGCGGGCGCTTGCCAAAGCCCCCGAAGAACGGTTCGACTCGGTAGAGGACTTTGGCCGTGCCCTGGGGGCTGCTTCGCTACTTGCTGATGCGCCTGATATCGTCAGCGAAGGCGTGCTTCAGAGGTTCAATGCGCCCGATCTCAAGACCACCCGCGTCGAGAGCGTGAGCTCAAGCATCGACACAAGCGTCAACCCAAGCGTAAACACAAGCCTGAACGCGGGAGCCCAACTGCGCGTCGATGAGGATGTCGCTCGACACGCTGGGCCACATCCCGCACCGCCGACAACTGCGGACGAATCGCATTCCCGGCAGGTTGAGCAGGCTCCAACCCGCAGCACGGCGGTCAGGCCGGAGCCGGTGCGACCGGGGCCGCGGCTTCGCGTTGCGGGTCTGGGCGCGGCTGCCGCCGGGCTCGTCGTAGGTGCCGGAATACTGTTGATGGCATTGACCCGGCATCCGCAGCCGACGCCCCCGGCACCCCCGCCGGCGTCGAATGTGCCGCCGCAGGTGTCCGTGGCTGAGCCACCCGTGCAGGAACAGCCGATCGATCTTCCGCCGATCGCGCTGATCCCGAAGCCTTCTTCCCCCCCGGCAGGGCCGGGTGGGGGTAATCCCGCGTCGCCGCGGGCCAAGCCAGACCTTGAGGGAACCGTGGCCCAGGTGCTGGATTCGGGAGCGCTGATCGTCGGCGGGAAAATTGTCAATCTTTCCTCCATACGCGGCGAAGACGGAAAGCCTGCCCAGGCCATGCAGCGCTATCTCAAGGGTAAGGGCAACCAGCTCCAGTGTTTCGCCAAAGACAAGGCCTTTCAGTGCTTCGCGGATGGAGAAGACATTGGCGAGCACGCTCTCCGAAACGGCTGGGCTCGCGCAAGGGACGGCGCGCCGGCGCAATATGCCACTGCCGAGCAGGACGCGCGACGCGCGCACGTCGGTGTCTGGGCAATGTAGTCAAGGGGGGGGCGATTCCGCCTGACTGTCAAAGGATAAACGCAATGAACAAATGGACTCTAGCAATTGCCTGCACGGCAACCGCAAGTGCGGTTCTTGCGGGGTGTGCGCAGGGCGATTCGACAGGCATGAACAAGACCACTTCGGGTGCGCTGATTGGTGCTGGCACGGGTGCTGCGCTTGGCGGGATCTTTAGCCATGGCAATGCGGGCGCAATAGTCGCGGGAGGCATGGCCGGCGCCCTGCTTGGCGGCATCATCGGCAGAGAGATGGATGAGCGAGACCGCGAAGCCCGCCAGGCCGCATTGAAGCAAACCTTGCAGACCGCGGAGAACAACCAGCCAAGGACCTGGCGTAACCCGAAGACGGGGAATTCCGGCACCATCAAGCCGCTCAGCGGATACACGAAGTCCGCAAGCGCGCAAACGTGCCGGAACTTCACGGAGACTTACGTAAAGGAGGGGAAGTCTTACGAACAGACTTCGCGCGCGTGCCGGAATGCAAAGGGAGAGTGGGAGCTGGCCACCCAATAGTGTCTTTCGGGATCGAATTTCATGGAACGGTGCGCGCCCTCCTCGCCGTGGTGCCTGGTTCTGGCAATTGGGGCGATCGGCATCTGGGTTCTAAGCGCAGCCGCAGAGCGCGGCGGGTCGCCCGATGACTTCGCCGGCGATATCAAAGCTGTGGGCGCACAAAGACACGCAAATCCCGGCCACGGAAAGGACAAGAGCCATGACGGGATGCTTCGCAGCGGCACGGCATTCTTTGTGGCGCAGTCCGGAGAGATGCTCACCAGCGCGCACGTCGTGCGCGGCTGCCGGCAGATCGATGTCTGGCCAGCCGACCTGAAGAGCGTGCCCGCATCAGTTGTGGCCATCGACGAGCAGCGAGATCTGGCGCTGCTCGCAACGAACCGTCCAGTGGAAATGGTGGCGCGGCCCATTGCCAAATCCGTCCGCCGGGGCGCGCCGGTCTATACGATCGGCTTCGGCCTCACGCCATCGACGCCGCTTGTGCCTGTCATGACGCGAGGGTCCGTGCGCGGCATTGTGCAGCCTGAGGGCCATCGGCTTCTGGTGCTGCGCGCTGCGCTGCATGAGGGCAATAGCGGAGGGCCGGTTGTCGACGCGCAGGGTGAGTTGCTCGGCATGGTCGTGGGACGGTACACGGACAAGCCTGAACTCAGCGTCGCGGTTCCAGCGCAGGACCTTGCACAGTTCCTCCACTCAATGTCCATCGCGCCGGCGCCGCCCGCGCTTCAGGCTCCGGAGCTGAAGCCCGGCACAAGGCTCAGGCAGATTTCGGCTCTCGTTCAATGCGCCGAGTAGATGCCCTGGGAAATGCCCTCGGAGAGGCATGGCGAATGCCGTAGCATACCTATAATGAATGGCGAGGATTGTGGCGATGCACAGCACGAGCGTGGAAGCGCGCAAGTACCTGGAGTTTCAAAATGGCAAATGTCACGCGTTTCGCTTTCGGTACGCACCGGTTGATCCCCCTGTTAATCGCGGCGCTTTCCATCCTCGCTGCCTGGCCGTCCGCCCGTGCAGGCGAACTCTTAATGAGGGAACAGGACATTAGCGTTGAGTCGATCACCAATGCCTTGACTCCGCAGGATGCGGATGACCGGAACGAGACACTCGGCATCGTGCACCGTGATGTCCCCGCGACGCAGGAACTCGGCAGCGCGGCGAAAAGTCCGTCCGCGCAGTTGCTGATCACATTCAACAGCAATTCTTCGAGGCTGACCGCAAGTGCCCGTGCGGCGCTCGGCAAGGTCGCCCGCGGGCTGCAATCGGCAAGGCTCTCCTCATACAAGTTTCGTATCGAAGGGCATGCGGACCCGCGCGGCCCGGCGGATGCCAACCTGAAGCTTTCCGAGAGCCGCGCCGCGGCGGTGGCGGAATACCTGACGCTGGAGGGCGGCATAGCCGCGGACCGTCTGACGCCGGTGGGCAAAGGCGCTACCGAGCCACTGAATATGCAGAACCCCACCGCCCCCGAGAATCGTCGTGTGACCATCGTCACGGTGAAGGAATAGTCGCTGCATGTGGGCTCACGCTGTCGCTGAGCGGCGACTGCGCCGACTTTGCCGAGGCCGGCGGGGATCCAGCCATCGCGGGTGATGGGGCAGGGCGGTCGTGGGACAGCCGGGCAGCAGACGTACCGCGCATCGCCTAGTCTTGCGTTGTGGTAACAGCCAGGAGAGTGCTATGAACGAAGAGACCTTCAACCTCAGCATTCGCAAGTTCCTCAAGGTCGTCGGCGTGAGCTCGCAGCGGGAAATCGAGCAAGCGGTATCCAGCGCGCTCGCGGCCGGCACCGTCACCGGCACGGAGCGTTTGCCGGTCGTGGTTACGTTGGAACTGGCGGCTTTGCAAGTCAAGGTTCAGTTTGACGGCGAGATTCAGCTTGAGTGACGCCGGCTGTCCTCCGACGCTTTCGCTGATCGCAAGTGGCTAAAGGGGCTCCCACAAGAATTTCCCAGAAAAAGCTTGCAAGCTTAGTGGGAAACCCTTAGTATTCGGTCCCCCGCAGCAGGAAACACCGCTGCAAAC
>NZ_JBFTSG010000083.1:0-28855 GCF_056399885.1 Cupriavidus sp. 01L45 | reverse complement strand
GCCTTGACGTTGGCGGGCAGGCCGCGCAGGGCCTTGAGCTTGGCCTTGTAGGCGGTGAGTTCGGCGCGGGTGGGGAGCTTGCCGTGCACCAGCAGGTGGGCGATCTCTTCGAACTCGCAGGTCTCGGCGATGTCGATGATGTCGTAGCCACGGTAGTGCAGGTCGTTGCCGGTACGGCCGACCGTGCATAGCGCTGTATTGCCGGCGGTCACGCCCGACAGGGCGACGGATTTCTTCGGCTTAGGGGTGTTCTGCGGGACTGGCTGCTGCTCTGACATCGTGTCTCCTGTCTGGCCTCTCACCCGCGCCTGGCCCGGGCTGGACCCTGTGTCATAGGGTGGTCATTGCCTGGGCGCACCGCGCAAATGCCGCGCGATGCCACGCCCCAGGCAGCGTTCATGCAAAAAAGCGGTCCAGCACATTGCCCGGCAGGCCGGCGCCGGTGGCATGCGCACGCTGCAGCAGCGACCAGTAATAGCGGTAGCTGGCGCGGTCGTGCAACTGGCCCTGGTGGCGGATCGGCGCCCAGTTGTTCTCGTAGGCGGCCATCAGTATCTCGCTGGCCGCGCCGATCTCCGCGCCGCCAGGGCGGAAGGCCGCCACGATCGGCTGGATCTGGCTGGGGTGGATGCTCCACTTGCGCAGGTAGCCGAACTCGGCACGCGCCCGTATCGCATCGTCTCCAGCGCGCGCGGGCTGCTCGATATCGGTGCTGACATTGTGCGACGGCACTTTGCCATGACGATGGCAGGCTGCCGAGATCTCGAGCATGGCACGCCGGATCAGCGGGTGCTCGAACTGCTGCGGCGAGCGCATGGCTTCGCCCGGAATGGCACCGTGGTGCGCCGAGACGAAATCCATCAAGCCGAAGCTGAGGCATTCCACCTGCACCAGCCGGGCGATATCGAAAGCCTGCTCCAGCGCGGCGTGCGTCTCTATCAGCACATGAATGGGGATGTGGCGCGCAATGCCGGCCGCGCGCGCGGCCTGGTTGACGTGGTCGGTGACGCGGGCGACCTCCACCACGTCGGTTACCTTGGGCACGACCACATAGGCCAGGCGGGCGCCGGCACTGCCGACCAGGATGTCGATGTCCTGGCGCCAGCTGGCATGGGCAGGGTCGTGTACGCGAACGCCCACGCGGTTGAAGCGGTTCAGCGGGCCGTTGATGAGGCGAGCGCACAATTCGGCGTGATCGCGCTCCAGGCCCACGGCGGCGCCGTCTTCGCAGTCGAAAGTGATATCGAACACGGGCCCAAGCTCTTGCTGCAGGGCAAGCGATTTCAGCATCAGCTTTTCGCTGCCGGCATAGTGGTCGCAGACCGGCAGTTGCGTCGGAATGGCTTCGCCCTGGAACAAGACCTCGGAAGGATGCACTTTATTCAATCGGATAGCGGTTGGGGGAGGGAAGGGCGGGGCGCCAGAATGAAAAAACCGGAGCCCGCGCCGATTCGTGAATCGTTGCGGGGCTCCGGCTTAGTCATTGGCGGTGCCTGGATCAGCCGAGCAGATGCTGCACGCCGGCACGCTCTTCTTCCAGTTCCTTGAGCGTGATGTTGATCTTTTCCCGGCTGTAGGCGTCGACTTCAAGGCCCTTGACCATTTCATACTTGCCGTTGGCGGTGGTCACCGGGAAGCCGAACATGGTGTCCTCGGGGATGCCGTAGGAACCGTCGGACGGGATGCCCATGGTGACCCACTTGCCGTTCGAGCCCAGGACCCAGTCATGCACGTGGTCGATGGCGGCGTTGGCGGCCGAAGCTGCCGACGACAGGCCACGCGCCTCGATGATGGCGGCGCCGCGCTTGCCGACGGTCGGGAGGAACACGTCATTGTTCCAGGCGTGGTCGTTGATCAGGTCCTTGACGCTCTGGCCGTCGACGGTCGCGTAGCGGTAGTCGGCGTACATGGTCGGGCTGTGGTTGCCCCAGACGAACATCTTCTCGATCGACGCGACAGGCTTGCCGGTCTTGGCGGCGATTTGCGACAGGGCACGATTGTGATCCAGGCGCAGCATGGCGGTGAAGTTCTCCTTGGGCAGGCTCGGAGCCGACTTCATCGCGATATAGGCGTTGGTATTGGCCGGGTTGCCGACCACCAGCACCTTGATGTCGCGGGCGGCGACTTCGTCCAGTGCCTTACCCTGCACCGTGAAGATCTGGGCGTTGGCTTCGAGCAGGTCCTTGCGCTCCATGCCCTTGCTGCGCGGACGGGCACCGACCAGCAGCGCGACGTTGGCATCCTTGAACGCGACCTTGGGATCGTCGGTGATCACCACGCCGGCCAGCAGCGGGAATGCGCAATCTTCCAGTTCCATCACCACGCCCTTGACGGCGGCCTGGGCTTGCGGGAGGTCGAGCAGTTGGAGGATGACCGGCTGGTCTTTGCCGAGCATGTCGCCATTGGCAATGCGGAACAGCAGGGAGTAGCCGATCTGGCCAGCGGCGCCGGTGACTGCGACGCGCATTGGGGCTTTAGCCATGAGTA
The DNA here is from genome assembly GCF_056399885.1 of Cupriavidus sp. 01L45. Taxonomy (NCBI): domain Bacteria; kingdom Pseudomonadati; phylum Pseudomonadota; class Betaproteobacteria; order Burkholderiales; family Burkholderiaceae; genus Cupriavidus; species Cupriavidus sp. 01L45. The sequence continues at coordinate 26,368 of NZ_JBFTSG010000083.1, read as the reverse complement.
ATTCTCCAAACAAGAAGAGGGGGAAACTGGTCGGTGGCGAGCCGGACGGGGGTCCGGACGTCACCGGGTGCGGATTTGTCGCCACGGCGGCAGGCGGCAATCCACCGGCGCGCTGCTAACGATGCCGACTGGAGAGAGCCACAACGGGTCATGGGGTGCGACAAAGCGTAAGTCTACTGCGAAGAGGGGTGCCGTATCCAGAGTGGATGCCAGCGTGAAACCTGCGGGAGTGTAGGCCGGCTCAATTGTGTTGTCAATTCATATGTCTTATATAAGACATAAGACATTTGATGTCGGGCTGGACGCCCTTTGCCATTTTGTGGTGAAATTCGGTTATGTCATCCCTGCCCCCGTCCCTCGCCGGCACTGCCGTTGCTGCAGTGCAGGATAACGGCGCCGCTGCGCCCGGCGCCGGGACGCAGCCGTCCGCGGCCGCCGCGGCCTCGCCTACGTTCAGCCCGCTCTATCAGCAGATCAAGGCGCTCATCACGCAGAGCCTGCAGTCCGGCGAATGGAAGCCAGGCGAAATGATCCCCAGCGAGATGGACCTTGCCGCGCGCTACAAGGTCAGCCAGGGCACCGTGCGCAAGGCGATCGACGAACTCGCGGCCGAGAACCTGGTCGCGCGCCGGCAGGGCAAGGGCACCTTTGTCACGACGCACCACGAGGATGGCGTGAAGTTCCGCTTCCTGCGCCTGGTGCCGGACGAGGGCGAGCCGCATTATGGCGCAAGCCAGGTGCTGGAGTGCAAGCGCCTGCGCGCGCCGGCCGAAATCGCACGCCTGCTGGAGATCCGCACCGGCGATAGCGTGGTGCAGATCCGCCGCGTGCTGTTTTTCTCCGGCGAAGCCACGGTGCTGGACGAAATCTGGCTGCTGGGTACCAACTTCAAGGGCCTGACCGCCGAAAAGCTGACCGAATGGAAGGGGCCGATGTATGCGCTGTTCGAGGCCGAATTCGGCACGCGCATGATCCGGGCCACCGAGAAAATCCGCGCCGTGGCGGCAGATAGCGCCACCGCCACCCTGCTGTCCGTCGATGCGGGGACGCCGCTTTTGTCCGTCGAGCGGGTCTCGTTCACCTATGGCGACCGGCCCGTCGAGGTCCGGCGGGGGCTGTACGTCACTACCCGGCACTATTATCAGAACGATTTGAGCTGAGCTGCCGTGTGGAAATGCGGGTGGATTATTGCCGACGCCGCCACGGCGGACCCCGCCGTTGCGCAAAGCGGGGGAGATTACCGGGCGGCGTGGTTGCGTTCGATTGTCGGGCACGCCATGTTGGTGCGCGATAGCTGAAAATTATTGGTGCGCCGCGCAACAAAGGCGCTAAAATTATCGGGATTTGCTCCGGCTGCATCCATTTGCATCCAGAGCGCTCAGTAGTTTTGTTTTTTGTTTACCGCAAAATGGGGTCTCGCATGGCTGAAGCCAAACAAGCCAGGCCGGAGTTCCGGAACATCCATGTGACGCAGCTGGCGCGTTACAGGTTGCCCTGGGCCGGCAAGGTGTCCATCCTGCATCGCGCAAGCGGTGCTCTGATGTTCCTCCTCCTTCCTTTCGTCCTGTATCTCTTCGAGCAGAGCGTCACTTCCGAACTGAGTTTCGCAAAGTTCTCGGCGCTGCTGTCCGGTGGCTTCGTCAAGCTGGTTCTGCTGGCCCTGATCTGGGGTTACCTGCACCACTTCTGCGCTGGCATCCGTTTCCTGCTGCTCGACGTGCACGTCGGTGTGACCAAGGCCGCTTCGGCCAAGTCCGCTGTCTCCGTGCTGATCATCAGCCTGTTGCTCACCGCGGTGTTCGGCCTGAAGCTGTTCGGCCTGTTCTGAGGAGAGAGTCAACGTGGCAAATAATAATATCGGTCCCAAGCGTCTGGTCGTCGGTGCGCACTACGGTCTGAAAGACTGGCTCGCGCAGCGCGTCACCGCTGTCATCATGGTGGTCTTCACCGTCGTGCTGGCAGTCGCCTTCCTGCTCTCGAACGGCGCTTCCTACGAAGCGTGGGCAGGTCTCTTCGCCAACCAATGGATGAAGATCATCACGTTCCTCACCATCCTGTCGCTGCTGTTTCACGCCTGGATTGGCGTGCGCGACATCTGGATGGACTATGTGAAGCCGATGGCCGTGCGCCTCGTGCTGCAAGTTCTTACGATTCTGTGGCTCGTCGGTTGCGCGGGCTACGCAGCTCAGATTCTCTGGAGGGTGTAATAAATGGTCGCAGTCAAGACAGGATTGCCGCGTCGTCGCTTTGACGTGGTCATCGTCGGGGCGGGCGGCGCCGGGATGCGCGCATCCCWCCAGCTCGCAGAGGCCGGCCTGAACGTGGCCGTGCTTTCCAAGGTTTTCCCGACCCGCTCGCACACCGTGGCGGCGCAGGGCGGCATCGGCGCCTCGCTCGGCAACATGAGCGAGGACAACTGGCACTATCACTTCTACGACACCATCAAGGGTTCCGATTGGCTGGGCGACCAGGACGCGATCGAATTCATGTGCCGTGAAGCGCCCAAGGTGGTCTACGAGCTCGAACACTTCGGCATGCCGTTCGACCGCAACCCCGACGGCACCATCTACCAGCGTCCGTTTGGCGGCCACACGTCCAACTACGGCGAGAAGCCGGTCCAGCGCGCTTGCGCCGCGGCCGACCGTACCGGCCACGCACTGCTGCATACGCTGTACCAGCGTAATGTGCGCGCCAAGACGCACTTCTTCGTCGAATGGATGGCGCTGGACCTGATCCGCGACGCCGACGGCGACGTGCTGGGCGTGACCGCGCTGGAAATGGAAACCGGCGAAGTCTACATCCTCGAAGCCAAGACCACGCTGTTCGCCACCGGCGGCGCCGGCCGGATCTATGCCGCTTCGACCAACGCCTTCATCAACACCGGTGACGGCCTGGGCATGGCAGCGCGCGCAGGCGTGCCGCTGGAGGACATGGAGTTCTGGCAGTTCCACCCGACCGGCGTGGCCGGCGCGGGCGTGCTGATCACCGAAGGCGTGCGCGGCGAAGGCGGTATCCTGCGCAACAAGGACGGCGAGCGCTTCATGGAGCGCTATGCGCCGACGCTGAAGGACCTGGCGCCGCGCGACTTCGTCTCGCGCTCGATGGACCAGGAAATCAAGGAAGGCCGCGGCTGCGGCCCGAACGGCGACTACGTGCTGCTGGACCTGACGCACGTTGGCGCGGACACCATCATGAAGCGCCTGCCGTCGATCCGCGAGATCGGCGTCAAGTTCGCCAACGTGGACGCGATCAAGGAACCGATCCCGGTGGTGCCGACCATCCATTACCAGATGGGCGGTATCCCGACGAATATCAATGGCCAGGTGGTGGCGCCGAAGAACGGCAATCCCAACGAGGTCATCAACGGTTTCTACGCGATCGGCGAATGCTCCTGCGTGTCGGTGCACGGCGCCAACCGCCTGGGCACCAACTCGCTGCTGGACCTGGTGGTGTTCGGCCGCGCGGCCGGCAACCATATCGCGGCGACGGCGATCAAGCAGAAAGAGCACAAGCCGCTGCCGGCCGATGCCGCCGACCGCGCCATGTCGCGCCTGGCCAAGCTGCAATCGTCGACCTCGGGTGAATACACCCAGGACGTGGCCAACGACATCCGCAAGAACATGCAGTCGCATGCGGGCGTGTTCCGTACGCAGAAGCTGATGGATGAGGGCGTCGAGCGCATCCTGGAAGTGACCGAGCGTGCCAACAACATTCACCTGAAGGACAAGTCCAAGGTCTTCAACACCGCACTGGTGGAAGCCCTGGAAGTGGCCAACCTGGTGGAAGTGGCGAAGGCCACCATGATCTCGGCGGCTGCCCGCAAGGAATCCCGCGGTGCGCACGCGCACAGCGATTTCCCGAATCGCGACGACGAGAGCTGGCTCAAGCACACCCTGTTCTACAGCGAAGGCAACCGCCTCGAATACAAGCCGGTGAAGATGAACCCGCTGACGGTGGAAAGCGTTCCGCCCAAGGCCCGGACCTTCTAAGCACCGCCGTAGACGACCCACAGGACCCACAGAAATGAAGCGTATTTTCGAAGTCTACCGCTACGATCCGGACAAGGATGCTGCGCCCCGCATGCAGACTTACGAGGTCGAGCTTGACGGTCATGAGCGCATGTTGCTGGACGCGCTGGTCAAGCTGAAGAAGCTGGACGAAACCATCTCGTTCCGCCGTTCCTGCCGCGAAGGCGTGTGTGGTTCGGACGCGATGAACATCAACGGCAAGAACGGTCTGGCCTGCCTGACCAATATGCGCGAGCTGCCGGACCGCATCGTATTGCGTCCGCTGCCCGGCCTGCCGGTGGTGCGCGACCTGATCGTCGACATGACGCAGTTCTTCAAGCAGTACAACTCGATCAAGCCGTACCTCATCAACGACGAGCCGCCGCCCGAGAAAGAGCGCCTGCAGTCGCCCGAGGAACGCGACGAGCTGGATGGCCTGTATGAGTGCATCCTGTGCGCAAGCTGCTCGACGTCGTGCCCGTCGTTCTGGTGGAACCCGGACAAGTTCGTCGGCCCGGCCGGCCTGCTGCAAGCCTATCGCTTTATCGCGGACAGCCGCGACCAGGCGACCAGCGAGCGTCTGGACGACCTGAACGACCCGTACCGCCTGTTCCGTTGCCACAGCATCATGAACTGCGTCGACGTTTGCCCGAAGGGACTGAACCCGACCAAGGCCATCGGCAAGATCAAGGAGCTGATGGTTCGCCGCTCGGTCTGATCCGCGCGGTGGATGTAAGCGGCGCGTCAGTCCGGGCTATCAAACTGCATACCCGACCGGCGCGCCGGAAGTAGGTACCTATGACCGAAAGTGTTTCCCCCAGTTTCTCCCACCAGGCCGATCCGCACCGGCGTGCGCGACTGCGCTGGCGCGCGCGGCGCGGCCTCCTGGAGAACGACATCATCGTCGAACGTTTTTTCAACCGTTACGAAGAAAGCCTATCCGACCAGGACGTGGCCGCGCTCTCCGAGCTGTTCGAGCTGAGCGACAACGAGTTGATGGACCTGCTGCTTGCCCGCAAGGAGCTGGACGGTGAGCTCGACACGCCCCCGATGCAGCACGTGATTGCCCTGCTGCGTTCGGTCTGAGTTTCGTCAACATTATTAGTCAGCATTAGAAGGAACCGACATGACGCCGTCCGATGTGAAAGCCACGCTATCGTTTTCCGATGGTTCCCCCAGCGTTGAGCTGCCGATTTATACGGGTACCGTTGGCCCCGACGTAATCGATATTCGCAAGCTGTACGGACAAACCGGCAAGTTCACCTATGACCCCGGTTTCATGTCGACGGCTTCGTGCAATTCGAAGATCACCTATATCGACGGCGACAAGGGCGAACTGCTGTACCGCGGCTACCCGATCGAGCAGCTGGCGACCAAGTGCGACCACCTGGAAACCTGCTACCTGCTGCTCAAGGGCGAACTGCCCAACGCCAAGCAGAAGGAAGAATTCGTCGGTGCCGTGATGAACCACACCATGGTTCACGAGCAGATGCAGTTTTTCCTGCGCGGCTTCCGCCGCGATGCCCACCCGATGGCCGTCCTGACGGGCCTGGTGGGTGCCATGAGCGCGTTCTACCACGACGCCATGGACATCGATGATCCGCACCAGCGCGAAATCTCCGCGATCCGCCTGATCGCCAAGATGCCGACCCTGGTCGCCATGGCCTACAAGTACAACATCGGCCAGCCGTACATCTATCCGCAGAACGACCTGTCCTACTCGGGCAACTTCATGCAGATGATGTTCTCCACGCCGTGCGCTCCGTACAAGGTGAACCCGGTGCTCGAGCGCGCGCTGGACCGCATCTTCATCCTGCACGCGGACCACGAGCAGAACGCATCCACCTCCACGGTGCGCCTGGCCGGCTCCTCGGGTACCAACCCGTTCGCCGCCATCGCCGCCGGCGTGGCTTGCCTGTGGGGCCCGGCCCACGGTGGCGCCAACGAAGCCGCCCTCAAGATGCTTGAGGAAATCGGCAGCGTCGACAACATCACGGAGTTCATCAAGCAGGTCAAGGACAAGAACTCGGGCGTCCGCCTGATGGGCTTTGGCCACCGCGTGTACAAGAACTACGACCCGCGTGCCAAGCTGATGCGCGAAACCTGCTATGAAGTGCTGAACGAACTGGGCCTGCACAACGACCCGCTGTTCAAGCTCGCCATGGAACTGGAAAAGATCGCGCTGGAAGACGAGTACTTCGTCAGCCGCAAGCTGTACCCGAACGTCGACTTCTACTCGGGCATCGTGCAGCGCGCGCTGGGCATCCCGACGTCGCTGTTCACCTGCATCTTCGCCCTGGCACGCACGCCGGGCTGGATCTCGCAGTGGGAAGAAATGATCACCGATCCGGAGTACAAGATCGGCCGTCCGCGCCAGCTGTTCAACGGTGCGGCAAGCCGCAACGTGCCGGATATCGGCACGCGTTGAGCTTTTCGCCCAAGGGCAGGGGGCCATGCCGAAGTAGGGTGTGGATAACCTGGTCCCCGTGAGCAGCGCAGCAATACCAAACGCCCCGGCCATGCCGGGGCGTTTGTCATTCAGGCCAGGCAGCCCTTGTGCGTCGCAAAAGAATGATTGCCGAAAAGGTGGCGAAAACGTCAATTTTCGATGATTTGTGCCGAAAATCTGCTAATTGCGTCCTCATTTGTTGTGCAAATATGCCATCCGGCGCGGAGTTTGACCCTATAATGCGGGCTGCTTTGCCGACAGCAGCCGGGCCACCCTTCCGGACTGCGTTGAGGCGAGCGGGGCAGGCGAATCACCTGCGCAATAGAGAACGCATTAACGTTGTCTTTCCGAACCAAGGTCCTCTCCGCTGTATCCGGGAGGGCTGGCACATGCCGGGCCCCGCACACGCTTTATGTCTTGCAGGCCCGTCTTCCGCGTCTCGGGCGTCTTCCAGGTTGTAGCTCGCGGGTGTTGTTCGATTGCGCAGGTCATGCCGCCTCAGTCCATGACCAATACATATCGAGGAGCTCCTGATGACGCTGTCCCGTCTTACGTCCATCTCCCTGGCCACGGCCCTGTGCGCTTTCGGCGCCACCGCCAACGCGGAGACCATCAAGATTGCCATTGCCGGCCCCATGAGCGGCTCGGTTGCCCAGTACGGCGACATGGTCAAGGCTGGCGCGCTGACTGCCATCGAGCAGATCAATGCCGCCGGCGGCGCGGGCGGCAACAAGTTCGAAGTGGTGCTGATGGACGACGCCTGCGAACCCAAGCAAGCCGTGGCGGTTGCCAACAAGATCGTCAGCCAGAAGATCCACTACGTAATCGGGCACGTGTGCTCGGGCTCGACCATCCCCGCCTCCGACATCTACGAGAACGAAGGCGTCGTGATGGTCACCCCGTCGGCCACCGCGCCGCAGCTGACCGAAAACAAGAAGCGCAAGTTCATCTTCCGCACCATCGGCCGTGACGACCAGCAAGGCCCGGCCGCTGCCCAGTACATCATCACCAAGGTCAAGCCCAAGAAGGTTGCGATCCTGCACGACAAGCAGTCGTACGGTCAGGGCATCGCGTCCTCGGTGAAGAAGGACCTGGAAGCCGCCAAGATCCCGGTCGCCGTGTTCGAAGGCGTGAATGCCGGCGATTCGGACTACTCCGCCGTGATCACCAAGCTCAAGTCGCAAGGCGTGGACTTCGTCTACTTCGGCGGCTACCACCCGGAAATGGGCCTGCTGATGCGCCAGGCGCGCGAGCAGGGCGTCAAGGCGACCTTCATGGGTCCTGAAGGCGTGGGCAACAAGGACGTGACCGCCATTGCCGGCGCGTCGTCCGAAGGCATGCTGGTGACGTTGCCGGCCGACTTCTCCGCCGATCCGTCCAATGCCGCGCTGGTCAAGGCTTTCGCCGACAAAAAGCGCGATGCCAACGGCCCGTTCCAGATGCCGGCCTATGCCGCGGTCCAGATCATCGGCGACGCCATCGCCGGCGCCAAGAGCACCGACCCGACCAAGGTCGCGGCCTACATGCACAAGAACGCCTTCCAGACCCCGATCGGCAAGGTCGAGTACGACGCGCAGGGCGACCTGAAGTCGTTCAGGTTCGTTGTGTTCACCTGGCACAAGGACGCTACCAAGACCGCTGCCAACTAAGCCGCACATCGGCTTGATACGCCCCGCTCATGGTTTGAGCGGGGCGTTTTGGTATCGGGGTCCGGTTGCCCGGCCGGTGCGGCTTATCCGCCGCAGCCGGTGCCTGGGCAACTCCGGCATCACGGAGCTTGCCAGGCGCTTGCGCATCTCCTGCAGCGCCGGCTTCTCCTGCTTCAAAGTTATGGGGCTTCCCGCATGAACGAGTTCCTTCCGCAGTTCACCCAGCAACTGGTCAATGGCCTGACGCTGGGTGCGATCTATGCGCTGATTGCCATTGGCTACACCATGGTCTACGGCATCATCGGCATGATCAATTTTGCCCACGGCGAGATCTATATGATCGGCGCCTACGTGGGCCTGGTGACGCTCACTGCGATCGGTGCGAGCGCGGGTTATCCGCTGCCGCTGGTGCTGGGCGCCGCCTTGCTGGTTTCGGTGCTGGTCACCGGCCTGTACGGCTTCGCGGTGGAGCGGGTGGCCTACCGGCCCCTGCGCGGCGGGCCGCGGCTGGTGCCGCTGATCTCCGCCATCGGCATGTCGATCTTCCTGCAGAACTATGTGCAGATCGGGCAGGGCGCGCGCGACGTGTCCGTGCCGGTGCTGCTCTCCGGCGCCATCGAGTTCCAGATGGGCAGCGACTTCACCGTGACCATGCCGTATTCGCGGCTGCTGATCGTGGGCGTGACGCTGGTGCTGATGATCGCGCTGACGCTGTTTATCGGCCATTCGCGCATGGGCCGCGCCTGCCGCGCCTGCGCCGAAGACATGCGCATGGCCAACCTGCTCGGCATCGACACCAACCGCGTGATCTCCTTCACCTTCGTGCTGGGCGCGATGCTGGCGGCGGTGGGCGGTGTGCTGATCGGCCTGACCATCGGCAAGCTCAATCCCTATATCGGCTTCGTCGCAGGCATCAAGGCTTTTACCGCGGCGGTGCTTGGCGGCATCGGCAGCATCCCCGGCGCCATGCTGGGCGGTGTGCTGCTGGGCTTGGCGGAAACCTTTGCCTCCGGCTACATGCCGGCCGAGTACAAGGACGTGGTGGCCTTCGGCCTGCTGGTGCTGATCCTGCTGTTCCGCCCGACCGGCCTGCTGGGCAAGCCCGACGTTGAAAAGGTATGACGCCATGACACAAGCTATTTCTACGCCGATCAACGTGGCGCAAAGCGCCCCGGCAGGGCAGACCCTGAAGAACGCCATCGTCGCGGCCGTGATGACGGCCATCCTGACTATTCCCGTGCTGGGGCTGCAGCTCAAGCTGGACGGCTACAAGGTTGTGTTCGAGCCGCACTGGAAGCCGGTCTGGCTGGCGGTGGGCGCGGTCTTCCTGTTCCAGCTGTTCAAGCCGCTGTTCCTGCGCGCCACCGCCGGCGTCAAGGTGCCGAGCCTGCCCGCGCTGGGCACCGGCCAGCAACGCAAGGTGATCTGGCTGCTGCTGGCGGTCGGCTTGGTGTTCCCGTTCTTCGGCTCGCGCGGCGCGGTGGACGTGGCCACGCTGGCACTGATCTACGTGATCCTCGGGCTGGGCCTGAACATCGTGGTGGGCTACGCCGGGCTGCTTGACCTGGGCTACGTCGGCTTTTACGCGGTGGGCGGCTACACCTACGCACTGCTCAACCAGTACTTCGGCCTGACCTTCTGGGAATGCCTGCCGATCGCAGCCTGCATGTCGGCCACCTTCGGTTTCCTGCTGGGCTTCCCGGTGCTGCGGCTGCGTGGCGATTACCTGGCCATCGTCACGCTGGGCTTCGGCGAAATCATCCGCCTGCTGCTCAACAACCTGACCAGCCTGACCGGTGGCCCGGACGGCGTGTCGGGCATCCCGAAGCCGACCGTGTTCGGCATCGAGATGGCACGCAGCGCGAGCGTGGAGGGCGCCAAGACTTTCCACGAGCTGCTGGGCTGGGACTACAGCGGCGAGCACATGGTGATCTTCCTGTACCTGCTGGCGCTGCTGCTGGTGGGCTTCACGCTGTTCGTCACCAGCCGGCTGATCCGCATGCCGATGGGGCGCGCGTGGGAAGCCCTGCGCGAGGATGAGATCGCCTGCCGTTCGCTCGGCCTGAACCCGACCCGCATCAAGCTGTCGGCATTTACGCTGGGCGCGGCCTTCGCCGGCCTGGGCGGCGCGTTCTTCGCCGCGCGCCAGGGCCTGGTTAATCCCGAATCGTTCACCTTCATCGAGTCCGCGCTGATCCTGGCGGTGGTGGTGCTGGGCGGCATGGGCTCGCAACTGGGCGTGATCCTGGCGGCCATCCTGCTGACCGCGCTGCCGGAAATGGCACGCGGCTTTGCCGAGTACCGCATGCTGATCTTTGGCCTGGTGATGGTGCTGATGATGATGTGGCGTCCGCAGGGCCTGCTGCCCGCGAGCCGCCCCCACGTGGAGTTGCCGCAATGAGTCAAGTTCAACAAGCGGAACTGCTGAAAGTCTCCGGCCTGCAGATGCGCTTCGGCGGCCTGCTGGCGGTCGACGGCATCGATTTCGATGTGCGCCGTGACGAAGTCTTCGCCATCATCGGCCCCAACGGCGCGGGCAAGACCACGGTGTTCAACTGCGTGGGCGGCTTCTACAAGCCGACCGCCGGCGAGGTCTCGCTGGACGGCCATTCGATTGCCCGCCTGCCGAGCCACCAGGTGGCGCGCCGCGGGCTGGTGCGCACGTTCCAGAATATCCGTCTGTTCAAGCAACTGACGGTGGTGGAGAACCTGCTGGTGGCACAGCACCTGCAGGTGCGCTCCGGCCTGCTGCACGGGCTGTTCGCCACGCCGGCCTATCGCCGCGCCGAACGCGAGGCGCTGGAGCGCGCTTCGGTGTGGCTCGAGCGCATGGGTCTGCGTGGCGTGGCCAACCGCGAGGCGGGCACGCTGTCGTACGGYCAYCAGCGSCGGCTGGAGATCGCGCGYTGCATGATCACCAATCCGCGCCTGTTGATGCTCGATGAGCCCGCGGCCGGGCTCAACCCGCAGGAAAAGGTCGAGTTGTCGCAACTGATCGACCAGTTGCGGCGCGAGTTCAAGATCTCGGTGCTGCTGATCGAACACGACATGAGCCTGGTGATGGGCGTGTCCGACCGCATCCTGGTGATGGAGCACGGCCGGCCGATCGTGATCGGCAAACCGGCCGAAGTGCGTAACGATCCGCGCGTGATCAAGGCTTACCTGGGAGAGGACTGATGCTGAAGCTGGAAAAGGTCCATACCCATTACGGCGCCATTGAAGCGCTGTCTGGCGTATCGATCGAAGTGAACAAGGGCGAGATCGTCACGCTGATCGGCAGCAACGGCGCTGGCAAGACCACGCTGATGATGACCGTGTGCGGCTCGCCGCGCGCGTCGAGCGGACGCGTGATGTTCGAAGGACAGGACATCACGCGGCGTCCTACCCACGAGATCATGCGTCTCGGCATGGCGATCTCGCCGGAAGGGAGGCGCGTGTTTCCCAGCCTGACGGTGCTGGAAAACCTGAAGATGGGCGCCTTCTTCGGCAAGCGCGACGAGATCGAGGCGGGCGTCGAGCACGTCTACAAGCTCTTCCCGCGCCTGAAGCAGCGCTCGGCCCAGCGCGCCGGGACCATGTCCGGCGGCGAGCAGCAGATGCTGGCCATCGGCCGCGCGCTGATGAGCCGGCCCCGGCTGCTATTGCTGGATGAGCCTACCCTCGGCCTGGCGCCGCTGGTGATCGCGCAGATCTTCGACATCATCCGGACCATTCGTGACGAAGGCGTCACTGTGTTCCTGGTGGAGCAGAACGCGAACAAGGCGCTGGGCGTGGCGGATCGTGGCTATGTGCTGGAGACGGGGCGCGTGGTGCTGGCGGACACTGGCGCCAACCTGTTGGCCAACGATCGTATCAAGAGCGCGTATCTGGGCGGTTGAGCCCATCTTTTTCCCCGCTCGTCCGCCTGGCGGCCGAGCGGGAGAACGCCCACGCCATTCCCCCCTTTTCGCCATCGGCGAAATCCCCCTTTCGCCAATCACATTACATTCCCGCCGCCGCGCGGCCCGGCCAGGGCCCGGTCGCGCGCTATCGCTGTGGCATAATCGATTGCGAAGTCAAGCATCGCAGCAAGCCGCAGTTCATTGCCCGCATTCCTGCGAAAAATCCCCGCAAACTACCGCGCGACGCCGCCAACCGTGCAGTTCCGAACGGTCCCGGCCCGCCCCCCTGCATCATGGCCAAGACGCTTTACGACAAACTTTGGGATGACCACACCGTGCACGTCGAGGATGACGGCACCACGATGCTGTACATCGACCGGCATCTGTTGCACGAAGTCACCAGCCCGCAGGCGTTTGAAGGCCTGAAGCTGGCGCAGCGCCCGGTATGGCGCATCAGCGCCAACCTGGCGGTGTCGGACCACAACGTGCCGACCACCGATCGCAGCCAGGGTATTTCGGATCCGGTGTCGAAGCTGCAGGTGGACACGCTGGACAACAACTGCGACGCGTATGGCATCACCCAGTTCAAGATGAACGACCTGCGCCAGGGCATCGTGCACGTGATCGGGCCGGAGCAGGGCGCCACGCTGCCGGGCATGACGGTGGTGTGCGGCGATTCGCATACCAGCACGCACGGCGCGTTCGGCGCGCTGGCGCACGGCATCGGCACCTCCGAGGTGGAGCACGTGCTGGCCACACAGACGCTGCTGGGCAAGAAGGCCAAGAACATGCTGGTGCGCGTGGAAGGCAAGCTGCCGCGCGGCTGTACCGCCAAGGACATCGTGCTGGCCGTGATCGGCAAGATCGGCACCGCCGGTGGCACCGGGTACACCATTGAGTTTGCCGGTTCGGCCATCCGCGACCTGACCATGGAAGGGCGCATGACGGTGTGCAACATGGCCATCGAGGCGGGTGCGCGCGCTGGCCTGGTTGCCGTCGACGATGTCACGCTCGAATACGTCAAGGGCCGCCCGTTCTCGCCGCAGGGCGTGGAGTGGGAGCAGGCCGTGAACTACTGGCGCACGCTGCATTCGGACGCCGGCGCGCATTTCGACCAGGTGGTCGAGTTGCGCGCGGAAGAGGTCCGCCCGCAAGTGACCTGGGGCACCTCGCCCGAGATGGTGATCAGCATCGAGGACCGCGTGCCGGATCCCGAGAAGGAAAAAGACCCAAACAAGCGCAACGCCATGGAGCGCGCGCTGGAGTACATGGGCCTGCAGCCTAACGTGCCGGTGGACAGCATCAAGATCGACAAGGTCTTCATCGGTTCCTGCACCAACTCCCGCATCGAAGACATGCGCGCCGCCGCCTGGGTCGTGCAGAAGCTGGGCCGCCGCGTGGCGAACAACGTGAAGCTGGCGATGGTGGTGCCGGGTTCTGGCCTGGTCAAGGAGCAGGCCGAGCGCGAAGGGCTGGACAAGGTCTTCAAGGCCGCAGGCTTCGAGTGGCGCGAGCCGGGCTGCTCGATGTGCCTGGCCATGAATGCCGACCGCCTGGAAGCGGGCGAGCGCTGCGCATCGACCTCGAACCGCAATTTCGAAGGGCGGCAGGGCGCGGGTGGCCGGACTCACCTGGTGAGCCCGGCGATGGCTGCCGCTGCTGCCATCGAAGGCCACTTTGTCGATATCCGCCAGCTCGGCTAAATCGCGCAGGCTCATCATGAAACAAGCCCTGATCGTGTTGCTCGCATGCGTGTGCATGCTGCAACTGGCCGGCTGCCATACGATGGCCGGCCTTGGCAAGGACACACAGGCCGCAGGCCGCTCGCTCGAAAACGCGGCAAAGAAGTAAGGAACCGACCATGGACAAGTTCACTGTACACAGCGGGCTCACGGTGCCCCTGGACCGCGAGAACGTCGACACCGACGCCATCATCCCCAAGCAATTCCTCAAGTCGATCAAGCGTACCGGCTTCGGCCCCAACCTGTTCGACGAGTGGCGCTACAAGGACGTGGGCCAGCCCGGCCAGGACAACAGCAAGCGGCCGCTGAACCCGGACTTCGTGCTCAACCAGCCGCGCTACCAGGGTGGCTCGATCCTGCTGGCACGCCGTAATTTCGGTTGCGGCAGCTCGCGCGAGCACGCGCCGTGGGCGCTGACGCAATACGGCTTCCGCGCCGTGATTGCGCCGAGCTTTGCCGACATCTTCTTTAACAACTGCTACAAGAACGGCCTGCTGCCGGTCGTTCTGACCGAGTTGCAAGTCGACCATATCTTCAACGAGACCAACGCGTTCAACGGCTACAAGCTGACGATCGATCTCGACAAGCAACTGGTGATCACGCCGGGCGGCGACAGCTACGCGTTCGATATCGCACCGTTCCGCAAGTACTGCATGCTCAATGGTTTCGACGATATCGGCCTGAGCCTGCGCCATGCCGACAAGATCAAGGCATACGAGGCGGAACGCGTGGCGAAGATGCCGTGGCTGAACAATCGCGTGGTTGGTTGAGACTGGCTGGAACGCCGAGACATAAAAGGAAGACAGAGCATGAAAATCGCAGTCCTGCCGGGTGACGGCATCGGTCCCGAAATCATCGCGGAGGCCGTCAAGGTCCTGAACGCGCTCGACGAGAAGTTCGAGCTGGAAACCGCGCCGGTGGGCGGCGCGGGCTACGAGGCCAGCGGCCATCCGCTGCCCGACGCCACGCTCAAGCTGGCCAAGGACGCCGACGCTATCCTGTTCGGCGCCGTGGGCGACTGGAAGTACGACAAGCTGGATCGCCCGCTGCGTCCCGAGCAGGCCATCCTGGGTCTGCGCAAGCACCTGCAACTGTTCGCCAACTTCCGTCCGGCGATCTGCTATCCGGAGCTGACCGGCGCCTCCAGCCTGAAGCCCGAACTGGTAGCCGGCCTGGATATCCTGATCGTGCGCGAACTGAACGGCGACATCTATTTCGGCCAGCCGCGCGGCATGCGCGAAGCGCCGGACGGTCCCTTCAAGGGCGCGCGCGAAGGCTTTGACACGATGCGCTACAGCGAGCCGGAAATCCGCCGCATCGCGCATGTCGCCTTCCAGGCCGCCGCCAAGCGCGGCAAGAAGCTGTGCAGCGTCGACAAGGCCAATGTGCTCGAGACTTTCCAGTTCTGGAAGGACGTCGTGATCGACGTGCACAAGGAATATCCGGAAGTCGAGCTGTCGCACATGTACGTGGACAACGCGGCCATGCAACTGGTCAAGGCACCCAAGAGCTTCGACGTCATCGTCACCGGCAATATGTTCGGCGACATCCTGTCGGACGAGGCCGCCATGCTGACGGGTTCGATCGGGATGCTGCCGTCGGCTTCGCTGGACGCCAATAACAAGGGCCTGTACGAGCCTTCGCACGGTTCCGCGCCCGACATCGCCGGCAAGGGCGTGGCCAATCCGCTGGCCACCATCCTGTCGGCGGCGATGATGCTGCGCTTCTCGCTGAACCGCGCCGAACAGGCCGACCGCATCGAGAACGCCGTCAAGAAGGTACTGGCCCAGGGCTATCGCACCGGCGACATCCTGACGCCGGGCTGCAAGCAGGTCGGTACGCGCGAGATGGGCGAGGCCGTCCTGGCCGCGCTGTAAGCCGTATCAAGTTGAAAAGGCGCCGCATGCGGCGCCTTTTCTTTTATTTGTCCCCGATTTCCCCCGTGTGGCAGCGCCGCAAAATCGTGTAGACTTTGCGGATGGTCCGAATCTTCCAGTCCCCCTCGACTGCCATCGCCGCCCCGGTTGCTACCCGCAGCCCGGTTGGCCTGGGTTCGCACGGCCACCCGCTTACCGCAACGACGATTAAAACCATTATTACCAAAACGATCGGCTAGATCGTTCGTCGTGCCTGCTCGTCTTCCCCGCGCAGTCACGTCGGGCGAAGAAAGCGCGGGGAAGTTCAAATCACATCCGAGGTTAGTCATGATTGTAGGTCTCGTCGGCTGGCGAGGAATGGTCGGCAGCGTCCTGATGCAACGCATGCAGGAAGAGCGCGATTTCGACCATATCGAGCCCGTATTCTTCAGCACGTCCAACGCTGGCGGCCAGGCCCCGGCCATGGCCAAGAATGAAACCAAGCTCCAGGACGCGAACGACATCGAAGCGCTGAAGAAGTGCGACGTGGTCCTCACGGCCCAGGGCGGCGATTACACCAACGAGATTTTCCCGAAGCTGCGCGCGGCCGGGTGGAAGGGCTACTGGATCGATGCGGCGTCCTCGCTGCGCATGAAGGACGATGCCATCATCGTGCTCGATCCGGTCAACCTCGGTGTCATCAAGGACGCGCTGACCAAGGGCGTCAAGAAYTTCATCGGCGGCAACTGCACGGTCAGCTGCATGATGATGGGCCTGGGCGGCCTGTTCCAGCACGATCTGATCGACTGGATGACCTCCATGACCTACCAGGCCGCTTCGGGCGGCGGTGCGCAGCACATGCGCGAGCTGCTGACGCAGTTCGGCACGCTCAATGCGTCGGTCAAGTCGCTGCTGGATAACCCGGCATCGGCCATCCTGGAAATTGACCGTACCATCCTGGCAACCCAGCACGGCCTGTCGGCCGACGAAACCAAGCAGTTCGGCGTGCCTCTCGCCGGCAACCTGATTCCCTGGATCGACAAGGATCTGGGCAACGGCGTGTCGAAGGAAGAGTGGAAGGCCGGCGCCGAGACCAACAAGATCCTGGGCCGCGGCGAAGGCTTCCTGGGCGCGACCGGCGCTTCGCCGATCGCCGTGGACGGCCTGTGCGTGCGCATTGGCGCGATGCGCTGCCATTCGCAGGCGCTGACCATCAAGCTGCGCCGCGATGTGCCGCTCGATGAGATCGAAGGCATGCTGGCCGAAAACAACCAGTGGGCCAAGGTTGTGCCAAATACCCGTGAGGCCAGCATGACCGACCTCACGCCGGCAGCCGTGACCGGTACCCTGACCATTCCGGTGGGGCGTTTGCGTAAGATGCAGATGGGTGGTGAATACCTGTCGGCCTTCACCGTCGGCGACCAGTTGCTGTGGGGCGCCGCCGAACCGCTGCGCCGTATGCTGCGCATCCTGATCGAAGCCTGAGTCCGGGAGTGGCCCTTCAGGCAGCCTCAAGGCATGTCTTATGGTCCTGGGCCGGGTGTTCGGGGGTTTCGTTGCAGCAAGGCAACAGAAACCCCCGGCTTTGATGACAACGCCGCGCCTGTGCGCGGCGTTGTCATTCCCGGCTGACTATTTTTCCCGGCGGTGCGTCACAATACAGCCGGCATATGCCGGGCTGCGGGGCGGTCGTCCGCACGTCCGTACGAGTTGGCGCGGGGCTCAGTCGGGACGCTAACTTGCTGCGCTAAACCATTGATGTTAAGTTAATTTCATTACTAGAACACAACGGAGCACAAGGTGAGTGTGAGCCAACATCGCCGGAAAGATGCGCCTATAGCCCGCCAGCGCTGGTCAACGCTGGCCTTCACGGCACTGGGTTTGCTGCTCGCGCAGCCGGCCGCTTACGCCGCGGGGTTCGGGCAACTACGGGTACAGTCGAATCTGGGTCAGCCGCTGCAGGCGGAAATCGATATTAGTGGTGTCAGTGCGGAAGAAGCGGACGGGCTGACCGTCAAGCTGGCGTCGCCCGATGCGTATGCCAAGGCCGGCCTGACCTATCTGCCGGCGGTCAACAGCCTGCGGCTGCAGGTCGAGCGCCGTCCCAACGGCAGCTATGTGGCGAGGGTCCGGTCAACCCAGCCACTCAGCGAGCCTTTCGTCGACATCCTGGTCGACATGACATGGGCTAGCGGCAAGGTGTCGCGCGCCTACACCTTCCTGCTGGATCCGGCCGGCGCCAAGCCATCCAACCAGACTTTCTCGCCCACCACGGTGGTGCAGGCGGGAACCCCGGATGAGGCCGGCGCTGCCGGCCCGGCGGCATCGGCTCCCGCGCCAAGCGCTGCGCCTGTGCCCGCCGCGGCACCGGCCCCGGTGGCGGCTAGCCAGGCGCCACGGCCGCAAGCCAAGGCACCGGCGCCACGGCCGCACCGTGCCGCAGCGCCGGTGGCTGAAGGTACGGCCGCGGCTGCCGGCATGTACACCGTCCAGCGCGGGGATAACCTCACTGCCATTGCCAACGAAGCCTCCCAGGGGCAGGATGCGGTCTCGCTCGACCAGATGCTGGTCGCGCTGTATCGCAACAATCCGAACGCGTTCATTGGCGGCAATATGAACCGCCTCAAGGCGGGCGCCGTGCTCAAGGTGCCCAGCCAGCAGGAAGCGCAATCGGTCACGCCGCGGGCGGCGCGGCGCGAGGTGGTGGCACGCACGCACGGCTTTGACGCTTACCGTAGCCGCCTGGCGACGGCCGCCGCCGCGCGCACGGTCGAAGCCGGCAGTGGCCGCGAACAGTCGGGCAATGTCACCGCACGCGTGCAGGAACAGGCTGCGCCGGCCGCGGGCCCGCGCGACGAACTCAAGCTCAGCAAGCCCGACCGGGGTAGCCAGGCCGCCGCCGCCGCTGCGGAAAGCAGTATCGCCAAGGAACGGCAACTCAAGGAAGCCGAGGCGCGTCTCGCGCAGCTTGAGAAGAACGTTAGTGACATGCAGCGGCTGGTCGAGCTGAAGAACGCCGAGATTGCCAAGCTGGCCCAGACGCAGAAGAGCGCGGGCAAGGATGGCGCCGCGGCGCCGTCGGCTGCGCCTGCCGCGGCGCCGTCGGCTGCGCCTGCCGTGGTGCCCGCCGGTACGGCCAAGGCCGACGCCGGCGCCACCGCCGCACCGGTCACGGCGGAGGCTGGCGCGGGTGCCAGCGCTGCCACGGCGGCGACTGCGGCTGCAACCACCGCAACCGCGGCAGCGCCGGCTTCGGCGGCCTCCGCTAATGCTGGCGCCAGCGGCGCGAATGCAAGTGCGGCGGACACCGCCGTTGCCGCCGCCAATCCTGCCGCCGCCTCCACGCCGACTGCCAAGCGCCCGCCGGTCGTGACGCAGCCCCAGCCGGTGGCACAGCCGTCCTTCATCGAGGATCTGCTGGCCAACCCCATGCTGCTGCCCGGTGGTGGCCTGCTGATCGCCTTGCTGGGCGGCTATGCCATCTATCGTCGGCGGCAGCAACAGAAGTCCAGCGAGAACGCTGCCTTCGGGGACAGCGTCCTGTCGCAGGAAAGCACCGTCATGGCGGGCGGCAATTCACTGTTCGGCACCGCAGGTGGACAGAGCGTCGATACTTCGCAGCACAGTGTGTTCGGCGCTGATTTCCGCATTGGCAACAATGCCGCGGAAGCCAACGAGGTCGACCCGATTGCCGAGGCCGATGTCTATATCGCCTACGGGCGTGATGTGCAGGCCGAGGAGATCCTGCGCGAAGCGCTGCAGCAAAACCCTGAGCGCCAGGCGATCCGCCTGAAGCTCATGGAGATTTACAATAATCGTCAGGATGTGGAAGGTTTTCGCGTGATTGCAGAAGAAATGTTCGCCCAGACGGGCGGACAAGGGGCGGAGTGGGTACAGGCAGCGGAAATGGGACGGCGCCTCGAGCCGGGCAACGCTTTGTACCTGAGCGTGGCGCCGGACACGGCTTCCGGCGATACCACTACCTTGCCGGGCGATCAGTGGCGCACCCACGATCCCTCGCAGGATCCGGCGGCGGCACCCCGCGAGACCGCGCTGGCGGACCTGGCTGATCTGGCGTTGCCGCTCGACGGCTTTCCCGCGCCCGCGGCCGGCGCGCCGATTACCGCGCCGGAGTCGGCCTCGCTCGTGTTCGGCGATGCCGACGCGTTGCCTGAGGCACTTGCCACCCGCCTGGACGATGGCCTTGACCTGGATCTGGATTTGCCGGCACCCCAGGGCCACGGCGCCCATGAGGATATCCCGGCGCTGGATACGCCCACGCGCAGCCGACCGCTCGACTTCGATATGTCCGGTATTTCGCTGGACCTCAATCCGGACAGCCGGGACGACTCGGTGGGCGATAGCCACGAGACCCGTACTTTCTATGGCGCATCGTCGCTGCCGGCGCCTACGATGCTGCGCGACGGCAAGCTGTCCGAGCCGATCGACCTGTCGCGCGTGAGCGCGGAGAGCGGGCTGGACACGTCGCGCGGGATCTCCCCGAGCACCTTGTCGGCGGACGTCGTCGATGGTGGCCGCGACATGCAGATCAAGTTCGATCTGGCTAGGGCCTATATCGAAATCGGCGACAAGGAAGGCGCGCGGGAACTGCTGCAGGAAGTGGTGGATCAGTCGCAGGATCCCCTGTTGACGGAGGCCCGCAGCCTGCTGCGTGACGTGGCCTGACAGGCCAGGCTGTATGATGGCGGGCTGTGCGCAGGCAATGCGCCCGGCAGCTCGCCACGGATGCGCCGGGAGCCTRGCTCCCGGCGCATTTGCTTTTTGCGGGCCGGCAATCGCTGGCTTTCGCCGGTTGTGCTCCGTTTTCGTTCATTCGTTCGCGCTTTGCCCGTCAATTTCCGCTTGTCAATTTCCGCCTCATGAACCGCATCGCCCTCGGCCTCCATTACGACGGTGCCGCTTTCTCCGGCTGGCAGTCGCAACCGCACCGCAATACGGTGCAGGACCGGCTAGAAGACGCAATTGAGCGCTTCGCCGGCCGCCGTGTGCAGACCACGGTGGCAGGCCGCACCGATACCGGCGTGCATGCGCTCGGACAGGTGATCCATATCGACACCGACTTGTCGCGCGAGCCGTTCTCCTGGGTGCGGGGCGTCAACGCCTTCCTGCCGCCCAGCATCGCGCTGCAATGGGCCAGGCCGGTCGACGAGGGCTTCCATGCGCGTTTCCTGGCCTTCGAGCGCATGTACTACTACGCGCTCTATACCGGCCCGCACCGCGTGCCGCTGGTGCACGGCAGGGCTGGCTACCAGATGCTGCCGCCGGGCCAGGGCCTGGACGTCGACGCCATGCGCGCCGCTACTGCCTGCCTGCTGGGCGAGCACGATTTTTCCGCCTTCCGCGCCGCAGAGTGCCAGGCCAAGTCGCCAGTCAAGACCATGTACGACATCACGCTCAAGGCCGATGGCGATTGGTTGTTCGTGCGTTTTCGCGCCAGCGCCTTCCTGCATCACATGGTGCGCAACCTGATGGGGTGCCTGGTCGCGGTAGGGCGGGGCCGCTACCCGCCGGGCTGGATGGCCGAAGTGCTGGCCGGGCGCAGTCGCGCCAAGGCAGCACCCACCTTCATGCCCGACGGCCTCTACCTCGCCGGGGTGAAGTATCCTGAGCAATACGGGATTCCGGTCGCGGACACGGCGGCCAGCCTGTTCCATGGAGTGTTTGCCAATGACCCAGTCGCCTGAGCCGGGCCGCGCCGCGCCGCGCCGCACCCGCGTCAAGATCTGCGGGCTCACGCGCGAGGATGACGTTCGCGCGGCAGTGGATGCCGGCGCCGACGCGATCGGCCTGGTTTTCTATCCGGGCAGCCCCCGCTTTGTCGAGGTGGCGCGCGCCGCCGCGCTGGCCGAAGCCGCCGGCGCCTTCGTCTCGGTTGTGGGGCTGTTCGTCAACGCGGATGCCGACGAGATCGCCCATGTGGTCGAGCGTGTGCCGCTTACGCTACTGCAATTCCATGGCGACGAGAGCCCGGAGGCTTGCACGCAGGCGGCCCAGCGCTGCCGGCTGCCGTTTCTGCGCGCGGCACGCGTCCAGCCCGGCCTTGATTTGGTAGAATTCGCGGATCTGTATCGTGATGCCGCTGCCTTGCTGCTTGATGCCTTCGTCGAAGGCTACGGCGGTGGCGGGCACGTCTTCGACTGGACCCTGATACCCCCGGCATGGCTTCCACCCACCCACAACCCGACCGCAAGCGCCGCTCCTCGGATCGTTTTGAGTGGTGGGTTGAACGCGCAAAACGTCGCTGGCGCGATTGAGCGCGTGCGGCCCTACGCTGTCGATGTAAGCAGTGGCGTGGAGGCCGCCAAAGGCGTGAAAGACCACGCCAGGATTGCCGCCTTCGTGCGCGCCGTGCGCAGCGCGGATGCCGGGTAGGGCAGCTTGCCCATCGGGCAGCCAGCCTCCCGCCTGCTCCGTGCCTGCCCCGCGCACGACCCTAACGTCATCGAGCCCCTGCCAGACCGGCAAGGGCCCTGTTCAGAAGAGCTGACTCATGTACGACCTGCCCGATTCCCGTGGCCATTTCGGCCCCTATGGTGGTTCCTTCGTTTCCGAAACGCTGGTGCACGCGCTGGACGAACTGCGCGAAGCCTATGCCCACTTCCAGAAAGATCCCGAGTTCGACGCGGAATACCGCCGCGAACTGAAGCATTTCGTCGGCCGGCCCTCGCCGATCTATCACGCGCAACGCTGGAGCGAGATGCTCGGCGGCGCGCAGATCTATCTCAAGCGCGAAGACCTCAACCACACCGGCGCCCACAAGATCAATAACGTGATTGGCCAGGCACTGCTGGCCAAACGCATGGGCAAGCCGCGGGTGATTGCCGAGACCGGCGCTGGCCAGCACGGCGTGGCCACCGCGACCATCGCCGCGCGCTTTGGCATGGAATGCGTGGTCTACATGGGCTCGGAAGACGTCAAGCGCCAGGCTGCCAACGTCTACCGCATGAAGCTGCTGGGCGCTACCGTGGTGCCGGTGGAAAGCGGCTCCAAGACCCTCAAGGACGCGCTCAATGAAGCGATGCGCGACTGGGTCACCAACGTCGAGAACACCTTCTACATCATCGGCACCGTGGCCGGCCCGCACCCCTACCCGATGATGGTGCGCGATTTCCAGTGCGTGATCGGCGAAGAATCCAAGGTCCAGATGCCCGAACTGACGGGCCGCCAGCCCGACGCCGTGATCGCCTGCGTGGGCGGCGGTTCCAATGCCATGGGCATCTTCTACCCGTATATCGAGCACAAGGACGTGCGCCTGATCGGCGTGGAAGCCGCCGGCGACGGGCTCGAAACCGGCCGCCATGCCGCCGCGCTGATCGGCGGCTCGCCGGGCGTGCTGCACGGCAACCGCACCTACCTGCTGCAGGATGCCGACGGCCAGATCATCGAGACGCATTCGATTTCCGCCGGGCTGGACTATCCGGGCGTCGGTCCCGAGCACGCATGGCTCAAGGACATCGGCCGCGCCGAGTATGTGCCGATCACCGATGAGGAAGCGCTCAAGGCCTTCCACGACTGTTGCCGCATCGAAGGCATCATCCCGGCACTGGAATCCAGCCACGCCATTGCCTACGCCTGCAAGCTGGCGCCGACGCTGCCCAAGGACAAGCTGCTGCTGGTGAATCTGTCGGGCCGGGGCGACAAGGACATGCATACCGTGGCCGAACGTTCGGGGCTGAAGCTCTGATGCGCGACTTTCTCCCGCCGGGCGCCGCTGAAGGCGGCGCCCCGTCCGCACCCCTCGCGGCGCCGCAACTGACGCTTTACCAGGAAGACGTGCTGGAAGGCATCAAGCGCATTGCCGACGGCTCCATCGACCTGATCGTGGCCGATCCGCCCTATGGCCTGGGCAAGGATTACGGCAACGACTCTGACCGCCTGTCCGGGCAAGCCTACCTGGAATGGTCGGCGCGCTGGATCGATGCGGTGGTGCCCAAGCTGGCGCCGCGCGGCTCCTTGTACCTGTTCTGCACCTGGCAATACTCGCCGGAACTGTTCGTGATGCTCAAGCAGCGGCTGACCATGATCAACGAGATCATCTGGGACCGGCGCGTACCGAGCATGGGCGGCACCACGCGCAAGTACTCCTCGGTGCACGACAACATCGGGTTCTTCGCCGTGGCTCGTGACTATTACTTCGATCTCGACTCCGTGCGCGTGCCGTACGATGCCGAGACCAAGAAGGCACGCAGCCGACCGCGTTTCGAGGGCAAGAAATGGCTCGAGGTGGGCTACAACCCGAAGGATCTGTGGAGCGTGCCGCGGATCCACCGGCAAGATCCGGAACGTGCGGACCATCCCACCCAGAAGCCGCTGCATATCGTGCAGCGCATGGTGCTGGCCAGTTGCCCGCCGGGCGGGCTGGTGCTTGACCCATTCACCGGCAGCGGCACGACCGCGGTGGCCTGCGCGCTGCACGGACGGCGATTCGTCGGCTACGAGATGAATCCCGACTATGTGCGCGTGGCGCGCGAACGCGTCGCGGCTTGCATCAGTTCGCCACAGGCCGCGCCGGCTACCCTGAACATCGCAGCAGCGAACGACGAGCCCTTGCTGGCTGCCTTGTCCACGCCGTTGCCCACCATTGCTCAATGACCATGTCCCGAATCAATTCGACTTTCGCGGCGCTAGCCGCGCAGAACAAGAAGGGCCTGATTCCGTTCATCACCGCGGGCGATCCCGAGCCCGGCCTGACCGTTGCGCTGATGCACGCGCTGGTGGCGGGCGGCGCCGACGTCATCGAGCTCGGCGTGCCGTTTTCCGACCCGATGGCCGACGGCCCGGTGATCCAGCGTGCCTCCGAGCGCGCGCTCGCGCAGGGCGTGACGCTGACCAAGGTGCTGGCCTGGGTGACGGAGTTCCGCCAGACCAATGCCACCACGCCGGTGGTGCTGATGGGTTACGCCAACCCGATCGAGCGCATGGGCGAGGCGGTCTTCGCCAAGGCCGCGGCGGCGGCCGGCGTCGACGGCGTGCTGGTGGTCGATTACCCGCCCGAGGAGTGCGAGTCCTTCGCGGCGCAGATGCGCACCCACGGGATGGACCCGATTTTCCTGCTGGCGCCCACCTCCACGGACGATCGCATCGAAGCTGTGGCCAAGCTGGCGAGCGGCTACCTGTACTATGTGTCGCTCAAGGGCGTGACCGGTTCGGCCACCATCGACCTCGATAGCGTGGCCGCGCGCATTCCGCTGATCAAGCGCCATGCCAACCTGCCGGTGGGCGTGGGCTTCGGCATCCGCGACGCGCAGACCGCGCGCACGATCGGCAGCGTGGCCGATGCCGTGGTGATCGGCAGCCGCCTGGTGCAGTTGCTCGAAGATGCGCCGCGTGACCAGGCGGTACAATCGCTGCAATCGTTCATCGCGGAAATCCGCCAGGCGCTCGACGCCTGAACGTGATTTACGCGGCACCGCCCGTGCTTGCGCGCGGGCGGGCAATGCAACAAAAACGCACGATTTTGGCGGCAGTTGTGCCGCAACAGGCGCATCGCCCCGGCTGAACGGGGACTGCGGATCGCAGGCATGGTAAATTCGCGGCCTGACATGTTCCGCGCATGTGCCGAAAGGAGCCTTTCATGAGCTGGTTGGATAAACTCCTCCCCCCCAAGATTCAACAGACCGACCCCTCCACCCGCAAGGGCATTCCGGAAGGGCTGTGGGTCAAGTGCCCGTCGTGCGAGTCGGYGTTGTACCGTACCGACGTCGAGGCCAACCTCCACGTCTGCCCCAAGTGCGACCACCATATGCGCATCCGCGCCCGCGCCCGCCTCGACGGGCTGCTGGACGCCGAGGGCCGCTATGAGATCGGCCAGGAGATACTGCCGGTCGACGCGCTCAAGTTCAAGGACACCAAGAAGTATCCCGACCGCATCAAGGCCGCCATGGACGACACYGGCGAGACCGATGCCATGGTCGTGATCGGCGGCGCTATCCATACCATTCCGGTGGTGGTGAGCTGCTTCGAGTTCGAATTCATGGGCGGCTCCATGGGTTCGGTGGTGGGCGAGCGCTTTGTGCGTGGCGCCCAGGCGGCGCTGGAGCAGAAGGTGCCGTTTATCTGCATTACCGCCACGGGCGGTGCGCGTATGCAGGAAAGCCTGCTGTCGCTGCTGCAGATGGCCAAGACTACGTCGATGCTGAACCAGCTGTCGAATGCCAAGCTGCCGTTTATCAGCGTGCTGACCGATCCCACCATGGGCGGCGTGTCGGCCAGCTTTGCGTTCCTGGGCGACGTTGTGATCGCCGAACCCAAGGCTTTGATCGGCTTTGCTGGTCCGCGCGTGATTGAACAGACGGTGCGCGAGAAGCTGCCTGAAGGCTTCCAGCGGGCTGAGTTCCTGTTGCAGAAGGGCGCTATCGATATGATTGTCGATCGCCGCAAGATGCGGGATGAATTGGCGCAGTTGCTGGCTTTGCTGCAGAAGCAGCCGGCGGATGCGGTGGCGTAAGGGTTGGGTTGGTGATGGTGATTAGGCGCGGACGGTTGTTCGCGCTTTTTCGCTTTTTGGGGTGGTGGTTGATAGGTTTAGCTGCAACTTCAACTTCAACTTCAACTTCAACTTCAACTTCAAAGTCAAAAGCAGTTTCACCTCCCCTTCGGGGAGGCGACCTACTTTCTTGTCTTGCCAAGAAAGTAGGCAAAGAAGCGCGCCGGATGGGGCGAAAGACTCCTCGTCGGCAGGCAAAAAGAGCGGCCGGGGGCCAAACTCGCATCGCCTTAAGGCGATACTCAAACATGGCCCCCTCTTTTCCGCTCTTTTTGCC
>NZ_JBFTSG010000082.1:0-29917 GCF_056399885.1 Cupriavidus sp. 01L45 | reverse complement strand
GTGAAACTGCCTTTGACTTTAGGCTTTTGAAGTTGAAGTTGAAGTTGAAGTTGAAGTTGAAGTTAAGCAGTTAAACCAATCGCCCAACACCCAGCACCAACACACCAACCTCTCAACCCCCAAAAAAAAACAAAACCCCATCAACCGATGGGGTCCGTTCCGCCGAAGGCAACTCAAATAACCAAACCTGAATCAAGCCTGCGCCGGCTGCGCCCCCCCAGCCGCCTGCAACTTCGCATTCAACTCCTTCCGATACCGGTTCAAATCCTGCACCGTCTCAAACGTGCGCTCGAACAACAGCGACATATTGTGCAGAATCCGCTCGATGACCTTCTTCTCCCAGCTTTCGTCAAAGCGGATCTGCTCGTCGAGCCAGTGCTCGAGCCAGTCCGGATCCGGCAGGCGCGATTGCACGGTGTCGTTGGGGAACAGCGCCTTGTTGACGTGCAGGTTGGTCGGGTGCAGCGGCTTTTCGGTGCGGCGGGCGGAGGCCATCAGCACGCCGATCTTGGCGAAGGCCGAGCGGGCGCTGTCGCCGAACTGGTTGAGGTATTTCTTCATGTAGCGCAGGTAGGCGCCACCGTGGCGGGCTTCGTCCTGCGACAGGGTGCGGTAGATCTGCTTGATCACCGGCTCGGTGTGCCATTCGGCGGCACGGCGGTACCAGTGGTTCAGGCGGATCTCGCCGCAGAAATGCAGCATCAGGGTTTCCAGCGGCGGGGCCGGGTCGAACTCGAAGCGCACGGCGTGCAGTTCTTCCTCGGTCGGCACCAGGTCCGGGCGGAAGCGGCGCAGGTATTCCATCAACACCAGCGAATGCTTCTGCTCTTCAAAGAACCAGATGCTCATGAATGCCGAAAAGTCGGAATCGTGGCGGTTGTCGCGCAGGAACATCTCGGTGGCGGGCAGGGCCGACCATTCCGTGATGGCATTCATGCGGATCGTCTTGGCCTGGTCGTCCGTGAGCAGGCTCGGGTCGAAGGAATCCCAGGGGATGTCCTTGTCCATGTGCCAACGTACCGCTTCCAGCGATTTGAACAGTTCGGGGTAGAGCATGGTAAGCCTTTGAAATTACGGGCAGATTCTACCAGATGCGAATTATTCCCAATGCTCTTTTCATGCGGAAACGATGGGAGCGGATGCGGCTGGATCTGCGCGGTACTTAATTTATGGGCGAATATCGCTTGTTCCACCGATTTTCCTTGCGCGACAAGGGGCATTATACGTCACTTTCGGCTGGGCCGCGCCGATAGGTCAGGCCATCGCGCGGGCAGGTGGTTCATGACCCAGTGTAGCCGGGCGCGCGGACGTTGCGCCTATCTCGTTGCCATGATCGGGCGGGATGATGTCATACAGGAAGGCGGCCAGTTCGTGTTGTTGAGCCAGAGCATCCTGTTCGCCCAGGGTGATCAGTGCCTGGGTGAACTCAGGCTCGAACAGCAGGTAGCTGGCAAAGGCCGCGCCGCGCGCTTCGGTGCCGCCCAGCGGGGTCAGCAAGGCGCGCACGGTGCGCGGCAGCTGTTTTACATGTGTGGCAGCGATGGCTTCGATGGGTTCGCTGGGCGAAATCGTCATCACTTGCACCGGGCGCCAGCCCTCCCTGTCGTTGGCGATTTCCGGCATGCGCGAGAGCAGGTTGTTGATGTGCTGCAGCCGTTCCAGGTCCGCGGACAGACCGTCGAGGAAGATGCTCGCCAGGGCTTGGCCGCCCACCTGCGCCAGCGACGGGTAGCCGCCGGCGGGTACGGTGTCGAACCAGCCCGGGCGCTGGCGCGAAGCGGCGCCGATGGCCAGGATCCGCGAGGCGCCCAGGTGGATTGCCGGCGACAGGGGCGACATCTGGCGCATGGTGCCATCGCCGAACCACTCATGATGCCCGTCCAGTTCCAGCGGCAGCGCGGGGAACAGGAAGGGAATGGACGAGGACGCCAACAGGTGGTCCACACCGATCTTCGCTTCCACGGCCAGCCGCTGGCTGCGGCGCCACGGATGGATGCGGCGGTGCGACTGGTAGAAGGTGACGTGGCGGCCGGTGCTGTAGGACAGCGCCGTCACGGCCAAGGCCTGGAGGTCGCCGGCGTCCAGGCTCGCCTGTACCCGCTCGGGGTCGAACAGCTCGGAGAGCAGGCCGCCGAGCGGCGCGTTGTCGAACAGCGCCCGCGGCGCGCGCCGGGTGACCCAGCCGAAAGCCAGCGCGGAGAGCCAGCGGGCACCCGATGCGCCCACGCCGACCACGCCGGTCCGGTAGACATCCTCGGCATGGATGCCGCTCCATAGCGCGGCCAGGCTGTGGGCCGCCGCGCGGAAATTGGCGGCGTTGATCGCCATGCCTGCGCCGTTGATGGCGCCGGCCGACGTGCCGCAGATGATATCGAAGGGGATGCGGCCGCGATCCAGGCCGTGACGGGCGGCGATGCGGGCGAGGCCTTGCAGCACGCCGGCCTGGTAGGCGGCGCGGGCGCCGCCGCCCATCATGATCAGCGCGGTGGTCTTCACCAAGGGTGTCGGCTCGATGGGTGGATCACGGCCAGCTCCGGCACGGGTTCAGTGCGGCTCGCCGGGCACATCCGGCTTGTCCCCGGATGCGGGGGCGCCGGCCGTGCCATTCACCGGCGCGGACTTGGTCGCCGCGGGCTTCTTGCCGGCCGGACGCTTGGCTGCGGCCTTGACGGCTGGCTTGGCGGCGGATTTGGTGCCGGGTTTGCTGGCCGCCTTGGCAGGTTTTGCCGTCTTGCCCGCACCGGCCGGCGGCTTGCTCGCGGGCTTGGCGGCAGATCCGGGCTGCGCATCCGCCCCTGGCATGCCAAAGCCGCCGAGATTGCCGAACGGCGTCAGGCTGGCGGTTGCGGCGCTGCTGGCGATCTGGTTGAACTGTTGCTGCAGAACATCCCACCACAGACTGGCATCGGGCGGGGGCGCGCTGGCCTGGCCGGACGCGGCGGCCGGCTGTTCCGCCTGGCCGGCTGCGGACGCTTCGGGGACGTCGGGGCCGTTGTCTTCCTCGTCCTCGTTTTCCTCGACCGTGGGCTCGGGCCAGACGCGCTTTGCCGCGGCGGGTTCCGCCTTGTGCTGGAACGGCGCGGCGCTCGGCGAGCTGGCGGCGCGCGCGACGTTTTCCATGGCGCTTTGCATGGCCTCGGGCGAAAGCGCGGTGCCGATGGTCTGCAGCGCCACCAGGGTGGCGCGCTGGACCTCCAGGCCCTGGATGGTGGTGCGCAGCAAATTGGTGTTGAGCTGCAGCCAGCCTTCCACGGCCTTGAGGTCGTGGATGCGCTTGTCGACTTCCTCCAGGTTCATCGGCGGGGTCATGGCCTGCAGGCCCGGCATCAGCCCGCCGGGCATGCCGGCGGCGCTGCCCCACATCTTGCGGAGGAACTCGAAGCCGTTGGTGAAATCTGGGATCTGGCCGAACATCGTTTCGTCTCCGGGGGTCGGCAGCCGGCGGTGCCGGCTGCGGGGTCGAACTACATTAGTCGAACTGCATCAATCGAACTTCGGCGGCCGCTTCTGCCGCAGGCTCGCCACGCCTTCCTGTACATCGGGGCCGGCAAAGCCCATGAATTCAAGCGCCAGCGAACTGTCGAACGCCGGGCCCGCCATGCGCAGCCAGTTGTTGAGCGCGTACTTGGTCCAGCGGATCGCCGTTTGCGACCCGGCGGCCAGCCGGCGCGCCACGTCGAAGGCGCGCTCGACCAGTTCATCCTCGTCCACGGTCAGCGACACCAGCCCGATGCGCTCGGCCTCTTCGCCGCTCACCGACTCGCACAGCATCAGATAGTACTTTGCCTTGGCCATCCCGCACAGCAGGGGCCACACGATCGCGGCATGGTCGCCTGCAGCCACGCCCAGCCGCGTGTGGCCGTCGACGATGCGCGCGGTCCTGGCCGCGATCGAGATATCGGCCAGCAGCCCGGCCACCAGCCCGGCGCCGACTGCCGGGCCGTGCATGGCCGAGACGATCGGCTTGTCGCAGTTGATGACGTTGTAGACCAGGTCCCGTGCTTCGTGCCACACCCGCGTGCGGGTGGCGAAATCGTTGGCCATCTCTTCCACCAGGGACAGGTCGCCGCCGGCGGAGAAGCCTTTGCCCTCGCCGCGGATCAGCGCCACGCGCACCTCGGGGTCGGCCGAGACGTCGCGCCAGATTTCCGCCAGTTCGCGGTGCATGTTGGCGTCGGCGGTGGCCAGCTTGCGGTTGGCGGACTGGTCCGCGCCCATCACGATTTCGAGGATGGGGCCATGCCTGCGCAGGGTCAGCGCGCGGTAGCGGTCGTAGCGCGGCGACAACGGCGCGGCGTCGGGCTGGGGCAGCGGTGAGGATTGCGGAGCATCTTGCGGAGGGATTGCGGTCATGGGGGGAGCGATGGCGGTGGCCATTCCATAGTGGATCATGGTGGGACCGGGCCGCGCATCGCAGCCCGGGGGGCGTCACCGGAGCCTGCGCTGCGGCGGCGCATAGTCGACGGCAATTAGTCAACCGGTCGGTCGGTCAATTATAAGCACTCCCCATCCTGTCTCTGCTAATCGACGGAAGTTTCTCTCGCGCGCGCTTCATTCACCGCAAAGTCCCGCTTTTCCAGCACGTGCTGGCGCAGTAGCGCTTACGCAGTCCTCAGCGCATTGGCTGGCCGCGTTCGACGAGGCGGGGGTTCCGGCCGGGTCCGTCCACTCCGTGGGCGAAGCCCTGAGTCACCCGCAAACGCTCGCGCGCGGCATGGTGGTTGAGCAGCAGCATCCCGAGGCGGGCCCGATCAAGACCATCGGGCTGCCCGTGAAGCTGTCCGAGACGCCGGCGCAATACCTGCGGCCGTCGCCCCGGCTGGGGGAGGATACGCGAGCGCTCCTTGCCGAAGGTGGCTATGGGGAGCGGGAGATCGCTGCCATGCTCGCGCAGGGCATCGTCATGGAACCGGCGGTGGCTTAGCGCGGGGCCGACACCAGCTGGTCGATGGCGCCGAATACCGAACGGCCCTGCGCGTCGAACATCTCGATCTTGACCGCGTCGCCGTACTTCATGAAGCCGGTGACCGGCTGGCCGCCATCGATGATCTCCAGCATGCGCTTCTCGGCGATGCAGCAGTAGCCCTTGCTGCGGTCGACGTTGGAGATGGTGCCGGAGCCCACGATGCTGCCCGCCCGCACATTGCGCGTCTTGCAGATATGGGCGATGAGCTGGCCGAAATCGAACACCATGTCGGTGCCGCAGTCGGGCGCGCCCACTTTCTTGCTGTTCCAGTGCACGGTCATCGGCAGGTGCACGCGGCGTTCGCGCCAGGCTTCGCCCAGCTCGTCGGGCGTGACCGCCACCGGCGAGAACGCCGTGGCCGGCTTGCTCTGGAAGAAGCCAAAGCCCTTGCCCAGCTCGGCCGGGATCAGGTTGCGCAGCGACACATCGTTGGCCAGCATGATGAGGCGGATGGCGTCGGCGGCCTGCTCGGGCTTGGCACCCATCTTCACGTCGCCGGTGATGACGGCGATCTCGGCTTCGAAGTCGATGCCGAAGGCTTCGCTGGCGCACACGATATCGTCGTGCGGGCCGATCATGTCGTCAGAGCCGCCCTGGTACATCAGCGGGTCGGTCCAGAACTCGGGCGGCATCTCGGCGCCGCGCGCGCGGCGCACCAGCTCCACGTGGTTCACATAGGCCGAGCCGTCGGCCCACTGGTAGGCGCGCGGCAGCGGCGCCATGCAGGCCTTGGGGTCGAAGGCGAACGGATGGCGCGCGCGTCCCGCGTTCAGGGCGTCGTAGACGTCCTGCAACTGCGGCGCGTAGAAGTTCCAGTCGTCCAGCGCGTTCTGCAGCTTGCCGGCGACATCGTTGACGTAGTGGGCGGTCTTCAGGTCGCGCGAGACGACCACGAGCTGGCCGTCGCGCGAGCCGTCCTTGAGGGTGGCGAGTTTCATGTATGCAATGCGTTAGGAAAAAAGCGGCCCGCTAGTCT
Source organism: Cupriavidus sp. 01L45 (assembly GCF_056399885.1). Lineage (NCBI taxonomy): Bacteria > Pseudomonadati > Pseudomonadota > Betaproteobacteria > Burkholderiales > Burkholderiaceae > Cupriavidus > Cupriavidus sp. 01L45. The sequence continues at coordinate 23,975 of NZ_JBFTSG010000082.1, read as the reverse complement.
ACCGTGATGCCCTTGGCCTTGATCAGTTTGCCCCAGCGCTCGGCTTCGGCATGGGCGTACTGGGCGAATTCCTCGGGTGTGCTGGATACCGGCTCCACGCCGATGCCTTCGAAGCGCTTCTGCACGTCGGCGCTCTTGAGCGCCTTTACCAGTTCGGCGTTCAGGCGCGTCACTACCGGCTTGGGCGTGCCGGCCGGCACCACCACGCCTTGCCAGGCATAGGCCTCGAAGCCGGGCACGCCGGCCTCGGCCACCGTCGGCACCGTGGGCAGCGCCGTCAGGCGCTTGGGCGTGGCCACGCCGAGGGCGCGCACCTTGCCAGCGGCGACGTTCTGCTGGCCGGACGCCAGGTCGAGAAACATCAGTTCCACCTGGCCGGCGAGCAGGTCCTGCACCGCCGGGGCAGCGCCCTTGTACGGCACGTGTGTCATCCTCGTCCTGGTCTGGTCCATGAACAGTTCCATGGCCAGGTGGTGCGGGCTGCCGGCGCCGGGCGAGGCGAAATTGACCTTGCCGGGATTCTTCTGCACATACTCGATCGCTTCCTTCAATGTGCGTGCGGGGAAGTTCGGCGTGGCGACCAGGATCAGCGGGAAGCGCGCCACCATGCTCACATGCACGAAATCCTTGTCGGCGTTGTAGGGCAGCTTCTTGTACAGCGAAGGATTGGCCGCCAGCGTGGCGGTATCGGCCGTCAGCAGCGTGTAACCGTCAGGCTTGCTGTGTGCCACGGCGTCGGCGCCGACGATGGTGGCCGCGCCCGGCCGGTTGTCGATCACCACCTGCTGGCCGAGTGCCGGCGTGATGGCCTGGCCCAGCGTGCGCGCCACCACGTCGGTGCCGCCGCCGGCCGGGTAGGGCACCACCCAGCGGATCGGCTGGGTGGGCCAGTTGTCCGCGGCGCGGGCGGGCAGCAGGGCGGCTCCCAGCGCCAGCGTGGCAAGCAGCGGTACCGCGCAGGCGCGCCAGGCTTGCCGTGCGGGCAGCAGGGAAAAGGGGAAAAGGCGGGTCATCGTTGTCTCCTGTAGAAGTCGGCCGCGTCGCGCCATGTGCGTTGCATGGCGGCTGCCGCGCCGGGGTTGGCCGGTGCGGTGTCATGGCATCAGCGCCCGGCCTGTATAGCGGTGTTCAAAGTGCGTTCAAAGTCTACCGACGGTTTAAAAATTGGTAAATCGATTTCGCTATAGTAAATTTAGGTTCCAACCTGCGTGATCGTCTCGCCCGTATTATTCCGGGATGTGATTCGTGCATGGCTTATTCACCGTTTTTCCGCAAGTTGCCGCATGACCGAACTCGAAGAAGACGATTCCAAATTGCGTTCCGGCATCCAGTCGATCGAGGTTGGCTTCAAGTTGCTGCAGGCGCTGGCCGCGTCGCCGCGCGCCATGATGCTGCGCGACCTGGCCGCCGCCGCCGACATGAATCCGGCCAAGGCGCACCGCTACCTGGTCAGTTTCCAGCGGCTGGGCATGGTGGCGCAGGACCCGGTGGGCGGACGCTACGACCTGGGCCCATTCGCGCTGCAGCTTGGCCTCGCGGGACTGAACCGGCTGGATCCGGTCAAGAAGGCCCGCCCGATTCTGTCGCAGTTGCGCGACGAAATGGACCAGACCATCGGCATCGCCGTGTGGGGCAACCACGGCCCGACCATCGTGCATTGGGAGGAGTCGAGCCACCCGGTTACGGTAAGCCTGCGCCTGGGCGATGTCATGCCCATGCTCAACTCCGCCACCGGCCGCCTGTATGGCGCTTATCTGCCGAAACAACAAACGCGGCCGCTGGTAGAACGGGAACTGGCCGAGCGCGGCCATGACGATATTCCGGGCCTGCCGCGCTCGCTGGCCGACTACGACGCGGTCTGCGAGGACGTGCGGGTGCATGGCGCGGCGCGCATCAAAGGTGGCGTGCTACCGGGCATCAATGCATTCTCGATGCCGGTGTTCGACGCCAACGGCCATGTCGCGATGGCTTTGATCGTGCTCGGCGCGCAGAGCGTATTCGATGCAGAATGGGGCGGTACGGTCGATCGTCACGTACGCGACATCGCCCGGCAGATTTCTTCGGAGCTTGGTTATCTTGGTGGCAGCCCGACGAACGGGCCGAACGGCCTTTCCTGACAAGCCCGCCTCGCGCCGCGTGCGCTTGGCGCTCGCGCTTGCGCTCGTGCTGGCGGTGCACCTGTTGGTGGTGGTGGGCCTGATGCACCTTCCCGGCCCGCCGGGCGACCCGACCGCCATGCCGGCGATCGAGGCCATCCTGCTGCCGCCGCCGGAGCCGCCGGCCGCGAAAGCGCCGTCGCATCCGGCACCCGTTGTGCAGAAGCGGCCCGCCGCGCCGCGGCCGGAGGCAGCGCCAGAACCCGTCCCGGCCGAATCGCTCCCGGAATCCCACCCTGAGACGCCGGCCACYGCGGAGGCGCCGACGCTGCTGACTGCGCCTGGCTCCGGCCCGGCCATGGCGAGCGCCGGCGGCCAGGCCGGGCAGGGTGCCGCATCCGCGTCCGCGCCCGCGGCTGCGGACGCGGGCTTGCCGGCGGACGGCGTTCGCTATTCGCCGCCGCCGTCCAGGCTGCTGCACTACGCCAGCTTCGTCAACGGCGTACAGAATCCGGATGGCCTCATCCGCTGGCAGCAGGACGGAGCGCGCTATCTGCTTGCGGTGGAAACACGGGTGCTGTGGTTCCGTTTCAACTTCCACAGCAGCGGCGCACTCAGTGAACGCGGCCTGGCGCCGGAGCGCTATGAGGAGAACCGCCGCAACCGCAGCGAGGCGGCCCGCTTCGACCGCGCCGCCGGCGCCCTGGTCTTCGAGGGGCGCAACAAGCAGGTGCCCTTGCCCGCCGCGGGCCAGGACCGCTTCAGCGTATTCCTGCAACTGGTCGGGCTGGTCCGCGGAAATCCGCAGCGCTACGCCACGCCCGGCGTCACCGAAACCTTCGAGGTGGCGGATACGCGTGACCTGGAGCCGATGCAGGTGCAGTATGTGGGAGAGGAGGACGTCGACACCGGTCACGGAGCGGTACACGCCAAGCATTTCATGCGCCTGCCGCGGCATGCGGGCGATCGCCGGCGGGTGGAGGTGTGGCTGGCGCAGTCGCTGCAGTGGATGCCGGTGAAGCTGCGCCAGACGGAGCCCGACGGCACCCAGATCGAACTCGTCTACCGCGACAGCGAAGCGCTGCGCTGAGTCGTCAATGAGTCGTCAATGATTCGTCAAGCGGTGGCGCGTCGGTTGCCGCCGTGGTTCACCGCGTTTGCTCAACTTCCGGAGACCTGCCATGAGCGCCACCCAGCCACCGTCCGAGGCCCGCCGCGTCAGCGTGGGCGATATCAGCCTCCAGGTTCGCATCGACGGGGGCGATGGCCCGTGGGTGATCCTGGCGCACGCGCTGGGTGCCAACCATACCTTGTGGGACGCCACCGCGCGCCACCTGGCGCCGCGCTATCGCGTGCTGCGCTACGACCTGCGCGGGCATGGCCAGAGCGATGCGCCGATCGGCGCCTATTCGATGATCCGCATGGCCGACGACGTGGCCGCCCTGATGGATGCGCTGGCGGTGCCGGAGGCGCATTTCGTCGGCGTCTCGGTTGGCGGCATGATCGGGCAGACGATGGCTGTGCGGTATCCGGAGCGGTTGCTGTCGCTTACGCTGGTGGATACCGTCAACCGTACCCCGCTGGATGCCCACCCGATGTGGCATGACCGCATCGGCCACGTGGAGGCGCACGGCATGGCGGGCGTGGCTGACAGCACGCTGGAGCGCTGGCTGAGCGCGCCGTACCGGGCCGCGCATCCGGAGGAGGCGCAGCGCGTGCGCGAAATGATCCTGTCCACGCCCGTGCATGGCTATGTGGGATCGGGGCAGGCCATCATGGCATTCGACCTGGCCGGGGCGATCGCACGCATTCATTGCCCCACATTGGTGGTAGTCGGCGAGGAGGATCAGGGCGCGCCTCCGGAGATGGCGCGCGAGATTGCCGCGACCATCCCCGGCGCGCGCCTGGAAGTGTTGCCCCGGGCGGCGCACCTTGCCCATCTCGAACAAGCCGAGCGTTTTCACGCAGTGCTCGACGCTTTCCTTGGTAATGCGGCTTGTGGGGCACAGTGCGAGGCGCCCTGATGCGATATCCGGTAATTTCCAGCAATATCTTTCGAACATAACTCAAGAACTTGCTGACAGCGCCGTTGCCCAATGTAGTGAGGGAACGCTTAATTCCTGCGGTTCGCCGAAGCAAGAATCTTGAAAACACGGCAAACACCCTCAGCTTGGAGGTGAAATCGCGGAGGGCAACCGGCCAGTGTGCCGGTAATCGGAAGAATCATTGGCCCGCCGCTTACCCATGACAGCCAGGAGGTATGCCATGCAAATGATCTACAACAGCGACAATTACTGCATTGTCGAGTTTGGTGCGGATGTCGAGCATGCGCCTCTTGCCTCTGGCGGCTATGAAATCGTCGACAAGAACCTGAAACGCGAGATTTTCCTCGGCGGCCAGATGGCCGAGAGCTTTCGCGCGGACGTGCAACGTCTGATCGAGAGCGAGCCGTCGGTGGAAGAGGTGGACGATTTCCTTGGCAAGTTCGACACCGTGATGGTTCAGCCGCTGGTGATGCACTAGGCTTGTAGCCGCCTCTGCCGGTTCCTCGCTCAAGGGCGGCCGGCGAGTGAAACGGAAACGAGAAGCCCGCGCAATGCGCGGGCTTCTCGTTTTCAAGGCGCCGGTCCCCGGCGTTCCCAGTGTCTCTCAGTATTGTTCCCAGGGCAGGCCAGCATGGCGCCAGCCGTTGAGCGTATTGCGATGGCGTTCGGCGTCCAGGTCGCCCTCGAAGCCGTGCAGGACATTGTAGACCGTGGAGAACCCCGCGCCCTCCAGCGCTCTCGCGGCCGCTGTCGAGCGGTTGCCGCTGCGGCAGATCAGCAGCACAGGGCGGGCCGACGCCTGCCCCGCCAGCTTCTTCACCGACTGCACAAAATGCGGATTCACCTCCCAGTCCGGGCCATCGTTCCAGGGCACGTTGTGCGCCCCTTTCGGGTGTCCCACGAAGAGGTATTCCATCTCGCTGCGGCAATCGATGAAGAGCGCATCGGGCGATTCGCTGAGCAGGGTTTGCGCGTCGCCGGGACTAAGGTGTTGCATGGGAAAGGCTTCTCGGTAATGGGAAGGTTCCCCAGTGTAGGGCCGGGCGGTGCTATGCGGCAACCCGCGAGCGCCTTCGCGCGCACTGGCCTGCCCGGGTCCGTTATTCCGCAAACCATTGATGCAACTGATAAAATCGGACTCTTTTCCCTTGCTGTCGAGCCCCACATGAGCGCCGCCCCACGTCCCGCCTCGCTTCCTCCCGCGCGCCCCTATACCCGGGCGGCCAACCTGCCGGCCCTGCTGCGCGAGCGCATCCTGATCCTGGACGGTGCCATGGGCACCATGATCCAGCGCTACAAGCTGACCGAGGCGGACTACCGCGGCGAACGCTTCGCCGGGCACCATGTCGACGTCAAGGGCAACAACGAACTGCTGTTGCTGAGCCGCCCGCAGGTCATCAGCGAGATCCACGAGCAGTACCTGGCCGCCGGCGCCGACCTGATCGAGACCAACACCTTCGGTGCCACGGCCGTGGCGCAGGAAGACTACAAGATGGCGGACCTGGCGTACGAGATGAACGTCGTCGCCGCCAGGCTGGCGCGCGAAGCCTGCGACAAGTACAGCACGCCGGACAAGCCGCGCTTCGTGGCCGGCGCCTTCGGCCCCACGCCCAAGACCGCCAGCATCTCGCCGGACGTCAACGACCCGGGCGCGCGCAACGTGACTTTCGAGGAACTGCGCCATTCGTACTACGAGCAGGGCAAGGGTTTGCTGGAAGGCGGCGCAGACGTGTTCCTGGTGGAAACCATCTTCGACACGCTCAACGCCAAGGCCGCGTTGTTCGCCATCGACCAGCTGTTCGAGGACACTGGCGAGCGCCTGCCCGTGATGATCTCCGGCACCGTGACCGATGCCTCCGGCCGCATTCTGTCGGGCCAGACCGTCGAAGCGTTCTGGAACAGCCTGCGCCACGCCCGCCCGATCACCTTCGGCCTGAACTGCGCGCTGGGCGCCACGCTGATGCGCCCGTACATCGCCGAACTGGCCAAGATCTGCGACGCGGCCGTGTCGTGCTACCCCAATGCCGGCTTGCCCAACCCGATGAGCGATACCGGCTTCGACGAAACCCCGGAGGTCACGTCGTCGCTGGTGGAAGAGTTCGCCGCGTCCGGCCTGGTCAACCTGGTGGGCGGCTGCTGCGGCACCACGCCCGAGCACATCGCCGCCATCGCGCGGAGCGTGGCCAGCAAGAAGCCGCGCGCCTGGCCTGGCCAGTACCGCGACGGCGACGACCGTGCCGCCGCCTGAACATGCATCGCGAGCCCACAGAACAAGATCAAGCCATGACCAACGATACCCTGCCGTCGCGCCCGATGCGCCTGTCCGGCCTCGAGCCTTTCACCATCGATGAGGACACGCTCTTCGTCAACGTCGGCGAGCGTACCAACGTCACCGGCTCCAAGGCCTTCGCCCGCATGATCCTCAACGGCCAGTTCGACGAGGCGCTGGTGGTGGCCCGCCAGCAGGTCGAGAACGGCGCGCAGATCATCGATATCAACATGGACGAGGCCATGCTGGACTCGAAGGCCGCCATGGTGAGGTTCCTCAACCTGATCGCCTCCGAGCCCGATATCGCGCGCGTGCCCATCATGCTGGACTCGTCCAAGTGGGAAGTGATCGAGGCCGGCCTGCAATGCGTGCAGGGCAAGCCCGTGGTGAACTCGATCTCGCTCAAGGAGGGGGAGGAGCAGTTCCGTCATCACGCCGAGCTGATCCGCCGCTATGGCGCCGCTTCCGTGGTGATGGCCTTCGACGAGCAGGGCCAGGCCGATACCTTTGCCCGCAAGACCGAGATCTGCAAGCGCAGCTACGACATCCTGGTCAACGAAGTCGGCTTCCCGCCGGAAGACATCATCTTCGACCCGAACATTTTCGCGGTGGCGACCGGCATCGAGGAGCACAACAATTACGCGGTGGACTTCATCGAGGCCACCGCCTGGATCAAGCAGAACCTGCCGTACGCCAAGGTCAGCGGCGGCGTGTCCAACGTGTCGTTCTCCTTCCGCGGCAACGATGCCGTGCGCGAGGCCATCCACACCGTGTTCCTGTACCACGCCATCAAGGCGGGCATGGACATGGGCATCGTCAACGCCGGCCAGCTCGGCGTGTACGACCAGCTCGACCCCGAACTGCGCGAGCGCGTGGAAGACGTGGTGCTCAACCGCCGCGAGGACAGTACCGATCGCCTGCTGGAGATCGCCGACCGCTACAAGGGCGGCGGCGCGAAGAAAGAAGAAAACCTGCTGTGGCGCGGCACCCCGGAGAATCCGGTGCCGGTGGCCGACCGCTTGTCGCACGCGCTGGTGCATGGCCTGACCACCTTCATCGTGGAAGACACCGAGGAAGTGCGCCAGCACGTGGAAGCGCGCGGCGGCCGCACGATCGAGGTGATCGAAGGCCCGCTGATGGATGGCATGAATATCGTGGGCGACCTGTTCGGCGCCGGCAAGATGTTCCTGCCGCAGGTGGTCAAGAGCGCTCGCGTGATGAAGCAGGCCGTGGCTCACCTGCTGCCCTACATCGAAGAAGAGAAGCGCCTGCTGGCCGAGGCCGGCGGCGACGTCAAGGCACGCGGCAAGATCGTCATCGCCACCGTCAAGGGCGACGTGCACGACATCGGCAAGAACATCGTCTCGGTGGTGCTCCAGTGCAATAACTTCGAAGTGGTCAACATGGGCGTGATGGTCCCGTGCAACGAGATCCTGGCGCGCGCCAAGGTCGAGGGCGCGGACATCGTCGGTCTGTCCGGGCTGATCACGCCGTCGCTCGAGGAAATGGCCTACGTCGCTTCCGAGATGCAGCGCGACGACTACTTCCGCATCAAGAAGATCCCGCTGCTGATCGGTGGCGCCACCACCTCGCGCGTGCATACCGCGGTCAAGATCGCGCCGCACTACGAAGGCCCGGTGGTCTACGTGCCGGACGCCTCGCGCTCGGTCAGCGTGGCGTCGAGCTTGCTGTCCGACGAGGGCGCGACCAGGTACCTGGACGAGCTGAAGACCGACTACGAGCGCATCCGCCACCAGCACGCCAACAAGAAGGCCACGCCGATGGTGTCGCTGGCGAAGGCCCGCGCCAACAAGACGCCGGTGGACTGGAACGCCTACGTGCCACCCAAGCCGAAATTCATCGGTCGTCGCATCTTCCGCAACTACGACCTGACCGAGCTGGCCAACTACATCGACTGGGCGCCGTTCTTCCAGACCTGGGACCTGGCCGGCAAATTCCCCGACATCCTCAATGACGAGATCGTCGGCGAATCCGCCCGCCGCGTGTTCTCGGACGGCAAGGCCATGTTGTCGCGCCTGATCCAGGGCCGCTGGCTGACGGCCAACGGCGTGCTGGCGCTGCTGCCGGCCAACACCGTCAACGACGACGATATCGAGATCTACACCGACGAGACCCGCAGCCAGGTCGCGCTGACCTGGCACAACCTGCGCCAGCAGAGCGAGCGTCCGGTGATCGACGGCGTGATGCGGCCCAACCGGTGCCTCGCCGATTTCGTCGCGCCCAAGGACAGCGGCGTCGCGGACTACATCGGCGTGTTCGCCGTCACCGCCGGCATCGGCGTGGACAAGAAGGAAGCGCAGTTCGAGGCCGACCACGACGACTACAGCGCGATCATGCTCAAGTCGCTGGCCGACCGCCTGGCCGAAGCCTTCGCCGAATGCCTGCACGAACGCGTGCGCAAGGATCTGTGGGGCTACGACGCCGGCGAGGTGCTGACCAACGAGCAACTGATCGCCGAAAGCTATCGCGGCATCCGTCCGGCCCCGGGCTATCCGGCCTGCCCGGAACACACCGTCAAGGGCCCGATGTTCGACTATCTCAATACGGCCGAGATCGGCATGGGCATCACCGACTCGCTGGCGATGACGCCCGCGGCCTCGGTGAGCGGCTTTTACCTGGCGCATCCGGAGTCCACGTACTTCTCCGTGGGCAAGATCGGACAGGACCAGCTCGACGACATGGTGGCGCGCCGTGGCGAAGAACGCAGCGTGCTGGAGCGCGCGCTCGCGCCTAACCTGTAACCGCATGCGTGCGGCGGCGGCGGCGTTTTGTGCCCCCGCGCCGCCGCAAGCCGTTGGGCAAGCAGGGAAAAGCTTCTCCGGGCCTGCCGATGTGACTTTGTAAGTTCTTCACCACTCCTTACAAGGCATTACATCTCCTAACAGACCGCGCGGCTCCGCATCCCTAGACTGAGGGCTCACATCAAGTGAACACCGCAGCGAATGTTTCGCGGCGGCGCAAACTGCCAGGAGCCTCTCAATGAATAAACTGCTGATCTCCCTTTCCGCTCTCTCGATCGCTGCCGCTTCCTCGCTGGCCATGGCGCAAGGTACCGGCGTTGATGCGAAGGCTGGTGCCACCGGCGCCATCTCGGCGCCCGCGGTCAGCGCGCCCGCAGACAAGGGTGCGGCGGCTGGCGCAGGCGTGAACGCCGGCCTGGACGCCAAGGCAGACGCTGCTACCGGCGCGCAGGCAAAGCCCACCGCCAAGACCAAGAAGCACACCAGCCACGCCAAGAGCAAGAAGGGCGAAGCCGCGGCCGACACCAGCGCGGCCGCCGATACCGGCGCGGCGACCAAGGTCCAGTAAGCCTGGGCCGGCAAGCCTGGAGCGCGCCGAGCGGTGCGCGGCCGGGCTGGAACGAAAGGGACGGGTTCAACCCGTCCCATTTTCGTTCGCGCGGCCTGCACCGGGCGTGTCAGCCTTACACCGACATTCGCGCGGCTTTGCAAGCTCTACAATGCATTAGCCCCGCCGCTCCCGAGAGCTGGGGCATCCATGCCCAGGGAGAATCCCATGATTCGCGTTTTGATCGCCGACGATCACCAGATCGTGCGCGCTGGTCTGCGCCAGTTCATTGCCGACGAGCCCGATATCCGGGTGGAAGGGGAAGCTGCCAGCGGCGACGAAGTGATGACGCGCCTGCGTGAGCTCGAGTTCGATGTCGTGGTACTCGATATCTCGATGCCCGATCGCAATGGCATCGACGTGCTCAAGCTGCTGCGCCAGCGGCATCCCGACCTTCCGGTGCTGATCCTTTCCACCTATCCGGAAGACCAGTACGCCATCAACCTGATTCGCGCCGGCGCGTCCGGCTACCTGACCAAGGAAAGCGCGCCTGACGACCTGGTCAAGGCGATCCGCACCGTGGCCCAGGGCCGGCGCTATGTCAGCGCGAACGTGGCGGACCTGCTCATTGGCGGGCTGGATAAGCCGACCAATCAGCCGCTGCACCAGACCTTGTCCAAGCGCGAGTTCCAGATTTTCTGCAAGCTTTCGCGCGGCCAGTCGGTCTCGGTGATCGCCGAGGAACTGTTCCTGAGCGTCAAGACGGTAAGCACGTACCGCTCGCGCATTCTCGAAAAGATGGGCATGAAGACCAATGCCGACCTGACCTACTACGCCATCAAGAACGGTCTGGTGGAGTAGGCGGCGCGGGCGCGATGCCCATTCCCCTGCGTTTGCTATCCTGCGTGGCCCGCCTCCGGATGCCGCCCGCGGTGGCCCTGCAAGCCGTGGATGCGGCGTTGCCGGAACGGAAATCCCCCGCCCGCGCGGCGCCGCTGTAGGACGGACGCCGATAGTTTCTCTCCATACTCTGTTGCTACCATTAAGTCATGTTGGATCAAGCCGCAGCCCCTTCGTATCGAGCGCTGCGGGTCCTGCTAATCGAGGACTCGGCGGTCTTGCGAGGTATGTTGCTTGAATACCTGAGCGCATTCCCGTTTGTCGAGACTGTCGATTGGGCGGATACCGAAAGCTCGGCGCTGCGCCTCTACGAGGCGGGCAAGTACGAGGTCGTCATCGTCGATCTGCAATTGCGGCAAGGCAATGGCATCAATGTACTTCGTGCCATGCAGAAGACCCACGCATCTGGCATCCGCATCGTGTACACCAATCACGCCCAGGTGCCCACTTACCGGCGCCAGTGCACCGAGGCCGGGGCGGACTATTTTTTCGACAAGTCGCTCGAACTTGAGCAGGTGTTCCGCGTCATCGAGGAATACGCGCAGTCGGGCGATTGAATTGTTCGCGTTCTTGTCTTGGGACGGTGGCATTGGATGACGCATCAGATCAGTCCGGCAGTACCGGTAGTCCCTATCGCGGCCATGCCGCGTCAACCTAGAGCAAGGAGAAGATCATGAGAAAGCTGATGGCGCTGTGTGCCCTGGCGGTTGTCGTCCTGGTGACCGGTTGCAACACGATGGCCGGCGCCGGCAAGGATATCGAAAAGGGCGGCGAGAAGGTGCAAGGCGCCGCCGAGAGCACCAAGCAGAAAATGTAAGGCGCGAATCGCTGCGCCCGGACGGGCACGGCAAAGCAAAAGGGGCTCCGCGGGGCCCCTTTTTGCTTTGGCTGGCCGTATTACGGCCCAGTATCCTGGCCCTGCTGGCGCGGCGCCTCGCCGCCGGGCGTGGCCGTGGGTGTGCCGGCTGGCGTGCTTGCGGCCATGCTCGCCGGGGCGACCACCGGCGTATCCGGCGGCGCACTTTCAGGCTCATGATCGCCGAAATCGTCATCTTCCTCGCGCGGCGGCGCTACGATGGCATCGGTGAGCGGCACCTCGACCCGGATGGTCACGCCGGCGCCGGCCTCCGAGCGGATGTCCAGCGTGCCGCCCAGCGCAATCACGCGCTGCTCCATGCCCAGCAGGCCGTGGTGGCCAACGCTGCGCCGCGATTCGAAGTCCGCCGGCAGCCCGCGCCCGTTGTCGCTCACGGTCAGCAGAAGCACGCCGTCGGCGCAATCCAGCGTAATGGCCACGCGCCTGGCATCGGCATACTTGCTCGCGTTGGTCAGCGACTCCTGCACGATACGGTAAAGCGCGATGGCTGCGTCGTCGCGCAGCGGCGGCACCGCTTCGGCAAGCTGCACATCCGAGTCCCACTGGTTGCGCGCGGCGACCTCCTCCACCAACTGGCCGATGGCTTCCTTCAGGCCCAGGTTGAGCAGCACCGTGGGGCGCAGGTCTTCGATCAGGCGCCGCTTGATCTGGATGCCCTGGTCGACATGCAGCATCACGCGGGTGAGTTTTTCCGCCACGTCGGGATGGGATTCCTGTATGCGGCGGCGCACCCAGTGCATATCGAGCTTGGTGGCGGTCAGGATGGCGCCGAGTTCGTCGTGCAGCTCGCGCGCCAGCCGCGTCTTCTCGTCCTCGGTAACACGTTGCAGGTGAGAGGCCAGTGCCGATAGCTGGCGGGTGCGCGCGCGCACCATGCTGTCCAGACGCGCGCTTTCTTCTTCCAGCTCGCTGCGCGCGGCTTCCGATACCGCCATGCGCCGCGAATGCTGCAAGCCCACCACGATCAGCAGCACGATATTGATGGCGGTCAGCAGGCCAATGCCGTAACGCGACAGCGCGAGGTCGCGGTCGGCATACTCCAGGCTTTGCGACACCGATCCGGCTTCGCGCTGGAGCAGTGCCTCCAGCCCGCGCCGCGCGTTGTCCATGGTCTGCTTGCCGAAGTCGGTGCGCACCAGGTCCAGCGCCACTTCCACGTCGCGCTTGCCGTAGATCAGCGTCAGGTCCATCTCGGTCAGCTTGCGGTTGACGGCGGTAGACGCCTGCGTGAACAGCTGGAGCGCTTCCGCGTCGTCCGCGTAGCGGTTGCGCAGTGCGCTCATCAGCGCATTGATGCGGGGCAATGCCTGGTAATAGGGTTGCAGGTAGCTCTCCTTGCCTGTCAGCAGGAAGCCGCGCTGGCCCGCCTCGGCATTGACCAGCTCGCCAAGCAGTGCGGTGATCTGGCCCTGCACCTGCTGCGACTGGATCACCTGCGTATATCCCTGTCGCAAGCGGATGTTGCCCGCCTCGGAGGCGATCAGCACCACTACGGTAAGCACGATGCCGCCCGCTAGCAGCAAAGTGGAGCGCAACATTGACTGCTTGAACATTGTCGTTTCCCGAAAACGGGTGCCTGGCCGGTGGGCGTTCCCGCGCCGCGTGGCGCGGGGCGAGGTCCGGGCCAGGCATGCACCCTGTCGGCGTCGATGGAAGCACATCGACGGCCCCCGGTCAACCTGCAGTGCGCGGCCGCTGCGCGCGAGGCCGCGCCAATCCGGATCCTGTAGGAATTGGCTGACAAGGGAATCGGTGCGCCATCGGTGTCTGCGCGGCGAGGCGGTTTCTACCATGTAGCCATGACCTTGCGCGGTCTCGCGCAAGCCAGCGAGGGAAGAGGGAGAACGTCAATGCTGAAATGGGCGCTTATTTTCGCTGTGGTTTCCGTGGTCGCCGGCCTGCTTGGATTTACAGGTATCGCTGCCGGCGCCGCCGGCATTGCCAAGATCCTGTTCTTCATCTTCCTGGTGCTGTTCGTACTGTTCCTTGTCCTGGGCGTGACCGTGTTCAAAGCGGTGAAATAGCCAGGCGCCAGGTGCTGCCACTTGCCAGGCCCGCGCCGCGTGGCGCGGTAGCGCAATTCACTTAGGGAGCCATCACCATGTTGCACTACGCAGTCGTGTTCTTTGTCATCGCCCTGATTGCCGCCGTGTTCGGCTTTGGGGGCATCGCAGCAGGCGCGGTCGAAATCGCCAAGATCCTGTTCTTCATCTTCCTGGTGGTCGCCCTTGTGACCTTCGTGATCGGCCTGGTCAGGCGCTAGGCGGAGGCGGAGCACAGCACGAACGGAATCACAGAGCGTCCTCAGACGAAACGGAGATAAGACGATGCTGACCAACAACCCGAAGGTCCGAAAGGAAGTGAACCACCTGGCCGATAGTGCCGAGAGCACGGTCCGCCAGATCAGGCATGCCGCGCGCGATACCCGCGATGCTGCGGGGCCGGTTGCCGGCGAGGTCAGGGCACTGATCGCGCAACTCGAGCAAACCATGGAAGTGCTGGGGCGCGAAGGCTCGTCCGAAGCCGTGCAGGCAGGACGCCGGCTGCATGAGCGCACGCGTGCACTGGGCGGCCACCTGCGCCGCGCCACGCTGGATGGCGCAAGCCGGGCACGAGAGCGCGTCGACCACGCCGTGGACGGCGTTCAGCAGAGCGTGGCTGCATCGCCACTGAAGGCGATCGGCATAGCAGCGGCTGTGGGCGCATTCGTCGGTTTGCTGCTGGCTGCCAACGGACGCAACAGAGAGGACTGATGCGCCGCGTCCGACCGCACCGAAGCACGCACTGAAACAGGTCGAAGCCCATCGTAATTGCGCAGGCCTGGCAGAGCCCATTCCCCCAATCCCACAGGAGCATGATCGCCATGGACACCCCGGTTACAGAGAAGCCCGCCGTCGGCAAAGGCAAGAACCAGCAGTCCCGGAACGAGAAAGGCGTGAGCGGCGGCTTCCTGTCCGACGTCAAGACATTGCGCGAGCGCGCCCGCAAGCATATGGAGGATGGCGCCGTCACGCAGGACTACGGCGCGGACCGCACTACCGTGCTGAAGCTCCTCAACGAGGCGTTGGCCACCGAACTGGTCTGCGTACTGCGCTACCGGCGCCACTACTTCATGGCCAAGGGAATTCACGCCGAGCCGGTTGCCGCCGAGTTCAAGGTCCACTCCGACGAAGAACAGGGCCATGCCGACCGCATCGCGGCGCGCATCGTACAGCTTGGCGGGGCGCCCGATTTTTCGCCGGACACCCTGTCGGCGCGTAGCCACTCCGAATACGTCGAGGCCGGATCGTTGACCGACATGATCAGGGAAAACCTGGTGGCCGAGCGTATTGCCATCGAGAGCTATCGGGAGATGGTGCAGTACATGGGCGATCGCGATCCGACCACGCGCCGCATGCTGGAAGAAATCCTTGCAGTCGAGGAAGAGCACGCGGACGAACTTGCGGACTTGCTGGTCAAGGGCTAGCAATCCGGCGCCGTTAGTGATTCATGCGCCTCATCGAATAAAGCGATTCTTCCCCCTTCCGGATCGACTCCCTGATCCGGCGCGCCCGGCCAGGAACATTGGCCGGGCCATTTTTATGTCAATCCGGGATTTCGGGCGGAGGGGGGAGGCGGTGCGAGGGCGAAGCTAGAATGCGCCGCCAGCGGAAAGGGTGCCGGCGGCAAGGGCACTGCCGCGGCGGGGGCGCCGCCAGGCGGCGCCTGCCTCCGCTACTATGGGCTGTTCAGGTCCGGTGCGGCGCCTACACGCCCCACATGACCTCGGTGTTCTCGCGCAGGGAAGCGCGCAGCATGTCGAGGAATGGGTAGGCCCGCTGGCCCAGGTGCAAGGGCTCCTCCTCCTGGTCCTCCTCCTGCTTGCCCGGTGATACCGACGACTCGGCCGGGTGCACCTTCTTGGCGTCCGTCACCGCGGCTTCCAGTTTGTGGATGCAGCGGGGCAGTTCCTCGGTGGTGATCACCCCGCGCTCTCCCAGGTGCTTGCCGATAATCCCCAGGAGCGTGACGGCAAGATCCCTCATCATGATGAGGTCTTGCGACGCGTGGGATTTGAAGGTGATCAGCATGATTTATCCTTTCCTTGGCGTACAGCGAAGTACATGACCGCGCGGCTTGTCCGGGACTCGGTCCAGGGGGCGCAACGGCCGGTTTCAGGCCCGCTGCATGATGTCAGCATAGCACCTGATAAAATTCCGCGTTCTGCAATTCATTGCCTGCCACGCGGCGCGGCCTCCACATGCCGCCCGTGACGGTGCCGCCGCTTCCGGACCGCCGCGGCGGCACCAGACAACCGCCTCAGGGCCACGACATCCATGCTGCCAGTTCAGACCACCAACCTTGCCGCTGCGTTCAACGACGCGGTGCGCGCACTCGCTCCGGCCGACGCCGCCCTGCCCGCTGCCACCTTCGAACGCCCCAAGGTGGCCGCCCACGGCGACCTGGCCTGCAACCTCGCCATGCAGGTTGCCCGCTCGCTCAAGCGCAACCCGCGCGAGCTGGCCCAGCAGATTGTCGATGCGGTCAAGGCCGATGCGCGTACCGCCGGCCTGGTGGCCGGGCTTGAGATTGCCGGTCCCGGCTTTATCAACCTGCGCCTGACGCCGGCCGCCAAGGCCGACGTGCTGCGCGCGGTGCTCGAGCAGGGCAACCGCTATGGTGCCCAGGAGCAGGGCGCGCGCGGCAAGGTGCTGGTCGAGTTCGTCTCGGCTAACCCGACCGGTCCGCTGCACGTGGGCCACGGCCGCCAGGCGGCGCTGGGCGATGCGCTTGCCAACCTGCTGGACTGGCAGGGTTTCGCCGTGCACCGCGAGTTCTATTACAACGACGCCGGCGTGCAGATCCAGACCCTGGCGACCTCCGTGCAGGCGCGTGCCCGCGGCCTCAAGCCGGGAGATGCCGGCTGGCCTGAATCGGCCTACAACGGCGACTATATCGCCGACATCGCCGCCGACTTCCTGGCCGGCAAGACCGTGCGCGCATCCGACGGCGACGCCGTGAYGGCCTCCGGCAACGTCGAGGACATCGAGTCGATCCGCAAGTTTGCCGTGGCCTACCTGCGCAACGAGCAGGACATCGACCTGCGGGCGTTCGGCGTCAAGTTCGACCGCTACTACCTGGAATCGTCCCTCTACAGCGACGGCAAGGTAGAGGCCACGGTGAAATCGCTGGTGGACAAGGGCAAGACCTACGAGAACGAGGGCGCGCTGTGGCTGCGCACCACCGACGACGGCGACGACAAGGACCGCGTCATGCGCAAGGGCGACGGCACCTATACCTACTTCGTGCCGGACGTGGCCTACCACACCAGCAAGTGGGAGCGCGGCTTCACCAAGGTCATCAACGTGCAGGGCAGCGACCACCACGGCACCATCGCGCGCGTGCGCGCGGGACTGCAAGGGCTGGAAATCGGCATCCCCGTGGGCTACCCCGACTACATCCTGCACAAGATGGTCACCGTCATGAAGAACGGCGAGGAGGTCAAGATCTCCAAGCGCGCCGGTTCCTATGTGACCGTGCGCGACCTGATCGAATGGAGCAACGGCGCGGAAGGCGGCGAGACCATCCGCGGCTGCCTGGAAGCCGGCGTGGCGGACTGGCCCGAGCACTTCACGCGCGGGCGCGATGCGGTGCGCTTCTTCCTGCTGTCGCGCAAGGCGGACACGGAATTCATTTTCGATGTCGACCTCGCGCTCAAGCAGAACGACGAGAACCCGGTGTATTACGTGCAGTACGCCCATGCCCGGATCTGCTCGATCTTCGAATCCTGGGGCGGCGCCGACTGGGAAGCCAAGCTTCCCGCGCTGGCCGGCGCCGACCTGGCGCCCGTGACCGGCCCCGATGCCACCCCGCAGGCGCTCGCGCTGGGCCAGCGCCTGGCCGATTTCCCGGACATGCTGGCGGCGGCGGCGGACGAACTGGCGCCGCACGCGGTCGCCTTCTACCTGCGGGACGTGGCGGGCGATTTCCATGCCTTCTATAACTCCGACCGCGTGCTGGTGGATGACGAGGCCGTCAAGCTGGCCCGTCTGGCGATGCTGGCCGCGACGCGGCAGGTGTTGCGCAACGGGCTGGCGGTGATCGGTGTCTCGGCGCCGCAACGGATGTAAACGCCCCGCGCCGGGGGCTCCCCCCCTGGCACGGGCAAGCGTGTCGTCTTGACCACAGACAGTGATGCCGGGATTGGCGCAGGCTCTATAATCGCGCCATCACGCTAGAGGAATTCATGCAACAGCAACGCAAGCGCGCCCTGCGCAATGCCAGCCGCGCCCCGCAGCGCGGAGGTACGTTCCTGGGACTGGTGCTGGGCCTGATCGTCGGCCTGGCGATCGCGGTAGTGGTCGCCCTGTACATCACCAAGTCGCCGGCGCCATTCCAGCAAAAGGGCGCTCAGAAGCCGTCCGAGCCCGGCAATATCGTCAGCAACCTGCCGGCCCCGGCGCAGGAAGCCCCGACGGATCCCAACAAGCCGCTGTGGAGCAAGACGCCGGCCAAGCCCGTCGGGCCTGCCGCCGAGCCCGAGCAGCCCGCCGGTCCGGCGCCCACGGTGAAGCCGCCTGAGCGCCAGCCCCCGGTGGCCGCCAACCGGCCCGCCGAAAAACCGGCTGAGAAGCCGACCGAGAAGCCGACCGAGAAGCCCGCGGAAAAACCGGCCGAGAAGCCCGCGCAGAAACCGGCGGAAAAGGCCGCCGAGAAGCCGGCCGAGAAGCCCGTCGCCGACCCGATCGCCGAGATCGCCCAGGCCGATGCCAACAAGGTCGGCTACCTGCTGCAGGTGGGCGCCTTCCGTTCGCAGGACGACGCTGACCGCCAGAAGGCCAACCTGGCCATGCAGGGTTTCGAGGCCAAGGTGACCGAGCGCGACGTCAATGGTGTCAAGCTCTATCGCGTGCGCCTGGGGCCGTTCAACAAGATCGAAGATATGAACCGCGCGCGCGACCGGCTGCAGTCGTCGGGCTTCGAAGCTTCGGTGATCCGTTTTACCAAGCAGTAACAACCCGGGGCGTTCGCTGAACCGGAACGCCCCGCCGCTGTCATACGCTCATTGCCCATTTTCGAAAGCCGCGCCATATGAAGAAACTCGCCACCTTGTTCGCCACGCTGGTCGCTGTGACCGGTTTCCTGATGACCGCACCTGCCCAGGCAGCCACGCCCACCTCGGGCAAGGAATATCAGGTCCTGAAAGCGCCGCAGCCCGTCGCGCCGGGCAAGATCGAAGTGACCGAGTTCTTCTGGTACGGCTGCCCGCACTGCTWCGAYTTCGAGCCCGAGCTGGAAGCCTGGGTGAGCAAGCAAGGCAAGGACGTCGTGTTCAAGCGCGTGCCGGTGGCCTTCCGCGACGACCTGCTGCCGCACACCAAGATCTTCTATGCGCTGGAATCCCTCGGCAAGCTTGACGCCATGCACAGCAAGGTCTTCAGCGCCATGCACGTCGACCGCAAGCGCATGCTGGACCCGAACGAGATCGCCGACTTCATGGCCAAGAACGGCATTGACCGCAAGGCGTTCCTCGACGCCTACAACTCGTTCTCCGTGACCACCAACTCGCAACGCGCCAACAAGATCGCGGACGCCTACAAGATCGACGGCGTGCCGACCATCGTGGTGCAGGGCAAGTACGTGACCTCGCCGTCCATCGCCGGCACCAAGGGCGCGGCCATCCAGACCTTGGATTACCTTGTCGGCCAGGTCCGCGACAAGAAGATGTAAATTCCCTGCGGCGGCCAGCCCTGGCCGCCAGCGGTCGACCGGCACCGCCGGCGCCGGCGTGGCGCAGCGGCGTCCGGCCCGCGCCGGGATGGGGCTGTCGGCATGAACAGTGTTGCAGTTTCCCCAGGACCCACCCGATGCGAGCACTGAAAGTCTTTCTTACCGGCGCGTCGAGCGGACTCGGCCAGGCCCTGGCGCGCGAGTACGCCGCGCAGGGCGCCATCCTCGGACTGGTTGGCCGGCGCGAAGACGTGCTGCGCGAATTTGCCCGCAGCCTGCCCAACCCCAACGCCGTGCGCGTTTATGCCGCGGACGTGCGCGATGCCGCCGCCATGCAGCTCGCCGCTCAGGACTTCCTCGATCATTTTGGCTGTCCGGATGTGGTGATCGCCAACGCCGGCGTATCGGTCGGCACCGTGGCCAGCGAGCGCGAGGATCTTGAAGCTTTCCGCATGGTGATGGACACCAACTGGTTCGGCGTGCTCACTACCTTCCAGCCGTTCATGCAGCCCATGCGCGAGCGCGCTCCCGGCGCCGGCGGCTGGCGGGGCACGCTGGTCGGCATTGCCAGCGTGGCCGGCGTGCGCGGGCTGCCCGGCGGCGGCGCCTACAGCGCCTCCAAGTCCGCCGTGATCAAGCTGCTCGAAAGCCTGCGCCTGGAACAGCGCCGCGAGCGCATCCGCGTGGTCACCATCGCACCCGGCTATATCCGCACGCCGATGACCGAGCACAATCCCTATCGCATGCCTTTTCTGATGGATGCCGACGTATTCGCCCGCAAGGCGGTGCGTGCCATTGCCGCAGGCCGCCGCTTCGCCGTGCTGCCGTGGCAGATGGGCGTGGTGGCGTCCATCCTGCACCTGATGCCGCGCTGGCTTTACGATGCGCTTTTCTCGCGCGCGCCGCGCAAGCCGCGCAGCCAGGACAAGCAGTCATGACCTGGCAGGATGCCGCAGGCGTCTTGCATGGCCCCGCTGCCGGGGAGGTGCGTATCGCTTCGCTGGTGCCATCGGTGACGGAGCTGTTGTTTGCGCTGGGGCTGGGGCCGCAGGTGGTGGCGCGCACTGGCTTTTGCATTCATCCCGAGCCTGCCGTGCGTGCCGTTGCCAAGGTGGGCGGCACCAAGGATGTCAAGCTTGAGCGCCTGAGGGCGCTGGCGCCTACGCATGTGGTGGTCAATATCGATGAGAACCGCCGCGAGACGGTCGATGAGATCCGGGGGTTCGTTCCGCATGTGATCGTGACTCACCCGTGTGCGCCTGAGGATAATCTTGCGCTTTATCGCTTGCTTGGCGGCATTTTCGGCCGGGTTGCCGAAGCTGAGTCGCTATGCGAGGCGATGGAGTTCGAGCTGGCGCAGGTGCGTGGCCGGATTTGGCCCGGGCGCAAGGTGCTGTATGCGATCTGGCAGGATCCGTGGATGACGGTGTCCAGGGATACCTATATCAGTCGCATGCTGGCGTTGGTCAACTGGCAGACCTGGCCTTCGGCGCGAGCCATGCCGGAAGCCTGTGTCGACGGGGATTGCAGCCGGCCCAATACGGCGGACACCCGCTATCCGAGTTTTCGCTGGAGCGAGGGGCTGGTGCGGGAGATTGATCTGGTTTTGCTTTCCAGTGAGCCTTATCGGTTTACCGAGGCGCATGTGGATGCGCTGGAGCGGCAGATCGGGAAGGAGGTTTTGCTGATCGATGGGGAGATGGTTTCGTGGTATGGGAGTCGGGCTGTTGAGGGGGTTGGGTATTTGGCGCGGTTTGCGGCTGGCTGACTTCGAAGTTAAAGGCTTAAAGTCAAAGACAGTTTCACCACCCCTGCGGGGCGGCGACCTACTTTCTTGTCTTGCCAAGAAAGTAGGCAAAGAAGGCGCGCCGGATGGGGCGCCCCCCCCTCGCCCCATACGGCCTGGTACACCTTGATGGCTCGCTTCGCATTGCGCTGGGGGGCGGCCCGCCTTTCGGGCGCGCCACATGGCTACTGCCGGTTGGCTATGCTGTTTTCGGTCCGTATGCCTAGCCCGGGACCCCGATGTCAGGCCAACATCCTGAACCTGACTACGCCGTCGGCCCCGACTTCCCGGCTGACTTCCCCCGCGTGCCACAACAGGTGCAAGTGGGCCAGCGCTTCGCCCATCGCGAACGTCATCTGGTGAATATCAAATTGCCGCTTGAACATGACGCCGACGATGTCATGCGCATTGCACGGCTTTTCCGCGCAGGCCGCGCGCGTCTCGGCCAGGCGGTCTACATGGTGCTCGCGCAGTTGCCTGATCCGCGTATGCAGGTTCCGGAAGGGCTTGCCATGCGACGGGAGGATCAGCACATCCTCGGGCAGCGGCTCGTACTTGCCGAGGGAGTCCAGGTATAGCTTGAGCGGATTGGCTTCCGGTTCCATGTCGAACACGCTGACATTGGTGGAGATGCGCGGCAGCACCATGTCGCCGGAAATCAGCACATTGATGCCGGCGTTGTATAGCGCGACGTGTTCGGGCGCATGGCCAAAGCCGGTGATCACGCGCCAGCCGGACCTGGCGGGGTCGGTGCCGATATTGACGATATCGCCGTCCATCATGCGCCGGTACTGGGTGGGCAGGTCGGGCACCAGCGACGGGTAGTAGCTCTTGCGCGCGCGCAGCTTTTCCAGGCTGTCGGGGTCGGTCAGGCCGTGGCGGGCGAAGTGGCTGGCGGCGAAGTCGCCGCCGGCGTTGGAGCCAACGCCGCCCCCGCCACCCATCACGCGGGCGTTCATATAGTCGCCCAGGCTCATCCATAGCCGTGCGTCCCAGCGCTTGCACAGCCAGTGCGCCAGGCCGATGTGGTCGGGGTGGCAGTGCGTGGCCAGCACGCGCAGCACCGGCAGGCCTTCGAGTTCGTTGGCGAATATGGTTTCCCAGTGCGCCTTGATGGTGTCGTTGGTGACGCCGCAGTCGATGATGGTCCAGCCGTCTTGGCCGTCGATGCGGTCGCGTACCAGCCACAGGTTGATGTGGTCCAGCGCGAAGGGCAGGGGCATGCGGAGCCAGTAGACGCCAGGCGCGACTGCCTGCCGCGCGCCGCCTGCGGGCATGGTGTCGCCAAACGGATATTGGAGTTGGTGTTCGAGTGCGTTCATGGGGAGTCTCTCTCTCGTCCGAAGCCCTGTGCATGCGCTGCCGCATGCAGGCGGGCTTTCTCGTTGTCACGGTAGCCGTCGCAAAATGGCGATGCACGCCACGGTTGCCAGCCGCTTTGGTTGACGCTAACGTTAACGTCAACTGGAGCGGGCTTTTTCAATATTAAGCGAAAACTTCATTCTGTACCGAACGACCGTTCACTTTTTTACTGGGTCACCATGCCAGATTCGCCAGCCACGCCGACGTACACCATCACCGATCTCGCCCGCGAGTTCGATGTCACGCCCCGCGCTATCCGTTTCTATGAGGACCAGGGCTTGCTGTCGCCCGAGCGCGAAGGCCCGAGCGGGCGTAAGCGTGTCTATAACGGGCGCGAGCGCACCCGCCTGAAGCTCACGGTGCGGGGCAAGCGCCTGGGCCTGACGCTGAACGAAATCCGCGAGATCCTGGATCTCTACGAATCGCCGCGCGACACAGCACCGCAGCTCGAGCGCTTCCTGCACTCGCTGGCGCACCATCGCGGCACGCTGGAGCGCCAGCTCGAGGACCTGCAGGCGCAGCTTGCGGAAATCGATCAGCATGAACGGCATTGCCGGGCACTGCTGGCGGCCCAGACAGGTGCGGAAGGCCCTGCGGACGAGGCAAAAAGCGCCTGATGCGGCATTATCATTCGGTCTTTGGTGGATTTGATTGACGTTTACGTAAACGTAAATAGAATAGCTTCTCAGCCCATCGTCCGCGCCGGGCCTCTGCGTTGCCGGCCGGCGAACAAAAGGAAAGCCCATGCCTCTCGCCGTCGAATCCACTTCCTTGCCGGCCGCGCGCGCGGACGCGATCGCCACCAGCTTCGCCCGCCAGGGCCTGATGACCACCTTCGGCGCGGCGCTGACACGGGTGACGCGCGGCGAGGTCGAGATCGCCATGCCGTGGTCCGAGGGCGTGACCCAGCAGCACGGTTTCTTCCACGGTGGCGCCGTGGGGGCGCTGGCCGACAGTGCCTGCGGCTACGCGGCGCTGTCGATGGTTGGCGAGGGTGAGGCGGGGCTGACCGCGGAGTACAAGATCAACCTGCTGTCGCCGGCCAAGGGCGAGCGCCTGGTAGCGGTGGGCCGCGTGCTCAAGCCCGGCCGCACGCTGATCGTGGCGCAGGGCGATGTATTCACCGAGACCGCTGGCGTGCGCAAGGCGGTGGCCACCATGCTGATGACCTTGTGCGTGGTGCGCACGCTCGACCACGTCTGACACCTATCACCTATCACCTATCACCTATCACCCATCGCGGCGCAAGATCGCGAAACCCGTAAAACACGAGTAACAGAACCGAATCAGGAGACCGCCATGACCGACCTGCCAGGCCTGAAGTTCGACTTGGGCGAAGACATCGAGATGCTGCGCGAGTCCGTGCGCAACTGGGYGCAGGCCGAACTCGCTCCGCGCGCCGCGGAGATCGACCGCACCGACCAGTTCCCGATGGACGCCTGGAAGAAGATGGGCGATCTCGGCGTGCTCGGCATCACCGTGGCGGAGGAGTACACTGGGCGCAGGCCGAACTCGCTCCGCGCGCCGCGGAGATCGACCGCACCGACCAGTTCCCGATGGACGCCTGGAAGAAGATGGGCGATCTCGGCGTGCTCGGCATCACCGTGGCGGAGGAGTACGG
>NZ_JBFTSG010000081.1:0-30593 GCF_056399885.1 Cupriavidus sp. 01L45 | reverse complement strand
GTTTCGTCGTCAGGCCCCGGGTTCTAACAGACTCGTGCCGTTACCGATTCAGAGCACCACGACCCGGCCAATGCCCAGGGATTCGTGGTGGTGCCCCCGGTAGCGGAATTCCAGCCCATTCGCCCATCTGCCGTTACCGGCGCGAATCGTCACGACACATCACGTCGTRACGGTTTCGTGGTGGGGTGGGCGCGGTGGTGAGGTCATCGGCTTATCAATTCGGTGCCACCGCGCCCACGACGAAGCTTGAGACGCTGGCAACTTCGTTGCCGTTTTTTCTGCGAGCACCACGAAGTTGCAGGCCCCCCATTTTTGTCGTGGGCGCGGTGGCACCGGAATGCTAGGACGAAGAACTTCTTCACCGCGCCCACCCCACCACGAAACCGTTACGGCGTGATGGATCGTGATGCTCCGAGCCGGTACCGGCAGATGGGCGAATGGGCAGGGAGCCGCTACCGGGGGCCTTACTACGGAACCAGTGTCATTGACGGGATCGTGGCCATTCGAATTGGTAACGGCATGAGGCCACTAGAACCCGGGGCCTGACGACGAAACCATTGGGCTACGCAACCCTGACACGCCAGCCTCCTGCAAGGATCGCTTTCTTTTGGTTACTTTTCTTTACGAGTAAAGAAAAGTGACACCTCCGTGTGCGAAAACGGCCAACCCCGCACAGCCGCGACAGCAGCTAGAAGCGCTAAAACCCCGCCCACCCACGCCACTCTGCATCAGCAGCCAGAAGCCCAAATCCAACCTCCCATCACCCCTCCCTCAACCGATACTTAAGAATCTTCCCAGCCGCACTAGTCGGCAGCATCTGCACAAACACCACCTCCCGCGGCACCTTATAGTTGGCCATATGCCGCCGCGCCCAATCAATCAGCTCATCGGCACCAACCTTGCTGCCATGCCGCAGCACCACAAAAGCCTTCCCCGCCTCGCCGAGGCGCTCGTGCGGGACGCCTACCACCGCCACCTGCGCAATCGCCGGATGCGACACCAGCAGCTTCTCGATCTCGGCCGGATAGCAATTGAAGCCCCCGACGATAAACATGTCCTTGATACGGTCGGTGATCCGCAGGTTGCCACGCACGTCCAGCGTGCCGACATCGCCCGTGCGCAGCCAGCCGCCCGCATCGATCGCTTCCGCGGTGGCTTCCGGCAGCTGGAAGTAGCCCCGCATCACGTTGTAGCCGCGCACCGCCACCTCCCCGGGTTCGCCTGCCGGCACCGGCTGGCCGTCGCTATCCAGGCAGCGCAGTTCGACACCGGGCATGGCGCGGCCCGACGTCAGCGCCACGAGATCGGCATCGTCTCCGGCGCGGGTCAGCGTGGCGAACCCACACGATTCCGTCAGGCCATAGCCGGTGAAGATTTCGCGAAAGCCCAGTTCGCGCTGCATGCGCTGGATCAGCACGGGCGGGATCGCCGACGCGCCGGTCACCGCGACGCGCAGCGAGGACAGGTCGAATTCCCGCAAGCGCGGATTGTTCAGCAGTGTCTGGTAAAGCGTCGGCGGGCCGGGCAGCACCGTGATGCGCTCGTTCTCGATGCGGGTCATCACCGCCTCGGCATCGAACACCAGGTGCGGCAGGATGGTGGCGCCGCTGACCAGCGCCGCCAGCCACCCGGCCTTGTAGCCGAAGGTGTGGAAGAAGGGATTGACGATCAGGTAGCGGTCGCCGGCCTCCACGCCGGTGATCGAGGCCCAGCCATGGATGGCCTGCAGGTTCTGCGCATGCGCGGTCATCACGCCTTTTGGGCGGCCGGTGGTGCCCGAGGTGAACATGATGTCCATCAGGCAGTCGCCGGTCACGGCACGCTCGCAAGCTTGGAACTCCGCCTCGCTGGTCCGCGGCGCCAGGGCCAGCAAGTCTGCCCATGCAAGCTCATCCGGCGCCATCTGCCGCCCCACGCGCCCGCGCAGCACCACCACGCGCTCCAGCGTGGCGGGCCGGTGCGGCGCCAGCATTTCCGGATAGCTCTCGCCGAGGAAGTCGTCGATGCAGAACAGCACCCGCGCGCCGCTGTCGGCCAGGATCGCGCCGGCCTCCATGCCCTTCATGCGGGTATTGATTGGCACCAGCGCCGCACCGATGCTGTGCGTGGCCAGGGCGGCGACGATCCATTCCGACAGGTTGGGCGCCCACACGGCGACCCGGTCGCCAGGCACCACGCCGAGCGCGAGCAGCGCCCGTCCCGCCTCCGCGCGCAGCGCGTCCAGCGCCGTGAAGCTGAGCCGCAACCCATCCTCCTGGATGGCGATGCGCGCGCCGTGGCGCGCGGCGGCCGTGCGTACCAGCTCCGGGATGGTGGCGGGAACGGCCTGCCCCGCCCTGGCGGCGTCGGCCAACCCCCGGGCGGTTTCGATGGTGTCAGTTGTCATCATGTCAGTCGGGAAATTTCAGGTGCAGTTCGCTGCCGGCCGCGCGGGCCTGGCAGGCCAGGGTCCAGCCGGCCTCGCGGTCGGCGGTGTCAAGCACATGGTTCTCGCCCAGCGTTGCCTCGCCGTGCGTCACCTGGCACATGCAGGCGCCGCACAGGCCGGAGCGGCAGGAGTTCGGAGCCGCGATGCCAGCGCGCAGCATGGCGTCGAGCACGGTTTCGCCCGCCTGCGCGTCGAGCCGGTGGCGTACGCCATCCAGCTCCACCTCCAGCGCAGCCGCAGCGGAAACCGGCGGGGCCACTTCTTCGGCCTGCCCTGCGGCGGGCGGCGGCGCGCCGAAGCGCTCCACGTGAATCCGCTCGCGTGCCACGCCAAGGGCCTGCAAGGCGGCCTGGGCACCGTCCATGAACGGCCCCGGCCCGCAGATAAAGCAGTCGGCGTGGCCCCACGGCGAGGCCAGCGCTTCGAGCTGGGCCTGCGAGGGCGGCCCTTGCACGCTGTCCAGCCAGTGGATCACGCGCAGCCTGTCCGCGTGGCGCGCGGCCAGGTCGCGCAGCGCATCGCGGAAGATCACGCTGCGTTCATCGCGGTTGGCGTAGATCAGCGTGACGTTGCCGCCATCATGGCGCAGCGCCGCCTTGGCGATCGACAGCACCGGCGTGATGCCGCTGCCGCCGGCGAACAGCAGCAGGTCGCCATCCAGGCTGCGGGGCGTGAACACGCCCGCGGGCGGCATGACGTCAACCGTGTCGCCAGCCCCGAGCCGGTCGCAGATCCAGTTGGATACGCGACCACCGCGCACGCGCTTGATGGTCACCCGCAGCGCATTGTCGACCTGGGGGCTGCTGGACAGCGAGTAGCAGCGCTGCTGCGCGGCGCCCTCCAGCGGCACCTTGAGCGTCAGGAACTGGCCTGGCCGGTAGGCGAAGGTATCGCGCAGTCCTTCGGGCAGTTCGAACACCAGCGAGCTTGCCTCGTCGGTTTCGGCCACCACCTGGGCGATGCGCAGCGGGTGGAATTGCGCTTGCACCATGATGTCCGCGATCAGGCGATGCCCATGATGGTCTGCGCATTGTCGATGCGCAGCTCGGCGCCGTTGACGTAGCGCGACTCATCGGAGGCCAGGAACAGCACCAGGTTTGCCACGTCGCCGGGCAGGCACATGCGTTGCATCGGATCGCCGCCCGCCTGCTCATGGGTGGCCGGGGCGTCGGCCGCGCCCTGCATCAGGGCAGCCGTCATCGGCGTCAGGATGCCGTCCGGATGCACGGAGTTGCAGCGGATCTTGTAGCCGCGCTGCTTGCAGTAAGCCGCCACGCTGCGGGTGAGCGCGGTGACAGCACCCTTGCTGGCGCTGTAGGCGCAGAACATGCTCATGCCGCCCAGCGCCGCCACCGAAGACATGTTCACGATGACCCCGCCGTTTTGCTTCATCGCGCCCACGCCATACTTGCAGCCCAGGAAATAGCCGTCGGCATTGATGCGCATGATGCCCTGCCATTGCTCCAGCGTGGTGTCCTCCACCGAGCCCAGCGCCAGCACCGCGGCGTTATTGACCAGCACGTCCGGCGTGCCGAAATGCTCCTGGGTGCGCTGCATGACCTGCTGCCAGCCGGCTTCGCTGGCGATATCGTGGGGCACGAAGATGGCGGTGTCGCCAATCTCGCGCGCCACGGCGTGGCCGGCCGCCTCGTTCAGGTCGGTCAGCACCACGCGCGCGCCTTCGCGCGCCAGCAGCAAGGCGTCTTCCTTGCCGACGCCGCTGGCGGCGCCGGTGACGATGGCGATCTTTCCTTCAACTCGGTTGCTCATGGCTTGTCTCCTTGGTGTGTTCGTCGATGTGTTCATTGCGGCCCGGCTGGTCCGCCAGGGCTGCCAGGGCTGCCAGGGCTGCCAGGGCAACGAGATGGCGCCCGGCATTGCGCCCCGACCAGATACAGTCGGCGAGCGAAAGGCCGCTCACATAGTGATTCGATGCGATGCCGACCGCGGTGCGGCCGACCGCGTACAGGCCCGGGATCGGCGCCGCCTGGCCGCCGGCTCCTTCCGCCAGCACCTGGCCGCACGTCTCGTCCACGCGCAGGCCGCCGAGGGTGATGGCGGGACAGGGAAATGCGCGGCTATGCGCGGAGATATCGATGGCCAGGTAGGGCCCGCGTTCCAGCGATGCGCACATCGCCGCGGATTTCCCTGCGGGGTCGGGCAGCTCGCCGCGCGCCGCCGCGTTATAGGCAGCCAGCGTCGCCAGCAATGCCGCGCGCGGCATGCCCAGCTTGTCGGCCAGCAACGCGATACCCGGCGCACGCGTGGCGCCGAACAGCATCAGCATGATGGCGGGCACGCGCTGGAAGGCCCAAAGGCGTCCGGTGACGCAATCGCGCAGGGCCGCGCGCGCCAGCCCGGCGTTCAGGATCAGCCAGGCGCGGCCGCCGTGCTCCTCGCAGATGGCGTGGCCCAGCCGCGCGCCGTAGACTTCCTCGTTGCCGATGCGCGCGCCTTGCGCGTCGACCACGCAGCCACGTGCCCAGTCGAACGGCGGATTGATGAAGCGCCACGCGGAAACGCGCTCCAGGTGGCGCGCCGCCGCCCCGACCGACAGGCCGAGGCGGATCCCGCTGCCATCGCAGCCGGTGGTGCCCAGGCGCCAGTTGCGGCGGTACTTGGGCGCATGCGCGGCCACCATGGCCGGGTTGAAGATGAAGCCGCCGGTGGCCAGCACAACGGCGCCGGCACGCACTGCACAGGGCTGCGCGAAATCGTCTTCCAGCTGCGTCACGCGCCGGCGCAAGGCATCGGCCAGCGCCGGGGAAAGGTTGTGCAGGCGCTCGGCCCAGCGCGCCAGGCGGGCATGCCGGCGTTGCAGGCGGCCCGGCGGCAGGCGCCGGAGTTCCACGCCAATGACGGTGCCCCGTCCATCGACAATCAGGCGGCGCGCCGCCGCGTGGCGTATCACGTCCACCCCGGCCTGCGCCTGCACCGCGCGCCGCAGCACGCCGTACAGCACGTGACCGGACATGCCGCTGCCCTTGCAGCGATGGCCGCGCGGCGCCGGCTCCGCGTGGCGCGCGTACTCCGCCACGGCCTCGTTGCCCGAGTAGTAGAGGTAGTAGTCCTGCGCGGGATACGAGGTCTTGCGTGGCGGCACGGTGGCGGCAAAGCGCGCGCCCAGCTGCTCCAGCCAGGCGATCATGCCGGTGCTGCGCTCGCAGAATGCCTGCAGCGTGCCATTGCCGACCGCGTCGCCAACCTCCTGCCGCAGGTAAGCCGCCATGGCCTCTGGCGTGTCACGGTAGCCGGCGGCCCGCTGGTATGGCGTGCCACCGCCGGCATACACCACGCCGCCGCTCCTGGCGCTGGCGCCGCCGCCTTCGAAGCGCTCAGCCACGATCACGTCGAGCCCGCCCCGTGCGGCTTCGAGCGCCGCGCAGGCGCCGGCCGCGCCGAAGCCGATCACCGCCACGTCGCAGCGGGCATCCCAACGGTAGGCGCCCGGGTCGGCGACGACCAGCGGCGGCAATACCGCGTTGACCCCGCCGCAGGCGGGATCAGAAACGGGATCGGATGCGGGATCGGGAACGAAGGCGTTGGCGGTCATCGCGCAGGCTCCGGCACTGGGTTCACGTCACGCCGCCCGCAGGCTGGCCAGCGGCGCCGAGGTGGAGTAGGCGCCGTCCACATAGACCAGCGGCGCCACGTCGCCGGCCAGCCGGACTTCGCGCAGGCGGCCGATAAAGACGGCGTGGGTGCCGTAGTCGAAACGGCCGTCCTGCTCGCAGATCAGGTTTGCCTGAGCATCCCGCAGGAAAGGCACGCCCAGCGGGTCGGCCTCCCACTGGCCCGTGGTAAAGCGGTCCTCGCCCTTGAGCCGGCCACTGCAATCGACAGCAATGTCGCGATGATCGGCCGCCAGCAGGTTGACGCAGAAATCCACCCCGGCATTGAGGGCCGGGTAGATCGAGGCATTGCGATGGATGCAGATCAGCAGCGAAGGCGGGTCCGCGGACAGCGAATCGACCGCGGTGACCGACATCGAATAGCGGCGCTCGCCCTCGCGGCAACTGACCACCGCAACCGAGCGCGCCATGCGGCGCATTGCCATCAGCATATCGTCGCGCAGCGACGGGGAAATAGTCTGGTTCATCATGCCTCCTGCCTGTGTGATGGTATTAGTCCGCTTGGCCCTGCCCGGCCGCCCCGCCCGCCAGCACATCGGCGGCGATCAGGCCGAAGGTCATGGCCGGCCCGATGGTGGAGCCCGCGCCCGGATAGCTGGCGCCCATCATCGAGGCGCTGGTATTGCCGATGGCGAACAGCCCGTCGATGGGCGAGCCGTCCTCGCGCAGCACGCGGGCGCTGGCATCGGTCGCCAGCCCGCCCTTGGTGCCAATATCGCCAGCGTCGATGCGCACCGCGTAGAACGGCGCGCGGCCGATCGGCGCCAGGCACGGATTGGGACGGACCTGGGTGTCGCCGTAGTAGGTATCGAAGACGTTGTCGCCCTTGCCGAAGTCCTCATCCACGCCTCTCGCCGCAAAGCCGTTCATGCGCTCGACGGTGTGCGCCAGGCCGCCCGGGTCGATGCCGGCGAGCCGCGCCAGCGCGTCGAGCGAATCGGCGCGCAGCAGGACGTCCGCGAAGGGGGCCGGGATGCGGCGGTCCGGCATGACCGAGCCGGGCAGGATCGGCCCGCAGGGATACTTGCGGCGGAAGGTGGCATCGAACACCAGCCACGCCGGCACGCTGCAGCCCGTCCGCTCGTGGTCGCGGTACATCGCGGGCACGAACTCGGAGTACGGCGCGGCCTCGTTGACGAAGCGCCTGCCCTGCCCGTTGACGACGATGCAGCCGGGCAAGGCGCGCTCGACAAAGATCGCGCGCTGCTTTTCCTCGCCGCCGACCTTCACCGTTGGCGCGCCCCATACATGCGACATCAGCTCCAGCGCCGCGCCCGCGCGCTGCGCGGCCTGGATCCCGTCGCCGGTGTTGTGCGGCGGCGTGGCGCTCCACTCTGCCCGGCTGGGATGCGGCAGGTATTGCTCGCGCATGGCCTGGTTCCGCTCGAAGCCGCCCGCGGCCAGGATCACGCCGCGCCGGGCTTCGATGCGTACCTGCGCGCCATTGCGCCGCGCCAGCACGCCGGTGACGCGCGCCGCGCCACCGTGCTCCTCCACCAGCAGGTCTTCCAGCGCGGTATCGAGCCACAGCGGGATGCCGCGCTTCATCATGGCGTGGCGCAAGCCGCCCACCAGGCTGTTGCCGAGCGTGAGCCGGCGGTCGCGCGCGGTGCGGCGGCGCCAGCCGAGATCCAGCCAATAGCGCCCGAACTGCCGGGCCGCCACGCCCAGCCAGCCCCGGCTCTTGCTCAGCATGGCGTGGGCCTCGGCGGAGGTCACCGCCACCCGGCCCGCCACCAGCGTCCCCGGCGAAGGCGGCCGCAGCCGCGCGAACTCCTCGCCCAGCTGCGCGCCGTCGAACGGCATCGGATCCAGCGCGCGATATCCGGGCAGCGCGCCCGGCAAGCGCTGGAAGTAGTCGGCGTAGCGCGGCAGCGAGTAGTAACGCACCGCGGTGCGCTGCTCCAGGTAGCTAAGCATGCGCGGACCGTGCTCGAGGTACGCGCGCAGCTTGGCGGGCGTGGAGCGGCCTTCGGTGCACGCTTCAAGATAGGTAAGCGCGGCGTTGTAGCTGTCGCTGCCGCCCGCTTCTTCGATATGGTGGTTGAGCGGGATCCAGATCCCGCCGCCCGAGACCGCCGAGGTGCCACCATACAGGCCGCTCTTCTCCAGCACCACCACGGACAGGCCGCGATCCGCCGCGCGGCAGGCGGCCAGCATGCCGCCCGCTCCTGAGCCGACCACCACTACATCAAACACCGCGGTGCCGCCTGCCTGCCCTGTGCCCTGGTTCATGTTCCGCTCCACGCCGGCCTCAGATAAAGAAATCGGTGTTGGCGCGGCCCATCATCACGCCGCCCAGGTTCTGGCCGAAGCGATCCAGGTTGTTGGCGTAGTGGGCACGCGCCGCATGCAGGTCGAGGAAGCGGCGTACCAGCGGATTGGTGACGTAGATACCGTTGCCGCCGGCGTAGCGCAGCAGGCTGTCGGCGAGTTGCGCGCACCGCTGGGCGACCTGTGACGACTGGTAGCGGAAATGCAGGCGGCGCGCCGTATCGAGCTGCTCGCCCCGGTGCGCCGTGGCCATCAGCTCGTCGAAATTGCGGCGCAGGATGGTACGCATCTCATCGATGCCGGCCGCCGCGTTGGCGCAGGCGAGTTGCGCGCCGCCGTCCTCGGCCGTCCTGCCGCCGCTGTTGGCGCTGACCCGGCCATCGGCATAGGCGATGAAATCGTCGAGCCCGCCTTCCAGCGCGCCGATGCAGGCCGTGCAGACGGCACGCACGAAGATCTGGGCGAACGGCAACTGGTACAGCGGCGCCTGGTTGAGGGACAGGCCCGGGCTGGTGCCCATGGCGCCGTCGACGGCGCTGTGGGTGCGGTATGCCGGCACGAACACGTCGTCCACCACGATGTCGTGGCTGCCGGTGGCGCGCAGGCCCAGCACATCCCAGTTGCGCACGATGGTGTAGTCGCTGCGCGGCAGCAGGAAAGTGCGGTACTCGGGCGCCGCGCCGGCCTGCTGCGGCGGCACCAGGCCGCCAAGGAAGATCCAGTCGCACAGCTCGCTGCCGCTGGAGAACTTCCAGTGCCCGGAGAAGCGGAAGCCGCCGTCCACCGGCACCACCTTGCCCACCGGCATATAGGTCGAAGCGATCAGGGTGGCGTTGTCCGCGCCCCAGACGTCCTGCTGGGCCTTGCCGTCGAACAAGGCGAGCTGCCAGTTGTGCACGCCCACCACGCCATAGACCCAGGCGGTGGACATGCAGCCCTTGGCCAGGGCCATCTGGATGTCGAAGAAGGTCTGCGGGTCCAGCTCATGCCCGCCATAGCGGCGCGGCTGCAGAACCTTGAAGAAGCCCGCGGCCTGCATGTCGGCCACGGTTTCGGCCGGGATGCGCGATTGCGCCTCGGCCTGGCCGGCGCGCTGCGCCAGCACCGGGATCATTTCGTGCGCGCGGCCGATCAGTTCGGCCGCCAGTCCTTCGGGGTAGTTGTCTCGATGCACCGCCATCTCCTCTTGCCGGCCACCGGGCCGGTCTTGTCGTGCCTTCATGCTGGCATCGCCGCTGCCCCGCGCCATCGTCCGAGGAGACTAGTCGCGCAGCAGCGATGGTCCGATGGCTCGCTCAGGCGAGYGCGCGCAGCTTGCGGCCCTGGGCGCGGAAGTGCGGGATCACGTGCTCGCCGATATTGCGGATGGTTTCGAGCTGGGCCCATTGCGGCACCGTGCCCATCTGGCAGATGAACAGGATCTCGTCGGCCCCGGCGTCGATCAGGCGCTGCACATAGCCGATGCAGTCCTCCACCGTGCCGTAGGCATGGTTGGGGTTGAGCATCATCATCGACGGATCGCTGAAATCCACCGTGACCTTCTCCGAGGCGAAGCTGGTCTTGATCACGGCCTTGCCTTGCGCGTCCTGCTCGGTGATGTTCTCCACATCCCAGCCTTCGGGATTGGGGCGCTCGCCGCCGGCATACCAGTACCCCAGCGACTCCATGAAGTAACGCTGTCCCTTGATGCCGATCTTGCGCGCCGCCACGCCGTCTTCCAGCACGATGGTCGGACACAGGGCGGCAAGATGCTGGTGAGGACGGAAACCAACCTGGTCCTTCGCCTGGCGCGTCTCGTAGGCTTCGCGATAGATAGCATTCTTCTTCGCCACGTCTTCCGGGCCGCCAAAGCCGAGCACCAGCGCACCCATGCCGCGCGCGCCGGCACGCTTGAGCGTATCGGCGTTGGTGCAGGCCAGATACATCAGCGGGTGCGGGTCCTGGCGTGGCTTGGGATGGATGGGGCGGCGCGGAATCTTGATGAATTCGCCATCGTGCTCGATCTCGTCCTGGGTAAGGATCTTCGGGATCAGGTACATCGCCTCGTCGATCATCGGGTGCAGGGTTTCGAGGTCGTAGCCAAAGGTGCCCGCCTCCTGCTGCGTACCGCCCTTACCCACGCCAAAATGCACGCGCCCGCCGGAGAGAATGTCGAGCGTGGCCACGCGCTCGGCTACCTTGACCGGATGGTTCATCGCCGGCGGCAGGCAGACCACGCCGTGGCCGATGCCGATGCGGCGCGTGCGCCCGGCCACGAAGGCCAGGAAGGTCTCCGGCGCGCTCATGTGCGCGTAGTTGGTCAGCGCCGTGTGCTCCACCGCCCAGACGACATCGAAACCCATGTCCTCGGCGAGTTCCACCTGCTCCATGATTTCGTCGAACACCTTGTGGTCGCCGGCGCGCGACGCGTCGACAGTCTGCGCTTCGTAGATCAGCGAGAATCGCATTGCAGTCCCCTTCCTTTACATTTGGTTTTCAGGCCATCGGCCGGGAGCGCCGCCGCGTTGTCGTGGCGGGCGGCGCCATCGCCGGCACCGTCATTGCTGGCCTGCGTGACTGCAGTGTGTGCGGCCGGGGAAAGTGCGGCATCGTCTGATTGGATTATGCGCGGCGGCACCGTGTCCCTATCATGTCCAGGACCACTCACCACCTGCACATGGATACGCCGTCATGAAGATTCCTCCGCCGACTCCTCCGCGTCGCCAGACGCTGCTGGCCGCCCTGCCGACAGGCACCGCCGCACCCGCCCGCGCGCTCGACATCCTGCTGTCCGACGACGACGGTGATCAATCGCTCAATATCTGTGCCGTGTGCCGCCAGGCGGCGTCCGCCCGCTGACAAGGAGCGACAGCATGCAATCCAACCTCTTGCTTTACCCGGTGGACGATATCGATGCCGCCCTGCCGTTCTTCGAGCAGGGCCTGGGCCTGGCGGTGAAGTTTCGCGATGGCGGGCGCTATTGCGCGCTGGACGCCGGCCCCATCACGGTAGCGCTGGTGGCCGGCGAGGAGCGGATGGTCTCCCAGCCCGCGCTGGCATTCCGGCTGGAAGCCGGCGAGGATATCGCGGCGGCGATCGAGCGCCTGCTGGCGGGCGGCGCGCGGATCGCGCAGCCGCTCGCCAGCGGCCCGCACGAGTTGCGCGCGGTACTGACCACGCCGCAGGGATTCCCGCTGGTGGTCAGCGCCAAGCCCGCCAGGCCGGCGAGCTAGCGCGCTCAGCCGAGCGCCACCACGCTGCTGAGCAGCATGCGCACCAGCGTGGCCTGCCGGGTCACGCCGGTCTTGGAGAAGATGGCGCGCAGGTGGGCGCGCGCCGTGTTCTTGCTGATGCCGAGCTCCTCGGCCGCTTCTTCCAGCGCGAGGCCGTTGGCCAGCTGCAGCGCAAGCTGGGTTTCCGCCGGCGTGAAATCGAACAGCTTGCGCACCACCTCGTGCGAAGCCTGCGACTTGCGCTCCGGGTCGCGAATGAAAATCACGCACGAAGGCCGGCGCTTATTGTCTTCCGACCACTCGCTCAGCGGAATCGTGCGGATCAGCACTCCCAGCTTCGCGTTGCCCGAAGGCCGCGTGATCGACATCGCCTCCATCACCGCCGGCGCGGTGCCGATATGGCCCATGATGGCCTGGCGCAGCAGGCGCTGGAACTGGCGGTTCTCCTGCGCGTACTCGACATCCAGCGAGCCCCTGGCAATACGGATGCCGTCCTTGTCGGCAAGGATCTCGTCCGCGGCCGAATTGGTCCGCATGATGGCACCGGTCTCATCGAGTATCGCCATGCCGACCAGCATGCGGTCGATGGCGCTGGCGTACAGGGTGCGCTCCGACTCCACCACATCCATGCGCGAGTGCAGATCGACCGCGCGCCGCAGGTGCGGCAGCAGCACCGCGCATATGGCTTTGTCCGCTTCCGAGAAGTCCGGCGCGTCGACGTTGCGGCAGACACGGAGGCGGCATTCCACGCCATCGTCGGTGCGGATGTCCGCGCCCATCATATAGCGGACGCCTAGCGGCTTTAGGAACTCCCGGTACAGGTCGCTGTTGCACCACGCGACGGTGCCAATCTGCTCGTCGATCGTCACCACCCGGTCGGCGGGCAGGTCGACGAAGGGATCCATCGCGTAGTAGTAGTTGTTGTACATCGTCTCGCCGGGCAAGGTGTTGCCGCCTTCCTCGCTGGCGTGCACCATCAGGCCCGCCCGGTCGCTTGCCGGCGAGCGCAGGATCAGCGTGACGTAGTTCGCATGCAGGTGGGTGCGGATGAGTTCCAGCGCCTTGCTCCATGGCACCTGCTCCATGGCCCCCTGGTAGATCTTGCCAAGCAGCGTGCTGAGATCCGCCAGCGAGAGCGCCACCGGCGCGTAGCAAAGCGCCGCTTCCTGGCTGTGGCTTGCCTCCATCAACATACCTCTTGTCTCCGTTATCCACGCCTGGCTCTGCGGCCGGCGTTTGCCATGACAAGGGCGGTGCGCCCCCCCGGCGGTTCCCGATTATATGGATTGCCACGGCACCGGTGGCAGGATTGCGCATCATGGTTTGCACCTATCGGCGCGCCGTATGAGGCCGCTGTCGGCGAGGCAGGTGCTTGCTTTCGCACCCGCTTCGCCGCTGCGGATAGGCCAGACCTTACCCTCCTGCCGGGCGCTCACATACCGCAAACGGACTAGGCAACTCCCCTCTCGGGGCAATCCCTGAGCCTCGCTGGCGCCTGACACCTCACTCAAACAGACGATGCGAGGGCCACGCCCGGCAGGTAGAAATGGGCGGACGCAATCCCGCGCGCCATCCATTCCAACCACTTCGCCAGGAGACCCGCCATGGCGGCAAACGAGACCGGAAAGACCGCAGTGATCACAGGCGCCGGCGGCGGCATAGGCCGGGCCCTGGCCCACGCGCTCGCCGCGCAGGGTGTGGCGCTGGTGCTGGCGGACAAGGGTGCCGACGCGCTGCTGCGCGTGCACGGCGAACTGACGCACCACCGGCAAACGATAGCGATACTGCCAACCGATGTGGCACAGGCTGCCCAGGTCGAGCAGCTCTGCGCGCGCAGTTTCGAACTGCTGGGCCGGGTCGACCTGCTCTTCAACAATGCCGGCGTGCTGGCGACCGGCGSCTGCTGGGAGCTGGATGCCGCCGTGTTCGAGCGTGTGCTGAACGTCAACCTGTGGAGCGTAATCCACAGCTTGCGCGTCTTTGTGCCTCGCATGGCGGTGCAAGGCAGCGGGCATATCGTCAACATCGCCTCGATGGCAGGTCTTGCCGTGGGCCCCTGGCTTGCGCCCTATACCGTGTCCAAGCAGGGCGTGGTGGCGTTGAGCGAAGGGCTGGCGATGGAACTGCAGGCGGCGGGCATGCCGCTCAAGGTGTCGGTGGCATGCCCGGGGCCGGTGGCCACCGGCATCGCGCTCGACCTGCCGGCCGGCGCGCAGAGCGGCGTCGGCGGCATGAACCAGGCGCTACAGGCGAGCATCGCGCAGGGCATGCCAGCGGCAACCATGGCCCGGCACATCCTCGACGGCGTGGCCGCCGGAGATTTCTGGATCCTGCCGCACGCCGAAGCCGCCGCCGCCGCGCAAGCGCGCGCGAACGGCATCGCCAGCGGCAAGGCGCCGGCCTTCGCTTTCTGAGCCTCGCCTGCCTTTGCCGCACCCTCTCCCCCCCTGCACTTCCTTCAGCATAAGGAAAAACCAATGCAATTCGACCCGCAAGTCCGCGCCCTGCTCGACGCCATGGCGCAGTTCCCGCCACTCGACTTCACCACCATCACGCCAGACGCCTACCGCGCCGTGCTGGCCGCGCACCCCGCGTTCGCGCCGGGGGATGCGGTCGCGGAAGAACGCGAACTGAGCGTGGCCGGCGCCGCCGGCCCCTTGCCTGCCCGCCTCTACCGCCCGCCTGGCAATGGCCCCTGGCCGCTCACGGTGTTCTTCCACGGTGGCGGCTTCGTCACCTGCGGGATCGAAACGCACCACAATATCTGCCGCTCGCTGGCGAATCGCGCGCAGACCCTGGTGCTGTCGGTCGGCTACCGGCTGGCGCCGGAGGCACGCTTTCCCGCGGCTGCCGACGATGCCTGCGCGGCGCTGCGCTGGAGCGCGGCACACGCCGCCGAACTGGGCGCACTGCCGGACAGGATGGCTGTCGCCGGCGACAGCGCCGGCGGCAACCTGGCCGCGGTTGCATGCCAGCAACTGCGTGGCAGCGTGGCGCTGCGCCACCAGTTGCTGCTGTACCCTTACCTGGATTGCGCGGACGAATCCGGCAGCTGGCGCACCTTCGCGCAAGGCTGCTTCCTGACCGGGGACATGCTGCGCTGGTATGCCCGCCACTATCTCCCCGACCCGCGCCATGCCGCCGATGTGCGGGCCAGCCCGCTGCGCCAGCGCGAACTGGCGGGCGTGGCGCCGGCCACCATCATCACGGCCGAATTCGACCCCCTGCGCGATCAGGGCGAGGCCTACGCCGCCGCCATGCAACGCGCCGGCGTGGACAGCGCCCTGCACTGCTGGCCCGGGCAGATTCATGGCTTCATGAGCATGCAGGGCTTGCTGGACGCGGCCGACGCGGCGCTCGACCTGGCGGCGTCCGCCTTGCGCGCCGCCTTTGCCGATGCGCGGGAGGCGGCATGAGGCCCGCACCGATCGGCGACGTGCTGCGCGCCATCGCCACCGGCCAGCGGGTCGTGGTCATCGAGGACGACACCGCGGAAGCCAGCGGCTGCGTGCTGGTCGCGGCGGACAAGATCAGCGAGGCCGACGTCAACTTCATGGCGGCGCACGCGCGCGGCCTGGTCTGCCTGGCCATCACCGAATCCAGGCGGCGGCAGTTGAGCTTGCCGATGATGGCGGTCGGCGGCAGGCAGCGCGAGCCGTTCACCGTATCGATCGAAGCGGTGGATGGCGTCTCCACCGGCATCTCCGCCGCCGACCGCGCGCTGACGATGCGCGTGGCMAGCGCCGCGCATGCCAGGACAGGCCACCTGGTCCAGCCGGGCCACGTCTTTCCCATCGTGGCGCAGCCTGACGGCGTGCTGCGCCGCGCCGGCTTCGCCGAAGCCTGCTCGGATTTGCCCAGACTGGCCGGGCGCGAGGCCGCGGGCGCCTACACGATGTTGCTGGACGACGCCGGCGAGTTGCTGCGCGGCACCGCCTTGCCGGACTTCGCCAGTGCGCACGGCCTGATGATCTGCGCCATCAGCGACCTGATCCATCACCGCCTGCTGGTGGAGGGTGCGCTGCGCCGCAGCCAGAGCGGCCGGCTGGCCACGCCCTACGGCGAGTTCGCGGTGCATGCGTACTACGACGAGCCCATCGACGCCGTGCACCTGGCGCTGGTGCTTGGCCGGCCGGAGCCGGGCAAGCCGGTGCTGACGCGCGTGCAGACCGTGGAGACCTTGCGCGATGTGCTCGCGTTCGAACCGGCGCAAACTCAGGCGGCGCCCGCGCCGGGCTGGAACCTGGCACGTTCGCTGGCGCGCATCGGCACGGAGGGCTGCGGCATCCTGGTCTTGCTGGCCGAGCGCGAGCCGCCTCACCAGCTACTCCAAGAGGTCTCGCGCCTGGGCCAAGCCAGGGGACGGCCCGCGCCGCCATCGTTCGCGCAGCGTGCGCTTGGCGTGGGGGCGCAGATCCTGCGAGACCAGGGTGCGCGCAAGCTGCGGCTGCTGAGCCAGCCGGTGCCCTATCGCAATATCGCGGGATTCGAGCTGGAGGTCACCGAGTTCGTGCCGCCGGCCTGAGCCAGTGCGGCAATCTCCTGCGCCAGCCGTTTCGCCGCGTCGCGCAGCACATCGTCCTGCGCCGCGGCGTAACCGATCACCAGCGCCGGCGGCATTGCCCGCTCCCGGCAAAACTCGCCCAGGCTCTGCAGCGTCAGGTTCGCGCCGGCGCGGGCTTGCACCACATCGTGCTCGCTGATGCCGTCCGGCAGCCACAGCACGAAGTGAAACCCGGCGTGTTCCCCGCTGACGCGCAGGCGCTCGCCCAGAGCCGCCCGCAGCTCCGCCAGCACGATGTCGCGGCGGCGCAGGTACACGTTCCGTGAGACGCGCAGGTGGCGCAGGGCCGGCCGCAGCGCGTCGGGCATCACCATATAGCCGATCCGCAGCGAGGCATAGAGGCTCTTGTTGAAACTGCCGCAATGGATCACGCGGCCGCCGCCATCCAGCGCCTTGAGCGCGGGCAGCGGCGCTGCGGCACTGGCCAGGTCGCTTGTGCCGTTACTGAAAGCCCGGTGCATACGGTGTCGGCGTTCCAATTTATGTTGGCGGCCATGGGTATCGAGTTGGATGTGGTGGTTATTGGGCAGGAGAGGTTGTAGGGCTTTTTGCGGTTTGTTTGGGCGGCGATGGTTGTTGCACCCAAGTGCGTACGACATCCCCCTGCGGGGGATGTCGTACGCACTTGGGTGCAAGATGCCAACGCCGCTCAAAAAGACACCGAGCACCCCAACAGTGGGACTGTCGTACGGCTATTGGGTGCAAAAACCATCACCGCCCAAACAAAGCCGCAAACAGCCCTCACCGCTTACGAACCCTTCAAAGCCTCCGCATCCACCGCGGCAAACACCTCCTCTGCCATATGAAAGGCCGAGTTAGCCGCCGGCACCCCGCAATAAATAGCAGTCTGCAGCAGCACCTCCTTGATCTCGTCGCGGCTGACATCGTTGTTCGCCGCGGCGCGCAGATGCAACTTCAGTTCTTCATTGCGGTTAAGCGCCACCATCATCGCAATGGTGATCAGGCTCCGCGTATGCCGCGGCAACCCTTCACGCGTCCAGATCTCACCCCATGCATAACGCGTAATCAGATTCTGAAACTCATCGTTAAGCGAGTTCAGCCGGGCCAGCGAACGATCCACATGCGCACTGCCCAACACCTCCCGCCGCACGACCAGGCCAGCCTGATAGCGCTCGCCATCGTTGGCCGGACGGTTCGCGTCCTGCTGCGCATCGTCACCCAGGAAGTCCAGCAACGCCTCGGTAAAACGCTCCGGCTGCTCGCGGTTGGACAGATGCGCCGCCTCCAGTTCGAGATAGCGTGCACCCGGAATGGCATCGGCCAGCGCGCGCCCTTCCGCCGCCGTGGTAGACGGATCGGAACTACCGGCAATCACCAGCACCGGCACCGGAATGGTCCTGACCGCTTCGCGCAGATCGGCGTCGCGCACCGCCGCGCAGTTGGCGGCATACCCACGCGCATCCAGGCCGGTCAGCACCTTGCGCAGGTCATCCAGCCGATTGCCGGCGGCGCTGACGAAGGAAGGCGTGAACCAGCGTTGCAGCGAGCCCTCCACCAGCGGCGCCATGCCGTCGCGCAACACGCCTTCAATGCGCGTGTTCCACGCCTCGGGGGTGCCGATCTTTGGCGCGGTGTTGGCCAGCACAATGCGGGAGAAGCGCTGCGGCGCGTTCACGCCCAGCCACATGCCGGTCAGGCCACCCATCGACAAGCCGCAGAAGGCTGCCTTCCGGATCTGCAAGGCGTCCATCAGCGCGATGACATCGCTGCCCAGTTCCGCCACGCTGCTCGGGCCCGGCGGCAATGCGGACTGACCGTGGCCGCGGGTGTCGTAGCGCAGGATGCGGAACTGCTGGCCCAGTGCTTCGGCCTGCGGCGCCCACATCGTGTGGTCAGTACCTAGCGAGTTGGAGAAGATCAGGACGGGCGCGGATGCTGGGCCTTCCAGCGTGTAGAAGAGGCGATTGCCGGCGTGGGTGATGAAGGGCAAGGTGATCTCCAGAGAATTCGGTTCGGTGTTCAGGTACGTGTATTCATTCAGCGTCTGCGGCTGGCTTCCGGGGGGTCTCAGTGCTCTCCTGCCGCCAGGCCGCCAGGACCGCATCGACGAATCCCCCCGCCTGCCCGGCGTAATTGGCCGGATCGCAAACCCGGTCCAGCGCCGCCGCATCCATCAGCCCGGCATGCGCGGCATCTCCGGCCAGGGTCGCGCCCAGCGCCTCCCGCAATGTGGTGCCTTCGGCAACGGCCCGCCGGCAGGCGCCTTCGACCAGATGATGCGCCGGTAGCCGGCCAATCTTTCCGCCCAGTTCCAGCATGGCGGCTTCCGCCAGGATCAGCCCGTGCGTCAGGCCCAGGTTGGCACGCATGCGCGCGGCGTCCACCTGCAGTCCGTTTACCACTTCCAGCATCTGCCGCAGCGCGCCCGCGGCCAGCGTGACAATCTGCGGCAAGGTATCCCATTCCGCCTGCCAGCCGCCCAGCGCGCGTTCGTGCTCCTGCACCATGCCGGCCAGCATGGTAGCCACCAGCGGCGGCACGCGCACGGCGGCGGTGAGCACGGCGGCGCAGCCTACCGGGTTGCGCTTGTGCGGCATGGTGCTGGAGCCGCCGCGCCCGGGGCCGGAGGGTTCGGCCACCTCCGCGACCTCGGTCTGCATCATGAGCGAGACGTCGCGCGCGATCTTGCCGAGCGTGCCGGTCAGCATGCCGAGCGTGGTGGCTACCTCGACCATGCGGTCACGGTATGCGTGCCACGGTGTGGCCGGGACTGCCAGCGAGAGTGCGCGCCCAAGCTCGGCGGCCACCGCCGGAGCGGCGTCGCCGAGGCTGGCCAGGGTGCCGGCGGCACCGCCGAACTGCAACGCGGCGGCCTGCGCGCGCGTGGCGCCGAGGCGGTGCAGGTCGCGCCGCAGCGCGTCGAGCCAGCCGGCGGCCTTGAGGCCGAAGGTGGTGGGCAGCGCGTGCTGCAGCCAGGTGCGCGCCACCATCGGCGTGTCGCGATGCTGCGTGGCCAGCGCGGCGCAGGCGTGGCCGAGCGCCTTGAGATCGGCATCGACGGCCTGCAGCGCTTCACGCAGTTGCAGCACCATGCCGGTATCGATCGCGTCCTGGCTGGTGGCGCCCCAGTGCACGTAGCGCGCGGCTTGCTCGTCGCGCGCGGCTACGCGGGCGGTAAGTTGCCTGACCAGGGGAATGGCGAGGTTGCCGGCTGCCACGGCAGCGGCGGCCAGCGCGTCGAAGTCGATCTCCTCGGCGCGGCAGGTGACGGCGATGACCTCGGCAGCTTCGGCGGGGATCACGCCGCAGCGGGCTTCGGCGTGCGCCAGCGCGGCTTCGAAGTCGAGCATGCGCTGGACCGTGCCGGCATCGGAGAAAGCGGCCAGCGTGGCGGCGCTGCCGAACATCGGGTCGGTCAGTCGGGATGAGGTGGGCATCGATTCAGGTTCGCATCGGCATGGAAAAACCCCAGCGCCGGACCATGACGGGTCCGGCGCCGGGGCTCGGTCTGGCGCAAGCGGCTCGCGCCCGGGTCAGATGTCGAAGAAGACCGTTTCGTCCTGGCCTTGCAGCACCACCTGCCATTGCAGCTTGCCCGCGCCCGCCGGCTGCGCCACCAGCGTGTGGCGGCGCTCGGCGGGTACCTGCGACAAGGCCCAGTCGCGCGCGTTGGCCTGCGTTTCGTCCGGGAAGTATAGGCGCGTGGACAAATGCTTGAGCAGCCCGCGCATGAACAGCGAGACCACGATGTGCGGCG
This sequence comes from Cupriavidus sp. 01L45, assembly GCF_056399885.1. Lineage (NCBI taxonomy): Bacteria > Pseudomonadati > Pseudomonadota > Betaproteobacteria > Burkholderiales > Burkholderiaceae > Cupriavidus > Cupriavidus sp. 01L45. Next base: position 10,765 of record NZ_JBFTSG010000081.1, on the reverse strand, counting down.
CCTGCGGCTGGCCGCCGGGGCTGGGTACCGGGCCCGGCTTGACGGTGACAAAGCGGAAGCTGCCGTCGGGCTGGGTCGGCAGCCGGCCAAAGCCGGTGAAGCCGGGCACCAGCGCCAGCTCGGCGCCGTCGCGCGCGTCGTCGGGATGGCGGTAGCGGCCGGCCGGGTTGGCCTGCCAGATCTCGACCATGCCATCGGGCACGGGATCGCCGTTGCCGTCGATCACGCGGCCTTCGATCACGATGCGCTCTCCCGCCAGCCCGGGGGCCTCGGCGGTCAGGTCAGCGCAGTCAAGGCCGGACAGGCCGATATGCAGGTAGGGTCCGACGGTCTGGGATGCGGTGGCGTACAACATGGCTTACTCCATCGGCGTGGCATCGCGGCCACGCAGCACGATATCGAAACGGTAGCCGAGCGCGTACTCCGGCGCCGTGGTTTCCCAGTCAAGGGCGGCCACCAGGCGGTCGCGCGCCTTGGCGTCGGGCACGCAGTTGAAGATGGGGTCGAAAGCCAGCAGCGGATCCCCCGGGAAGTACATCTGCGTCACCAGGCGCGTGGCATAAGCGTTGCCGAACAGCGAGAAATGGATATGCTGCGGCCGCCAGGCGTTGTGGTGGTTGCGCCAGGGATAGGCGCCCGGCTTGATGGTCTTGAACTGATAGCGGCCCAGGGCATCGGTCACCGCGCGGCCCTCGCCGGTGAAATTGGGATCGAGCGGCGCGTCGTGCTGGTCGCGCTTGTGCACGTAGCGGCCGGCGGCATTGGCCTGCCAGACTTCGATCAGCGCGTTCGGCACGGGGCGGCCGTTTTCATCGAGCACGCGGCCGCTCACGAGGATGCGTTCGCCGATGGCTTCGCCGGCATGGCCGGCGGTAAGGTCGCTGTCGCCGTGGCGCACGAACTCGGCGCCAAACAGCGGGCCGGTGACTTCGGACAGCGTCTGGCCCAGCGCCACCAGCGGCTGGTTGGGCGAGCGCAATTGCGTGGAGGCGTAGGGATCGAAGCGGTATTCGGGTTGGGTATCCCAGTAATGCCGGCGGTATTGCGCCAGCCCCGGGGCCAGCTGGATGGGCGAATCGGCCATGGTCGTTGTCTCCTTGTGGGGAATTTTCATTACTTTATTTGCGGTCATATCTCCTGTAAATTGAGTTTTTAGACAATTTGCATAACTTTTCGATATGCAGAGCACCTTCCGCAGCCGTGTGCGCCTGCGTCACCTGCACTGCTTCGTCGCAGTGGCGCAAACCCAGCATCTCGGCCAGGCCGGGGAGCAACTGGGGCTCAGCCAGCCCGCCGTTTCCAAGACCCTGACCGAGCTGGAAGCGCTGCTGGGCGCACGTTTGCTTGAGCGCAAGCGCTCGGGCACCGACCTCACCGAACTCGGCCAGCGCTTCCTGCGCCACGCCTTGCGCGTGCTGGAGGACCTGGACGAAGCCGCCGACAGCATCGGTGGCCCGGGCGCCGCCGGTCGCCGGCAGATCCGGCTGGGCGCCCTGCCCAGCGTGGTGCCGGACTTGCTGCAGGAAGCGGTGCTGGCATTCCGCGCCACGCATCCGGAAATCGGCCTGGCGGTGCAGACCGGCATGAACCGAACGCTGATTGACTGGCTGAAGGCCGATATGCTCGATCTCGCGATCGGCCGCATGGACAATCCGGCGGTGATGGAAGGGCTGTGGTTTGAGATGCTGAGCGCCGAGCCGCTGTTGCTGGCGGTGCGCAAAGGCCATGCCCTCGCCGCCGCGCCACCGTCCCTGGCCGATGTCATGGCCTTCCCGCTGGTGGTGCCCGCGCAGGGTTCGGCGCCGCGCCACAGCGCGGAAAGCCTGCTGGCACGGCACGGTTTCGTGTTGCCGACCGGCGTGCTGGAGACATCGGACGCTTACCTGGGCCAGCTCACCGCATTGAAGTCCGAGGCCGTCTGGCTGGCGCCGCGCTGCGCCATGCGCCAGGCGCTGGAGGACGGCGAGCTGGTGCTGCTGCCCATCTCGGGCCAGGGCAGCGAGGAGCCGGTCGGGCTGCTGCGCCAGGGCGGCCGCGAACTCGACGAGGCCGCCGAAGCCTTTGTGCACGATCTGCGCGAACGCGCCACGGCGCGTTCGCGCGGGCCGGCGCCGAAGGCCAGGGGATAGTCCCGTGCGACCCTCACATCTCGGTCGCGTCTTCAACCCGCTTGCCGGCCGGGCGGACCACGTCTGGGGATAGCTGCAGGAAGATCCACGCCGAGGCCGAGGTAATCAGCCCCACGCAGATGAAGGTGGCATGGAACGCCGGCAGCGCGGTGGTGGCGCCATGCCGGCTGAAGGTCCCCTGGAAGGTCGCCAGCAACGCGCCGGCCGAGGTCACCGCCAGGCTCATCGACAGCATCTGCACCATCGACAGCAGGCTATTGCCGCCGCTGGCCCCTGCCGTGCCGAGATCCTTCAGCGTGACGGTATTCATGGCGGTGAACTGGATCGAATTGACCGCACCGAAAAGGGCCAGTTGCACCAGCACCAACGCGAGCGGCTGGGTGGGCGAGATCAGCGCGAACGAAGCCATCGCCAGTCCCACCACGAACGTATTGGCGACCAGCACCCTGCGATAGCCGTGGCGTTCGATCAGGCGCGTGGCGAAACGCTTGGATGCCATGCCCGCCGCCGTGATCGGCAGCATCATCATGCCCGCCTGGAACGGCGAATACCCCAGGCTGACCTGCAGCGTCAGCGGAATCAGGAACGGCATGGCGCCATTGCCGATGCGCGCGAACAGGTTGCCCAGCAGGCCCACGCTGAAGGTATGCATGCGAAACAGCCGCAGCGCGAACAACGGCCGGCGGCGGCGCGTGGCGTGCAGCACATACGCCGTTAGCGAAGCCATGCTGGCGATCAGCAGCATCAGCACGGTGGCATGCTCAAAGCCAAGTTCAGCCAGGCCATCCAGCGAGAACGACAGGGTCAGCATGGCGATGGCCAGCAGCAGGTAGCCGCTGATATCGAACGGCGCCACGCCGTGCAGCCGGCTGTTGGGCATGTAGCGCATGGTGGCCAGCCCGCCCAGCAAGCCCACCGGCACATTGATCAGGAAGATCCAGTGCCAGGAAAAGGTCTGGGTCAGCCAGCCGCCCAGCGTCGGCCCGATCAGCGGGCCCACCATGCCGGGAATGGCCACGAAGCTGAGCGCCTGCAGGTACTGGTCGCGCGGGAAGGTGCGCAGCACCGCCAGCCGCCCCACCGGCAGCAGCATGGCGCCCCCCACGCCCTGCACTACCCGCGAGACCACCAGCAAGGCCAGGCTGTCGGAATAGGCGCAGGCCAGCGAGCCGGCGACAAACAGCACGATGGCCGTCTGGAAGATGGTGCGGGTGCCGAAGCGATCGGCCAGCCAGCCGGAGGCCGGGATGATCACCGCCATGGTCAGCGAGTAGGCAATGATGACCGACTGCATGCGCAGCGGGCTCTCGCCCAGGCTTTTGGCCATCGACGGCAATGCCGTGTTGACGATGGTGGAGTCCAGCGTCTGCATGAAGAAGCCGATGGCGACCACCCACAGCATGATCTTGCGGGTACGGCCATCGGTGGCGGCGGCGCTGGCAGTGGCGGGAAGAGGCGTGTCTTGCATCGGGATGGGCGTGCCCCGGAACGCAGGTGCGCTGGGTAGATCCGCTGGGTCGCGTACCGTAGCAGTGTAGCGGAGCTTTATGCTGGCACGCGCGAATTCCGAGGCAGGCTGTCAGGCCGGAGTGCTCCCTGCCGGGCGCTTCCCGCTGGCCATGCAACACGGCCGCCGCTGGCGCCCCACCCATAGCTAACGCTTGCCAAAGCGTGGTGCAAGCCGGATCGCCTGCGCCAGCCTGGCCCGCCTGTCAAGCATGGCTCCCGGCGACAGCGGACCTTTCGGAAATTTCCACCTTCATTTTCGGACCTGTCCGATTTCAATCTGGATACCGGCTCGGTATCGTCAGTCTGGCCTGGGCGTAGTCCAGCCTCACTCAAGCGTCAACGCGCTTGCACACCCTACTTCTCCCGAAACGCAGCATGAGCAAGAATATTCATCGCCTGGTTTTCAATGCCGTGCGCGGCATGCTGGTGGCAGTGCAGGAATCTGCCGCGGGCCGCGGCAAGGGCCGCCCGGGCAACGCCGAACGCATTGGCCAAGGCTGCGCCTTTGTGCCGGTGCTGTGGCTCACAGCGTTGACGGCGTCGATGATGGGCTTGCCGGTGTTGATGGACCAGTCAGCGCACGCGCAATCCCTGCCGATCCAGGTGGACAAGAGTTTGCCGGGACAGCGTCCGGTGGTGGGAGTGGCGGCCAACGGCGTCCCGGTCGTGAACATCCCCCCGCCCAATCGTAACGGCGGCACGAGCGTGAGTCATTTCATTCAGTACAACGTCGGCCCGTCCGGCGTGGTGCTGAATAACAGCGGGGCAAACAGCCAGACGCAGATTGCGGGCTGGGTCCAGGGAAACATGATGCTTGGCAACGGCCACGCCGGCAACATCGTGGTCCAGGTCACCCGGCCGAACCCATCGCAATTGCTTGGCGCGCAAGAAATCGCCGGGAATCGCGCCAATTTGATCCTGGCCAATCCGGCGGGATTGTATTGCTCGGGCTGCGGCGCGATCAACGCGGACCGTTTCACGCTGTCGACCGGACGTCCGGCGTTCAGCGCCGATGGCAGCCTGGCCGGCTTCAACGTGCGGGAGGGCAGCATCGGCATCGGCGGGCAAGGCCTGTCCAGCCCGCAGGCACAGGTCGACCTGCTGGCGCGCTCCATCAACATCAATGCCGAGCTGTGGGCCAGCCACCTGAATGCGCTCGCGGGTGCCAACCAGGTCGACTACCAGACCCTGAATGCCGCCCCGCAGGCTGGCAACGGCCCCGCCCCGCAGTTCGCGCTCGACGCCTCGGCGCTGAGCTCCATGTACAGCGGGGCCGTCAAGTTGATCGGCACGGAGCGCGGTGTCGGCTTTAACCTCGGCGGCGGCATCACGGCCCGCGCGGGCGACATCGTGGTGCACAGCAACGGCGACGTGCGTATCGCGCCAGGTGGCCGCCTGCAAGCCGAAGGCCGCGCCTCGGTCGCTGGTACCAACATCAGCAACGCGGGCACCATCACAACGCGCAGCGCCATTGCCGCAACCACGCTGGGACAACTGACCAACAGCGGCACGCTGGCCGCCGGCACCGATCTGGTGGCCCAGGCCGACCGCATCGCCAACAGCGGCACCATCGGCGCGGGGGTCGATGCCGATGCCCGCGTGACCGGCACCGGCACGGTCCATCTCGCCGCGCGAGCGGCCATCCAATCCAATGGCACCATCGTGACCGGCGCGGACACCAACCTGTCGGCACCCACGCTGGACCTGTCGAACGGCAATGTCATCGCCCACAACATCGCCAATCTGTCGGCGGCGGGCGACATCACCCACCAGAACGCACGGCTGGAAGCCAGTGCCGTGCAGTTCAAAGCCGGCGGCACGGCGGACAATCGCGGCGGCGCCATCGTCGCGGGCGTCAATGGCGGCACCGTCCAGGGCACGAATATCCTGAACCAGCGGGGCGCCATCACCAGCGGCGGCGGGCTCGGCGTGGGCGCGGCGCAGGCCGTGGACAACACCGGCGGCACCATCACCGGGACCAGCGCCACCACCGTCGCCGCCGCCGGCATCGTCAACCGCGGCGGCGTGATCGGGTCGGTACAGGACAAGCTGCTGGCTACCGGAGCGCTGGACAACACCGGCGGCAAGGCGCTTTCCGCCACCGATATCGCCCTGACGGGCGGCCCCGTCATCAACGACCATGGCCAGATCTCGGCCGTGCGGACGCTGACGGCGAATACGGGCGGGCAGGCGCTGATGAATACCTCGGGCGTGATCGCGGCGGGCAACATCCAGACCAGCACCGGTACCTTCGACAACCGGGCCGGCGTCGTGCAGTCAACCGGTCTGCTGGCCGCCGACACGCACGGCCAGGCCTATGACAACAGCAACGGCGGCCTGACGGTAGCCAACGGCGCGATGACGCTCACTACCGGAGCCCTGGACAACCGGGACGGCATCGTGTCGGCGCAAGAGGCGCTCACCGTTACCGGCACGGCAGTTGACAACGCCGGCGGCAAGTTCGTGGCAGGCGGCCCGCTGGGCATGACCGGCGACAGCCTCGCCAACACTGGCGGCCAGGTCGCGTCGAACCGCGATGCAAAGGTGCGCATCGCGGGTACGCTCGACAACACGGCGGGCTTCGTCCATGCCGGTGGCACCCTGGACGCGAAGGCGGACACCATCCTCAACCGCGCCACCCTCTCCGGCACCGATGCAGCCCCGAAGGGCCTGGAAGGCGGCAACGTCAGGCTGGCCGCCAATGCCATCGACAATGCCCAGGGCGCGCTGCGCGCCGATGCCTCGCTTGATGCCGATGCCGCGACATTGGAAAACACCGGTGGCGAAGTCACCTCGGGTGGCACGGCGCAGCTCACCGTGGGGACCACCACCAACACCGATGGTCTGCTGGCCGCCAACCAGGCGCTGGGCATCAGGGGCCACAGCCTCACCGGGGATGGCTCGCTGCAATCCAGTGCGGGCGACATCACCGCTAGCCTGCAAACCGATTTCCATAACACCGGGACGGTGGCCGCGGCGCGGGATCTCAAGGTCCTGATCGAAGATGCCCAGGGCAATGCCGCCGGCGACATCACCAATGACGGCAAGCTGCTGGCGGGCCGCGACGCCAACTTCCACGGGCGCAATGTCACCAACTCAGGCGAGCTGTCCGGCCGGGTCTCCAACAGCATCCGCGCCGATCAGGCGGTGTTCAACAAGGGCCTCATCGACGGCGGCGCCGTGCGCATCGTGGCCGGCACCACCGTCACCAACATCGACCGCATCTACGGCGACTCGGTGGCCATCGGCGCCGGCCGGCAGATCCTGAACGACATCAACCCCGTCACCGGCCAGGGGGCCGTGACCGCCTCGCGCAGCGGCGGCATCGAGCTGGGCGCCCCGGAGATCATCAACCGCGCGCACGCGCTGATCTATTCGTCGCAGGACCTGAACGTGGGCCGCGCGCTGGATGCCGACGGCAAGGCGGCCGGCCAGGCAGATGCGCTCACCAACGCCTCCGCCGTCATCGACGTGGCGGGCGACGCCAACCTCAACGTTGCCGCCCTCTCCAATCGCAACGACCACTTCAGCACCAAGCGCACCGATACAGGAACAGTTCATGAGTTTTACTATCGGCTGAACGGCAGCACCGAGAAGATCGACCCAAGCACCGCGATGATCGTGCTGCCGACTGCATCGGGAGCCATATTCGGTCACGTTGCCAGCCACGGTGACGACCTGGCCTACCTTGGCGACGACGACTACAAGCGCCTGCTCCTGCCCTCGGCCCAGTACCCCTTCAGCGTGTTTGGCCCCCCGTTCGACTGGGCACGCCAGTCCGATGGCACACCGGGACAGAACGCGAAACGCTCGTTCATTCCAATCTCGTTCGGTTCAAGCTGGCCCGTGGGCCTGGCAATGCTGGCGTACGCCCCGGACGCGAATGGCAACATGGAAGCCGATCATTTTGTCTACAAGCCCGACGACCCGATCTGGGACAAATTCGGGCTGGCCCGGCCCGGTGCGCTGCCCCCCGTCCCCTCTCCCTGCCTGGAAGGATCGCCAGTAGCTTGCCATCGGCAATACGAGGCCGATCTGGCTGCCTACAATGCCGCGAAAGCCGCCAGCAAGCCGCTTTACGAAGCCCTGAATGACAAGATCCTCGCATTCAACCACGACTATCGGGGTCGGCTGGTGGAATCCTGGACCATCGAATGGCGTGACACACGCGTGCAGGACGAGGTTGTCGCCAGCACCGATCCCGCCCGTATCCTGGCAGGCGGCAACGCCAACTTCACTGGCACGGTCACCAACGACAAGAGCCAGATTCTCGTTGGCGGCACGCTGGCGACTGGCGCAGGCAGCGGCGGTGTCAACAACATTGCGTACGATGCGACGCGCATGGAGGATACAACCGGCACCAGCCAGTACACCCGCCCGTGCGGGCGCAGCCGCTGTTACGACAACATGGGCGTGCCGGCGGTACATCTGGAGATTCCGACCCGGCTCGCCAAGGGCGAGGCGCTGGATCACCAGGTTGTGAACGGCACTGGCACGATCGTCGCGGACAAGACCGGCACCGGCCCTATCGCCACCGCGCCTACGCTCATGCAGATCTCGCTCGCCACGGGCGGCGCGGAGGCCGGAGGCCGCCTGGGCGGCGAGGTCATCCGCACCGTCACGCCGTCGCTGGCGATGCCCGGCAATGCGCTCTTCAAGATGCATGGCGAGCCGGGCGCGCGTTACCTGATCGAGACCGACCCGCGCTTCACCAGCCAGCGCCAGTGGCTGTCCAGCGATTTCAAGCTCACGCAATTGGGCCAGGACCCCACCCACGTGCTCAAGCGCCTGGGCGACGGCTACTATGAAGCCCGCCTGGTGGCCGATGCCGTGATGCTGGGAACCGGCCAGCGCTTCGTCGGCGACTACACCGACAACGAGGCGCAATACAAGGCGCTGATGCAATCAGGCGCAGAGTTCGGCAAGCGGTTCCACCTGAACGTGGGCACCGAGCTGACGGCGGACCAGATGCGCGCGCTGACMACCGACATCGTGTGGCTGGTCGAGAAGACCATTACCCTGGCGGACGGCACCACCCAGCGCGCCCTGGTGCCGCAGGTCTACCTGAAGGTGCGCGAAGGCGACCTGAAGGGTGACGGCACCCTGATGGCCGCGCGCAATACGGTGCTTCGGACCGATGGCGACGTAAAGAACACCGGCACCATCGCCAGCCGCGACGTGACGCTGATGGACGCGGCCAATATCCACAACAGCGGCACGCTGTCGGCGCACGCCATGGGGCTGGGCGCCAGGCAGGACATCAACAATCTCGCCGGGCGTATCGCGGCGGCCCAACTGGCCGCCACGGCAGGCCGCGACATCAACCTGACCACCACCACCGCCTCCGGGGCCGGCGGCAGCGGCAACCTCGCGGGCAGCCGCGCCGTGACCGCCGGCATCTCCAGCGTGGCGGCCGACAGCGCCACCTTCGTGGCCGGGCGCGACATCAACACCAAGGCCGCGAACATCCAGGCCACCGACAGCCTGGGCATTGCGGCGGGCCGCGATATCAACCTTGGCACGGTCGAGGTGAGCGAGTCGGAACGCCTCTACAAAGACGCCAAAAACAACGCGGCGGTATCGCGCAGCGCGGAAATCGGCACGCAGATCACGGCGGGCAAGGACGCGACCCTGATCGCCGGGCGCGACGTGAATGCCACCGCCGCCTATGTCAGCACGGACGGCGCGCTGGCCGTGGGCGCGGGGCGTGACATCAACGTCAAGGCCGGCCAGGCATCGACTTCCGTACATGACGAGCACGCCTACCAGGAAAGCGGCTTCCTGTCGAAGAAGTCCACCCATACCATCGATGCCAACAGCCGGACCGAAGCGCTGGGCAGCACCTTCTCCGGCAACGCGGTGGACATCGCGGCAGGCCGTGACCTGACCGTAGCCGGCAGCACCGTGGCGGCCACGCACGACGTGAACCTCGGCGCGGGGCGCGACCTGACCATTGGCGGCACCGAGACCACCTCGTCCGCCTACAGCTACAGGGAAGAGAAGAAATCGGGCTTCGGCGCCACCGGCTCCGGGCTCTCGTACGGCAAGCGCACCCAGAAAGACACCGCCAACGACAATGGCACGCAGCAGGCGGGGAGCCTGGTGGGCAGCACGGACGGCAGCGTCCACATGAACGCGGGCAGCACCCTCAAGGCCACCGGCAGCGAACTGATCGCCAGGCGCGACATCACGGGCGTGGGCGCGGATGTGAACATCGACGCCGCGCGGAACCGCCAGCACCACGACGAAACCCACGAAGTCAGGCAAAGCGGCTTCACGCTGGGCGTGTCGGGAGGCGCCATCGGCGCGGCCATCAACGCCGGCAACAAGATCAACTCCGCAGGCAAGAGCCAGGACGGCCGTGCCTCGGCGCTGTGGGGGATCGCCGCCGCGCGGGACGTTGCCGATGCCGGCAGCGCACTGGCGCAGGCTGGGGGCGATCCCCTGGCGGGCGCCGCCGTCACGCTCTCGTTTGGCACCAGCCAGAGCAAGCAGACCCTCACCCAGGACAGCACCAGCCACAACGGCACCAACGTAACGGCAGGCGGCACCGCGGCCTTCGTGGCGACGGGCGTGGATGCCAGCGGCAACCAAACGGCGGGCAACCTGAATATCGCCGGTTCGAACATCGACGCCAACAAGGTGGCGCTGGCAGCCAAAAACGATATCAACTTCGTCTCGGCCACCGACACCAACGAGAGCCACAGCACCAACAAGTCCACAAGCGCCGGCGTCGGCGTGTCGTATGGCCTTGGCCAGGGCAAAGCCGGCCTCTCCGTGTCGGCCTCCGCTTCCAAGGCAAAGGGCAACTCGGACAGCCAGGGCATCTCGCAAGCCAACAGCCATGTGAATGGCCGCGAGTCGGTCACCTTCGTGTCGGGCAACGACACCAATGTCCTCGGCGGCACGATCGCTGGCGGCAAGGTGACCGGGAGTGCAGGCGGCAATCTCAATATCGCCAGCCGCCAGGACACCGAGGAGATGCGTGCAAGGCAGCAGAGCATGGGGGGTGGTATCAGCATCAGCCAGGCCGGCGCTACCGGCAGCCTCTCCGCGAGCCTGGGCAAAGCCAATGGCCGCTACGACGCCAACGTCAGCGAGCAGTCCGGCATCCAGGCCGGCAAGGA
>NZ_JBFTSG010000080.1:0-45486 GCF_056399885.1 Cupriavidus sp. 01L45 | reverse complement strand
TCGTCTCCGCGAACACGAAGGCTTCGTCTATGTGTATGACTTCAACGCGTGGTGGCGCCACGAGATACGGGTGGAGCGGCGTAGGCTGCGGCAACATCCTGGCGGGCTGCCACGTTGCGTGGCCGGTTGCGGGCGTTGCCCGCCAGAGGACATGGGCGGGATCGGGAGCTATATGGAGGCCAGTGGCGAACGCAGTGAGTATGAGTTCCTCGATTGGCTCGAGTCGCTGCGCGAGGAGCCAATCGTGTTGGAAGACTTACGCGTTGAGGTCGGCGGGTGGCTGACTTGGCTGGATCGTCGCTTTGACCGTCAGATCGTCAATGATCGGTTGCGAGAGCTCGAGGGGTAGACTGGTCGCCRCAGCTTCCAAGGGAGGAGGGCGGCCATGCGTATCAGCTTGCAACTTGTAGTGCAGGACGATGGAGGCGTGCCAGCCACCGTCACCGAAATAGCCCAGTTCGACAGAGACGGGCTTGATGTGGGCTCGCTGGGCCCGCATCTGGAGGAGGCGAAATCATTGCTGGGTCGGCTGCAGCGCACGATGGTCGCGGCACAGGTTGTTGAAGTAGTTGCCCGGACCAGCGTTTGTCCCACGTGCGGTGCGCAGTTGGTTTGCAAGGGCCACCATCACTTGGTCTTCCGGAGCGCGTTGGGGCGACTGTCGATTGACAGTCCCAGGCTGTATCCCTGTCGGCTGTGCCAAGGCGACGCCCCCACCTTCAGTCCGTTCGCTAACTATTTGCCCGAGCGGGTCAGTCCAGAACTGCAGTATCTCGAGGTCAAGTTTGCAGCGCTGATGTCCTATGGCCTGACCGTCAACGTCCTGCAGGAAGTGTTGCCGCTCGATCATGTGCTGGCAGCCAGTTCGATCCGGCGCCAGGTCACCGGGCTCGGTCGCCGGCTGGAAGCGGAACAGGCCACTGACGCCCGACGGCACGCGGACGTGGCCGCGAGCGTCGGTTCGTCCGACACCCCGGAGCCCAGTCCGGTCCGCGCCGTCGGCATTGACGGCGGCTACCTTCGGCCGGCCGGCCACCGGTGCCGGCAGGATGGCTGGTTTGAAGTGATCGTCGGGAAGTCAATGCGCGATCAGGATGCCGGCCATAGTTTTGCCTACCTGCACAAGCTTGAGCACCGGCCGGCCGGCTCGGCTTTGGTGACCGCGGTGAGTACGTTCTCGATTGGTTCCACATCGCCATGCGGGTATCCGTGATGTGCGACAGCGTATGCAGGCCCTCGTAYATCAGGTAGTACGCCGCCATCGTCATCAGCGCGATATAGCCCGCGTTCTTCGAGAACACCACGCCGATCATCAGCGCGAACGGCACGGCCGCCAGCACGAAGGCTACCGGCGCAAAGGGCGGAAACAACAAGGCGCGCCAGCGCTTCTGGCCTTTGTACTCAAGCGTCAGATGTGTGAAGAAGCGATGATGCACCGCGCAATGCCGTTTATAGATCGCGCTGAACAAGCGCGTCGGTCGATGCAATATATAGCGGTGTGCAGCCCACTCGGCCCAGTCTTGGCCGTGCTACGATTCTTTTGAACAACTGGAGAAGGCTATGGATCTCCAAGGCTTCACGTACTACAAAGATCACTGGTATGAGGCATGCGCAACGTCCCCAACCGGTGGGCCCTGGCAGGGCCAGGTGACGATCTGTGCAAAAGCGGCGGACGGCAGCTCGATCAAGATCTTCGAGCACGAGCCTGTGCCTGGGCAGTACTTTTCCGAAGGTGAGGCGTGGCAGCATGCGCGCGACTATGCAGAGAAGCTGATAGACGAAGGCCGGGCGAACCCAGGCGCTCACTGATTCGCGCACCGTAGCACCATTCTGGTCAGCCACACTGCGTGCTACGGTCCTCCGAAATTCGGGGGCCGGGTATATATGGACGGCGCTGTCAACTTGCCGATAGCGAGACAAGGCAGTGGCACGCGCACGCACTGCTACAAATCCGGACTGCCGTGCTCAATGACCAGCTCCGATCGCACGTGGAACGATGGTATCCCTCCATCGCCAGAGCAGAAAGCCACCGCATTGCCGCTTAGTCAGCCCCCGCTTTGGGCGCTCTCGTAGTCGCCAAGAAATAGGTTTGAAAACCAATAGACTGCGGGCTACCGAGAGAGGTCATGGCCCCTCCACGATGGGCAGACCGATCGGAATTTTGGGTAATCGAATGGAAAGGGCTTCCCCGTCCCGAGGCTGCGGCGGAAGCCGCAAGTCGGCATTGAGGTGCCATGATGGCGTGTCGAAACGCCATCACGACCACAGGAGGGGAAGCCCCATGTCCATTGTTACCGTGGGTATCGATCTGGCCAAAGACGTGTTTGCCGTTCATGGGGTCGATGCGGCAGGCAAAGCACTTCTCGTCAAGCCGAGAGTTACCCGTGATCAGTTGGCCATGCCCCTACGCACGCGTCGTGATGAGGCATCTGGCACGGGATCGGTGCGCGGGTCGGTCCCGCCGTGCCATTTTCCTGCGCCCGCAGCCTGATGCAACTTCCGTGAGCTATGGCATAGATATTGCGTGGGCGACACATAGGCCAACGGCGGCCTTGAAACAATCTGGCAAGTCGCGATGACACGCTCCGAAAAGGAGCATCCCGGGCAACGGCGCCCCGGAGCGAAATGTTCACGAATCGGACAACCGGTTTGCAAGCATCTCGCTTCGGGGCGCTTTTTCTTTGCCGGTCAGCGCGGTGCGCGTCTGCGTCGACACTACCTGCAAGGCATGGCATGAACGCTTTCTCTACTCAGTCACCCGAGGCCGAAGTGTCCGCCGAAACCATCGGCGGATTGATCAACCTTTCCGGAAGGCAGCGCATGCTGTCGCAACGGATCGTCCTCCAGATATTGCTCGCTTCGCGGGGGGACACTGCCGCGCTCGATATCGCACGCAAGTGCCTGTCAATGTTCGAGTCGGCGCATTCGGATCTCGTAACGGGCAATGAGCGTTTTCCCGGCGCATTCTCCGGCGCTTTGCAGCAACTGTACTTTGGTAGTCCACGCGCTGACGCGCGTATCCGTGAATTCATCGCCCAGGTCAGAACAGCGATAGACGCACCACTGGCCGACACCAGCCGGCGAGCGCCATCCCTCGACGTGCTGGTGGCGCAGGCCACGCCAATGCTTGAACTGCTGCAGACCGTCACGCAGGCCTACCAGGAGGAGATGCACCGTTGCGAGGTCGCTGTGCGCAAACGCCACACCGACCTCGTCGAGCGCCTCAGCGGTATTTCTTTGCAGGCGAATATCGTTGCAATGAATGCGCGCATCTCGGCGGCACGGGCGGGAGAGTACGGCAGGGAGTTCGCGGTGATCACGCTGGTGCTTGCGGACATCATCAAAGAGATGGATCAGCTGATCCGACACGTCGTCGGCCCGAGCGATGCGTCCAAAGGTCCAATCAAAGTTTAACGCGGAGACACCCTTGAAACGTTACCTCTGTTCCTTCTGCTTGGTTGCCTGCAGCGTCCTGGCGCTGGCCTTGGCCGGGACCGCTTCGGCCGAAACGCTAACGATCAACGCGGCGATCAACAAGGCGGGCCGCCAGCGCATGCTGTCTCAGCGCATGGCCAAGGCTTACTGCCAGGCTGGCCTCGGTGTTGAAGTCGAACGTTCGAAGAAGGTCCTCGAACAGTCCGTGGCGCTCTTTGACAAGCAGCTCATGGAGCTGAAGGCGTCCGCGCCCACGCCGGAGATCAAGGACACCTACGCCAGGCTCGAGCAGACATGGATTCCCTATAAGCAGTTGCTGTCCGCTGGCGATCCGAATCTCGATAGCGCGAAAGCAATCGCAAGAATGAGCGAGGACATGCTGAAGCTTGCGCAACAGGGAACCCTCCTGCTCGAGAAACATTCCGGCACCATGATGGGTAAGCTGATCAACGTTGCCGGCCGCCAGCGGATGCTCTCGCAGAGAATTGCCAAGATCAGCATGTTCCGCGCCTGGGGCATTAACTCCCCCCAGATGGCGCAGGATCTGGACACGGCTACCAGGGAATTCGCAGCCGCGCAGGAACTCCTCACCGCGGCACCGCAAAACACAGAGGCAATCCGTCGCGAACTGCAGCTTGCCGGCTCTCAGTGGCTGTTCTTTGAAGAGGCACTCAATCAGACCGGGGTCAGTCGCGCGGAACAGTTGAGAAACATCGCCACGACCAGCGAGCGTATTCTTCAGGTGATGGATGACGTCACCAGCATGTATGAGGGGATGCCCAAGTAACGTGGGAGCGTGAACGAGCTATGCCAGACGCGGCTTTACAGGCAGCCACGCTTGCAATGCCTGCCAGGCGCACAGCCTTTCCGCAGCGACGGCAGGTCCACGCGGGTCAGATCGCCCACCAGGCGCCAGAACTGATAAGAACGACGCGGCCGATACCGTGTCGTTCTGTGAGGCTGTGAACTGGATGCCGAGGGCCAGGCCAACTTGTCCGCGCACGCGCGTCGCGCGGGGGGTCCCCCAGCTCTAGGGGTGCTCGAGCGGCAGTTGCAGGAGTTGCGTACCCAATTCTCGACGGAGCTGGAGTGTACCCGCGATCGGTATCCATCGCGCAGGAGCGGGCCAGCGCTACCGAGCGCCGCGCACTGCGGGAGATCGACCAGCCAGAATGCCGAGCAGGCGCTCGCGGAAATTGCGCGCTGAGTTGGCGGCGGTGYAGGCGAGGGCGCGGCGTTTGATATACTTTCACGATAGTGAAATAATCGGGAGAGCAGCCCCAGTGCTGGATCTCCCAGTCTCCCAAATCTCCGGACCTCCCCCAATGCCACGACCGCTAGCCGATGCCGCGCCACCATCGCGGGCTGCCATCCGCACCATCGACCAACTGGGTGATCGCATTCGGGCGACGCGGGTTGCCGAGGGGATGCCAATTGACCAGGCGGCCAGGCATTGCGGCGTTTCCGTCGGCATGCTGTCCAAGCTGGAGAACGGCAAAGGGGTGAATCTGGAGCACGCACTACGCGCGCTGGAAGGACTGGGTTTGACGATGCTCGTTGTCCCAAAGGCGCACGTGCCCCTGCTCGAGCAGGCCGCCACCCACGCGGCCAAAGCCTCCCAGCTCGCAATGAGGGCGGATGGCACCCACATGGAAGACGCCGATGCCCAGTACTTTTGAGCGGTCACGCTAAGCGAATCAAAATCGCCGGCGGCGGGAACCTCTTCGCCGATCAGTTGGCAGTGGCGGCTTTCGCAGTGCGCGGCAATTCCCGTGCTATTGGCTGGTAGCTATGACTACAGAGCGCGCGTCCTGAAACAGCAACGCGCGCAGATATTACTCGCTGCCTTCGTTTTGTGATGCGGCCCAGTCGCGTATTGCCTCCGCAGTTCGCCCGCTTCGGCACCACCGACCCAAGTGGCCAGTTGATGCCCCTTCTTGACTGGGTAGCGTCGACAACGGTAGCAAGCAGAGCCGAGGGGGGCGGGGGGGCGGTGCTAGATGTGAAGAAGGTCCAAGTCGTGAATCGTCTTGTCGCCTGTCCTGCGTGAACCTGCCCACTTGCGTAAGGTTTCGATGTTGTCGCGAATACGAAGCGCTTCGTTCCGGAGAACATCTCGGCGCCAGATTTCTTCGTCGCCGCGAAACAGTTGCACCGTAAAGTGCGGGACGTCCCAGTCGGTCATCTTGGCAGCGAGAGGGCCGTCGGCGTGGGAATGGACTGACAATTCTAGAGGGTGAGATTCAATCTTGTATAGGATATCTGCAGCAGGCACGACTCCGCTAACGTCGACGCCGTTGTGGTGTCCCACAAGGGAAACTTGACGGCCGGAGACGGGAGTGAGCACAAGATCGTCGAGTAGCAGATGGGCCTGGACGCATAGCTTGTACCGGTTTCGCAGGGCCACAAGAAGTGAGAGCAGTGCGGCACCGATGACCGCAGCCAATACAAGCGCCTCTGTCATATCCATACCGTTTCCTCACATCGGCTTCTGGCTACACACAGCGAAGTGTAGTTGAGGAACGTGTGGTGCGGCGAGTTCTGCGCTGCTTGGGGCAGATCATGACGTCCCCCCGTTGGAAATGTGCCAGTGCAGCATTGACCGTCTGGGGCGACCGTGCTTTGGATGGGCACATTTCGCTGTCTGCCTCGCTAGCCTCGACGTAACAAGGTAACGATTCAAGCAGCTTCAGGGGGGGGCGTCGACCAGCTTTATCCGCGCGCTACCCAGCGACTTGCGGCTGAGTCGAGGCCACCCGCATTTCCTTGCGATACCGGTCCCAAGCTGACGGGTAGAGGGTGGAGGCGACGGCCTATTCCATCCATGTTGCATCTTCCTCCTGCATTAGCCGCCCGCGAGAATGTAGTCCCCCAGCTTTGTTGCCTTTTCCTCCAAGCCCTCCAACTCAACTGCAGACACCTCTCTCAATTCAAATTGACCGGGAAGCGCGGCAAGCCCCGGTCTTCAGAGGCTGTCGCAAAAGGTACAAATCGAGACAGTTTAGCTTTGTAAGTGCTTGAATTGTCAGGGCGAAAAAAGCCGGCGCGCTCGGCCGTGTAC
The DNA here is from genome assembly GCF_056399885.1 of Cupriavidus sp. 01L45. Classification (NCBI taxonomy): domain Bacteria; kingdom Pseudomonadati; phylum Pseudomonadota; class Betaproteobacteria; order Burkholderiales; family Burkholderiaceae; genus Cupriavidus; species Cupriavidus sp. 01L45. The sequence goes on along the minus strand of NZ_JBFTSG010000080.1, from coordinate 38,990 downwards.
CCTATTGCGACAGCCTCTTCAGGCCGGGGAAGGATAGCGCGAATGCCGAAGGCGTCCTTGACAACGCTTGATCGATGATACGATCAATTTATGCAACGACTCCAAGCCTTCAAATTCGAACTGATGCCTAACGGCGAGCAGCACCGCGACATGCGCCGCTTCGCCGGTTCGTGTCGCTTCGTGTTCAACAAGGCCCTGGCGTTGCAGAAGGAGTGCTACGAGCAAGGCGAGAAGAAGCTAGGCTATGCCGGGCTGTGTCAGCTACTCACTGCGGATGGCGACACAGCGCCGATACGTCGTGGCTGAAGGATGCGCCAGTGCACCCACTCCAACAAACGCTCAAGGACTTGGAGCGCGCCTATACCAATTTCTTCGCCAAGCGAGCGGATTTCCCTTGCTTCAAGAGAAAGGACCAGCGCGACAGCTTCCGCTACCCCGATGCCAAGCAGATCAAGCTGGACCAGGCAAACAACCGGATCTTCCTGCCTAAGCTGGGCTGGCCGCGTTTCCGCAATAGCCGCAGCGTGCTTGGCATGGTGAAGAATGCCACGGTCAGCCTGTCATCCGGCAAGTGGTTCGTGAGCATCCAGACCGAGCGCGAGGTCGACCAGCCTGTGCCGCAGGCCGGCAGCGCGGTCGGCATCGACATGGGGATCGTGCGCTTCGCCACCTTGAGCGATGGCACCTTCCTCACCCCGCTCAACAGCTTCAGGCGACACGAGGCGGCACTGCACCGCGCGCAGCAAGCCATGAGCCGCAAGATCAAGTTCAGCAAAAACCCGGCGATCAATGCCGTCGGCGACTGTATGTACCGAGTGGATACCCAATAACCTCGGAAAGCGCTGGTTAGTGGCGCGTCCCGTGGAAAATCCATTCGCGAGGCAGCGGAGTCATTAAATCACGCCGCCCCGCATGCGACTCGCTAATACCAAGAGCTGCCCACAGTTGGGACGCGCCGATTCCATCGGCGCTGCGTTGAACCTGTTCGGCTCCTCGACTGGCGGCTCCACCGGGTCACGGCGTGCGGTATTACCTGGCGATTGCGGGGCGCTGGTGTCGGCTAGGCCGTGAATTGCCTCACGCGGGGCCGGTAGAAAGCCGGATATACGGAAAGTTCATTAGTTGTCACACTTTGCGAGTTGGCGAGCCGCCACGCATCACAATAGTAGCGGCGCCATAACGGAGCGTCATCATGCTTTGGGTCGCGGTGTTTATCCTGTTTCTGCTCGTCTCGCGGGCAGTCTACTTACATTGGCACGTGGCGGCCATGGCGTTGGTTCGCCGCGACGCGTCTGGATGGCTCAGCCATGAGGTGCGGCGGCGTGTTTCCTTGGTAGCAGTTCCCGGACACGTTTCCACCTACCCCGTACCGAGAGAGGAGCGCGTCCATGTCGTTCGGCTCGCCGGTGTGGTCCTATGGCATTCAGAGCTGAGCATTGCACTTCCGGACGAGGCATGCTCGCATCTGGGGGATATTTCGCCGCAGGAGTTCGATACCCGCTCTCCCAGTTGGCTGCAGTTGGGCCCTCCGACGCACGGTGCTTAGTACGAGYGTGTCGAACAAGGATCCCAACTGGCTGGCCCGCAGGTCCGCTTTTGAAGTTCTAGACCGTCCGACATCCTGCGCTCCATCGCCAAAAAAAGCGCTCGCTGTCGTGTAGACACGGGCGCTGAAGGAGGGCAGGTCGCGAACTCCTGCCCTTGAAATTTGCATGCTTTAGGCTTGATGTTCCGGTTGGCCCTATCGCACCACGAGTGCATTGGCCACGACGGCTCCGACGTGGCAAGTCACTCGCGTTCAGGACGTTTCGCACATTGCACTCACAAGTAAGACGCCGGATCCGATGCGAGTGGATAGTGCGGGCACATCAACAGACCAGCGGCGGGTTCTTCACTCCCGGCACGCAATGGTCTTGACGATAAGTGCGCGGTGCATGATGAGTTGCTTGAGGCTGTCGCGCATGTCGCCTAGGAGCTTCTCGGCGCTTTCGCTATCTGTACCCTCCCGCTTCAACTGCGCAATGCGCTGCTCCTGTGCCTCAATGCGTTTCCCGGCGCGTTCGATGGCACTATCCGTTTCGTCCAGGTCTTCTAACTCCTCCTCTATGTTTCGCGTGGCCTCTACGCCTGGTTGCATGATGGACTCCATGCTGATGCTGATGCCTCGGTTTTAGGTCAGGAATGAAGGCGTCGCTATCAGGGTGCGTCCTACAGCCTGCGGAGCATCTCCGATGGCTATTCCACGGGTAGCTTCCAGGTGGGGCCGGACTATTCAGCGACCTTCGCCCGGGGCGCGCGCGGTGCCGCCTCCACATCCATCAACTCGGCCGGTAGGGCCACATGAAACTTCGCGCGCGCTCGGGATCCCGGCAGGTCAGCCAGTCGTCGCGCCAAGCGCGCCGCATATGAACTGCGGCTGGAATGACTTTAGCAGGCCGCGACTCTCAATTTCCGCCGTGTTGGGAAATGAGTTCTATGCCTGGTGGTAGGCACCTTAGAGGGATAAAGGGGTGTAGGCGCAGGGAGATGGCGCCTAGACCCTGGAATAGCAACAAGGGGGTCCAATCTGCTGCCACTGTTAATGATAATGCGTCGCATCAACAACTAGTAACCCACTAGCGATGGGCGCGCGACGGAGGGCACTTCGGCGCCGGCGCGCTCGGTGGCATGATTGGTTCTGTTGGGCGGTACTTCCGTTTTAGGCGTGCCGGCAGGACGGCGCCATAGGCATCGTCCGACTTGCGTGCGCGGCGTCTATAAAAAAGCACCCGCGGCCAGGAGGAAGCGGGTGCTGAAGGGAATGCGGGGCAATCGCGTTTGCCCCGTGTCACTCTAGTGGAGTTAGGTCCGAGAGAACATAACTCTCTCGATGGGATGCGCAAGGCTATTCGGCGGCTTTGGCCCTCGGTGCGCGTGGGGCCGCATGAAGCTGCGCGCCCGCTCCGGATCCCGGCAGGTCAGCCAGTTGTCCCATTCCGCCCGCGGCAGGATGACGATCATCCTCTTTTCCTTGCCCGGAGCATGGAAGCGGTTCATCAGTGGATGCTTGTCCGAATTGATGGTCAGCATCGTGAAGCTGAACACTTCGGCGCCGTCCACGCCCGGCCACGCGCGCCCTTGGCGCCGCCGCCTAGGCCCAAGCATATGCCGAAGGTGGTGTATTCGCGGCGAATCATCATGCGAACACCTCGGTTTTTTTCTGACTATTCTTTGCAATTAAAGTTGGTCGGTGCTGGTAGCCTGTTTGCCCCCAGCGCCTGCATCCAACTGCCGACCAATGACCACTGTTCTCGCCATTGCCGTAGCCTGCGGCGCATTTCTCAGGCTCTGCTTCGCGTCACCCTATGAAGGGGCGTTCGGGCTGGAGCGCTGTGACATAGGCGGCTTCAGCGATGCCATGGACCAGGGGTGCGATAGTGGCAATGACGGACAATGGCCGGGCGCTCGGGGTATGGCTGAGGATGATTGATATGTCTTGCATCCCGTTTTTCACTGTTTCTTACAAATGAGCGGGATTGCGACCGATATACTCCCGCGCTAGTCCCCAGATAAAAATAGCCATGAAATCCATTCTTTTGTTGCTGATCGCCTGTGGCGCTTTACTTAGCGGCTGCGCCGTGCTTCCTTACGGCGACGGCCAAGGCAATGGCTGCCCTCCCGGGCAAGCTAAGAAAGGAAATTGCCGGGTTGACCAGTACGGGAACGAGTCCTTCTGTCCGCCTGGCCAGGCGGACAGAAGGGCCGCTGCTGATTTGAGCGAGGCGATCACTTCGGTCTCCTTTGGCTGGACACAATCCGCATGACGATTTGGTGTCAGTCTAGTAGGCCAAACGGATGATATCGGCAGAGATAAGGATTAACCTCGAAGCCGTGTGACGTCAATTCAACGTGTGAGAAAGCCGGTATCGGGGGCGGACCGCAATGCCAAGAAATGGCACGAAAAAATTTCTTATATCTGAGGTAAAGAATTTTTAACTTCACGTAGACTGATGGGGTAGTCCTTGCTGCCACCCGCGTATCGCTTCCCGGCGACGCGGGTTTCTTTTCGGTCAATAGCGCGCGAGAATTTTCTCGATGTTTGGCCTACACTTTCCAACCATGAGTAGCACTTAACCCGGCGTTGCTGCTGGGGCTGTCTTGGCTATGGACATCTACCAACTGCATCTTGTTTCCGCGGGCATTGCCCCCCCGTGGCTTATTGAGGGACACAGAGTCCGCGTTCCTGTCGAAGGCAACCATGTGAACCTGGATGGGAAACAGCTCGAGGTCTATGGTCGTCGTACCGCAAGCGGAAGGGTTCGAACGGGACCGATCGGACTTGCGTCGGGAACCCTGGTCGAAGTCTGGTGCGATATCAATGGATTGTTCATGTGTGCACGGGCGGATGACGTAGACCGGGTCCGTGCTGCCAAAGCAGCGAGAGAAGCGGCAGAACAAGCCGTCCTACGGGCGCGCGAAGAGGACCTTCGCGTTCGAGCGCAGGCGTTTAACGATAGCCTTGCGATTCCCTTCAGGTGGGTGCCAGGTGCAATCGACGTTGAATCTAGTCTTTTGCACGGGACGCAAAGCGACGAAGAACAGCGCTTGGCCAACGATGTTCACATCTTGCTGAAACAGGGCTTTCGCGATGGGCGTCTGATGCGCAGCGCTGGCGATTTTCTTTGCATGCGTTCGCGGCGATTGGACGGTACAAATTTAAAGGTGCGAAAGGCGGAGATGCATGTCGAGGTCTCCTGCAAGGACTGCCTTACAGTTTCGAAGCGGTGGCGCAGCGACTAATCGATGTTACTCGACGAAAGCCGAGTTTTTCACCCTCCGCTGGACATGAGTAAGTCTACCTAGCTTCAGAGTAGGGCAGTAGGCTAAAAATTCCGCTAGATCTTTGCGTCGCCGACACATTCGCATCTGCCGGGACGTTACTGGAAATGGTGGACTTCTCCCCATGGAATTCTCATTTAGTTGGGGGAAATTTGCAGGGAATTTTCCGCTGGGTCAATTCAAAAGGGGGGGGCACGCGAAAACTTCCACCTCTCAAGTGATTGATTAAAAAGGGTAATTCTGTGCAAACCGCCAGATTTTGCAAGCACGATTACCCCATCGCGTGCGCGAGGGCTTGCGCAGCGTGGCCGGCGGCAACGGCAACCCCGGCGCCGGAGCCATCACCGGAGTAGCGTCCGCGCCTCGCGCCGGTCAGCCCTTCATCATCGCCACCAACACCTCGGCAAACTCCAGCGACAGGCGCGAGAGCGGTTCGGACTGCACGTTGAAGATCTGGACCGAGGCATTGACCTTGGTCCGGATGGGAATCGCCACGATATTGGGCCAGTCCTGCCCGAACACGGTCATGGCATCAACCAGCGCGATGCCGGCGCCCGCCTGCGCCAGCGCGCGCGCCACGTGCGCCTGCTCCACCTCGATCCGCATGTCGATGTCATCGCTATCGCTGCCGAACATCTCCCGCACCAGCAACCCGAACGGCATGTCCGCCCCATAGCCGATCAAGGGCTCGCCCGCGAGCTCTGCGGGACGCACATAGCTGCGCCCGCTCAGCCGGTGCCCCGCGGGAACGAGGGCGACCATCGGGTTCTTCACCAGCAGGCGGGATTCCAGATTGGGGTGCGTCAGTGGCATGTTGGACACGGCCAGCTCGGCCTGGCCGGAGAGCAGGGCGCGCAGCATGTTACCCGGAATCTGCGTGCGCACGACGATGCGCACTGCCGGATGCACGGCGCGGAACGAGGCGATCGCGCGGGGCAGTACCGTCTGTCCGAGGTTGGGGCTGCACGAGATGCGCAGGCTGCCCGTGCGATTGGTGGCCAGGTCCTCGGCGATTTCATTGACGCGCTCGATCCCTTCATACACGGCATTGACCTCGCCGAGCAGGCGGCGCGCTTCCGGCGTCGGGTACAGGCGCCCCTTCACGCGGCGGAACAGTTCCAGGCCCAGGCGCTGCTCGGTGTGCGACATCAGCCGGCTGATGGCGGGCTGCGACACATACAAGAGTTTCGAGGCTSCGCTGATCGATCCGGTGAGCATCACGGCGCGGAACACTTCGATCTGCCGGAGGTTCATTTTCATGATTTCATACCATTAACGTGATGTTAAGTCCTACGGACATATAAGCATATGACAGTAAGGGCACCGCTGCCTACACTTGGTTCTGACAGCGCACTGCAACGCGTGCTGGCCGGCCCGGAACCGCTCATGGTGCATCGTGCACCAATGCAGCGACAGTCGCGCTCGGCGCGGGCACTGCGATGGGGATGCGCAGCCCGATGCGCGCGGCCCTGTTCCATGCCGGTGCATCGATCCAACTTTCACAGCGGGAGACAAGGAAACGACATGAGCGATATCCATCTGACTTACATCAACGGCAAGGACATCGCGAAGCTGGCGATGACCGACCAGGAAATCCTCGACGCGGTCGAGCAGGGGCTGCTGGCGCAGGGCAACAACGAGACCGTGATCGAGCCGCGCGTGCACCTGATCCCGGACCCGGCATTCAACGGTCACTTCAATGTGCTGCGCGGCTACGTGGCGCCGCTCGGGCTGGCCGGTGTGAAGATCGTGGGCGACTACGTGGACAACTACAAGCTCGGCCTGCCGTCGGAGATGGCGATGCTCAACCTGTTCGATCCGCGCACCGGCATGCCCGTGGCGATGATCGATGCCACCTTCATCACGGACGCGCGTACCGGCGCGGTGACCGCGCTCGGCGCCCGGCACCTGGCGCGCCGCAACAGCAAGGTGCTTGGCCATATCGGCGCGCGCGGCACGTCGTACTGGAACGTGCGCCTGCTCGACAGCATCTTCGACTTCGACGAGATCCGCGTGCATTCGCGGCGCCCTGAGAGCCGCGATGCATTCGCCGCCAGGCTGGAGAAGGATCTCGGCAAGAAGATCATCGTCACCCAGGACTGGGAATCGTGCGTGCGCGGTGCCGACATCGTGGTGGAGGCGTCGCGGCTGGAGAAGCCCACGCCACTGCTAAAGACCGAATGGATCAAGCCGGGCGCGTTCGTCGTGCCGTACGGGACCATGAGCGCCGTCGAGTTGTCGCTGACCGACATCATGAACAAGCTGGTGGTGGATGACTGGACCCAATGCAAAGGCGGCATGTTCGGCTCGCTGCGCGCGCATGTGGAAGCGGGCAAGTTGTCAGAGCAGACGCTCCATGCCGAGCTTGGCGAAATCGTCGCCGGCCGCAAGCCGGGACGGCAGAGCGACGACGAGACCAACCTGTTCTGGCATCGCGGCCTGTCGCTCAGCGATATTGCGCTGGGGCACGCCATCATGAAGAAGGCCGAGCGCATGGGCATTGGCCAGCGGCTCGTCTACGCATGATTGCCAACGCGCGCATGTATGCGGTAGCCGCGCCCGTGGCACAGGCGTGGCGGGACCTGTTCGCGTACGTGGGCGAGCGAGCCGGCGTGGCATGGACATATATCGAGCATGCCGCGCCGGCGCCGGTCAGCGAGCTGTGGGCGCGGCCGGACTGCGGCTGCGTGTTCATGTGCGGCTTCCCGTATGTCAGCGCCGGCAGCCGCCATCGGCTGCTGGCCGCGCCGGTGCCGTCGCTGCCGCGCTATGGTGGCAGACCGGTGTACTTCACCGAGTTCATCGTGCGCGACGATGCGGCGTTCGCCACGCTGGAGCAAGCCTTCGGCGGCCGGCTGGCCTGCATGCTGCCGGAGTCGAACTCCGGCTACAACGCGCCGCGCCACTACCTGATGACAGAGGCCGCCGCCGGCACCGGCACGCTGTTCCGGCCGACCCGGGCGCCCACGCCAACGCCGCGCCAGGTGATCGACGCCGTGGTCGGCGGAGAGGCGGCGGTCGGCGTGGTGGACAGCTATGTGCTTGATCTGCTGCGCCTGCACGAGCCCGCGTTGATGGCCAGGGTGCGTAGCGTTGCGGTCACCCCGGCCGCGCCGATCCCGCCGCTGGTGGCCTCGCCGCAGGCCGGTGCCGATACCGTGGCGCGGGTGCGCCCGGTGTTGCTGGACCTGCATCGTGACGCGGCGTGCGCGGGCTGGCTGGCGCAACTCAGGCTGTCGCGCTTCGCGCCCGTCGAAGCCCCGGACTACGCCGTGCTGGCACGCTACGCCAGCGCGGCCGACCAGGCTGGCTTCGAGCTGACCGGCGCTCCGGCCGACACGAGCAAGGAGCACCGCGAATGATGGCGACGAACCCGGCCGGTGCCGACCTGCCGCTGCACGGCCTGAAGGTACTCGATTTCTCGCGTGTGCTGGCGGGCCCGTTCTGCACCGCGATGCTCGCCGACGCGGGCGCCGAGGTCATCAAGGTCGAGCCGTTCGAGGGCGACGACTATCGGCACATGGGCCTGCAGGTCGACGGGCAAAGCGCCAACTTTGCCTTCGTCAACCGGGGCAAGCGCAGCCTGCGGCTGGACCTCAAGCATGCCCATGCGGACGCCGTGACCGAACGTCTCGCGGGCTGGGCCGACGTAGCCATTGAAAACTTCAAGCCGGGCGTGGCCGACCGGCTCGGCATCGGCTATGCGCGCCTGGCGGCGATCAACCCGGCACTGGTCTATTGCAGCATCTCCGGCTTCGGCCAGGCCGGCCCGTGGTCGGACCGGCCAGCCTACGACACCATCATCCAGGCGCTCAGTGGCCTGATGGATGTCACTGGCGCGCCGGAAGGCCAGCCCACCATGATCGGCGAATCCATTGCCGACGTGGCCGCCGGCATGTTCGCTTCGTGGGGCGTGATGGCGGCGCTGTGGCAGCGCACGCGCACCGGGCGCGGCCGGCATCTCGACGTGGCGATGTACGACTGCCTGCTCAGCATGATGCCGACGCTGGTATCGCGCGTGGTGGCCGGCGGCGCAGCCGCCGTGCGGGTGGGCAACCGGCATGCCAATTCGGCGCCGTTCGGTGTGTTCCATGCCGCGGACGGACCCTTTGTGCTGACGGTCGCCAACAACCGCCTGTTCGACAAGCTGGCGCAGGCGATGGCCCAGCCCGCGCTGGCAAGTGATCCGCGCTTTGCCACCAACCGGGCGCGCAAGCAGAACGAAGACGCGCTGGCCGCGATGATCGAGGCCTGGGCCCGGGACATGACGGTGGCGCAGGCGGTAGGGCGCCTGTCCGCGTTCGGCGTGCCGGTTGCCCCGGTGCAATCGGTGGCCGCCAGCGTAGCCAGCGAACACGTACGCGAGCGCGGATTGATCGTCTCGCGTGAAGGCGCCGGCGGCAGCCGGCAATGCCACGTGGAGCAGCCGGTGCGGTTCGGCGCATTGCCGCGCGGCCACTCCGATCCGGCGCCGCCTTTGGGCGCCGATTCGCGGGCCATCCTGCGCGAACTGGGCTTCGGGACCGAAGCGATCGAGGAAATGCACGAGCAAGGAGCGATCTGATGGAAGCGCAAGCCAAGTCTGCGGACCAGTATGTCGATGACGACAGTTTCGAAGGCATGCTGGCCGCCACCACGCGCTTCGTGCGCGAGCGCCTGATGCCGCTGGAGCCGCAGGTGGAGGAGCGCGACGAGGTACCCGAAGAGATCGTCGGGGCGATGAAGGAGATGGGCTTCTTCGGCTTGTCGATCGCGCCCGAATTCGGCGGCAGCGGCCTCAACGCCGAACAGCAGGCGCGCTTCCAGATGGCGCTGAGCCTGAGTTCGCCGGCGTTCCGCTACGTCTACAGCTCCAACCTGGGCATCGGTTCGCGGGGGATCTCGCTGGACGGCACCGATGCGCAAAAGGCGGAGTTCCTGCCGCGCCTGGCCAGCGGCGAGCTGGTCGGCGCCTTTGCGCTGACCGAGCCGGACGCCGGCTCCGATGCCGGCAGCCTGACCACGCGCGCGGAGCGCAGGGGCGGCGACTACGTGCTCAACGGGGCGAAGCGCTTCATCACCAATGCCACGCGCGCCGACGTTTTTACCGTGATGGCGCGCACGGATCCTCAGAGTCCGGGCGCATCCGGCATCAGCGCGTTTATCGTCGACCGGGCCAGCGCCGGGCTCAGCGTCGGCAAGCCCGAGAAGAAGATGGGACATCGCGGCTCGCAGATCGCGGACGTGGTCTTCGATAACGTGGTCGTGCCGGCCTCGCGCCTGATCGGCGCAGTGGAGGGCAAGGGCTTTCGCACCGCGATGAAGACGCTCGACCATGGCCGCATCAATATCGCCGCCATGGGCGTTGGGATGGCGCAGCGGCTGCTCGACGAGGCGGTGGCCTATGCGGGAACGCGCCGGCAGTTCGGGCGTGCCATCATCGACTTCCAGCTGGTGCAAGCCATGCTGGCTGACTCGGAAGCCGAGATCCAGGCCGCGCGTGCGATGACGCTCGCCGCGGCCAGGCGGATCGATGCGACGGGCACGGCGGTGAAGGACGCGGCGGCGGCCAAGTACTTCTCGTCGGAGATGCTGTGCCGCGTTGCGGACCGCGCGATGCAGGTGTTCGGCGGCGCGGGCTATGTGGCGGACTATCCGATCGAGCGGATGTACCGGGACGCCCGCCTGCTGCGGCTGTACGAAGGGACGAGCCAGATCCTGCAGATCGTCATTGCGCGGGCGATCGGCAATGAGCACGGTTTTCGCGTGGCCTGACCACGGCGCGGGACAGATTCTTCGAGTTTCCGAATTTGTGAATGTCTGACTGAAGGGGAGAATGTTCGATGATGAAGCGATTCCTGATGACCCTGCTAATGGCCGGCCTGCCGATGCTGGCCAGCGCGCAGGCCTATCCGTCCAAGCCCGTGCGGCTGATCGTGCCGTTTCCGGCCGGCGGCCCGGCCGATGTGCTGGGACGTGTCGTGGGCGAGGGCTTGTCCAAGGCCTGGGGCCAGAGCGTGCTGGTGGAGAACAAGGCGGGCGCGGCCGGTACTATCGGCGTTGACCAGGCGGCCAAGGCCGCGCCGGACGGTTATACGCTGGCCCTGGTGCCGGTGGGCAACATCGCCGTCAATCCGTCACTGTTCCGCAGCCTGCCGTACAAGCCCACGGACCTGGTGCCGGTCACCATGCTGGCCACCGCGGAAAACGTGCTCGTGGTTGGCGCCAACGTCCCCGCCACTTCCCTCGCCGAGCTACTCAAGCTGGCGGCACAGAAGCCAGGCGAGCTGACGTTCGCCTCGCCCGGGGCCGGCAGCCAGGCGCACCTGGCCGGAGAACTGCTTCAGCTTGACGCCAAGGTCAGGCTCAACCACATCCCCTACAAGGGGGTGAGCCCGGCGATGACCGACCTGGTCGGCGGCCAGGTGACCATGATGTTCGCGCAGGTCTCGTCGGCGCTGCCCTATATCAAGTCGGGCAAACTCCATGCGCTCGGCGTAGCCAGCCAGAAGCGCTCGCCGCTGATGCCCGACGTGCCCACCATTGCGGAGCAGGGCTTCCCGAAGTTCGAGGCGGTTTCCTGGTATGCCTTGATGGCTCCCGCGGGCACGCCCAAGGACGTGATTGGCCGCGTTCATCGCCAGACGCTGGAGGTGCTGGCGAATCCGGTAGTGAAGGAGAAGCTGGCCACGCTGGGCATGGAAACCGCCGGCGGCACGCCGCAGGCGCTGGCCACCACGATCCAGCAGGATAGCGCCCGCTGGGCCGGCGTGATCCGCCAGCGCCAGATCACCGTGGACTGAGCAGCAGGCGCCGCCGTGCGCCGAGTCAGACTGCCTGCTCCGTCAAAGGCCAGCCAGGATGCTGCCGCAGTATACGCCGCTCCACCCGTATATCGGGGCGCCACCACGCGTTGAAGTCGTACACATAGACGAAGCCTTCGTGTTCGCGCAGACGAAACGCGGCCAGCGTCAGTTCGTTTGCCACTGTGGAGAATTGCAGAACGTCCTCATGGGCTTCGCCGTAACGCCTGCCACGAATGGTGAACTGGTGCAGATGTTCGTCCGTCCAGCCCATGACTACCTGGATGACATTGTGCAATTGCGCGAGCGCTAAGTACTCGGGAAGGAGGACCCGCCGCCATCTCGTCATGTACCAGCCCAATCTGACAAGCCACCGGCCACCGACGCTCGTCGGCGAACCACTGCACGCGGGACGTATCGTGTCCGGCCTCTATTCCAGCCTGATGCTGCGTTCGACCATCAAGGCCGGTATCGGTATCGGCATCGGCGAGGTACCCGTGCCGCTCGGCGAGAAGGAGGGGTTGGCGCGGGTGTGGCCGGGACTTCACGCGGGTACTTGCTAAATTGCCTGCCTCGCGAAAGAGGGGGGCCTGCGGAGCCTTGCTGCAAGCGGCCCTCCGGGCAATCACCGCCAGATTTTGCGTAAAAAGTACGGATACCCCATCGGAGGGGATTTGCGCGGTCCTTACCGAAATCGCCCGACTTCTTGTCCAGGCGGGCCAGCCGCAGGTCATTGCTACCAGCGCATGCCGGTTCCCAGGGATCCGGTTTCAAAGATCACATATTGCGTTCGTTGCTTGTAGGTGGCCTCCACCCGATAATCGGCGGGCGGCACCTTGAACAGGCAGCGCGGACCGGTGGCTTGGAACGCCGCCAGCACTCTGCCATGCCGCCGCAGCCGGACATCGACTCCCGCCAGTAAGTCGCCTCGAGGACCCTCTGTGAAGATGACGCCGAGGTTGTATTGCTGTTCGAGATTGCTCAAGTGGTCCTGCTCCTCGACGCCTGTGCCGCCGCAGATATAGGTGACATTGCCCACAGTTCGCGGCGCCATCAGTTGCGGTCCCGAGGCCTGCGGTCGCATGACTGCCCGCTGCGCCTGCGACGCCGCCGCCTCCGGCTGCACGATGACAAGCAGCGGTTCCGGCTTTGCCGCCTGCGCTTGTGTAATTGAGGCCTGCGGGTCTGCGGCTTGTGGCATTGCCATGGCCGGGGTTGCTATCTCCGGCAGCATAGTCACGGCGTGAGGTTGCTGGGTCGATGCCACCGCCTGCGTCGGTGCCATCTCCACCGGCTTGGTCGCGGCCTCCGGCAACGAGGTAGCGGCCTGCGGCAGCGTAGGCGATGTCTCGGGCGACGATTGAGCTTGCGTGCCAAACGCGAGCGCTGCCGACATGACGGTAAATACAAGGCGCGCAACGGCCGGCAGGCGGGCAGTATGTGAGATTGACATGGAGCTCCCCCTTTATATTGGTGCGATAAGACTAAACCGTTGCTGCATCCACAGCTATCCGCCAGAAGTCCCATCCGTTAGTGGCGTGGCGAGCATTACCGCATCTATCATGTGTGCCGCACTCGGGCTAGACCAAGTGAGGCGACAGTAAGGGACCTCGACCTAGTTCTTCCTGTGCCGCGTTCGAACTCGCGGCCGTGGCCGAACCCGATCAAGGGGCGGGCACCCAGGCATTCCACATCAAGCGCCCCGTCGCGCGCTGCTCCGCTTCTCTGAACCGCTGCGTGTCATCAATACCGCAATCAGAGCCCGGCAGTCTGTCAACGCATTGTGCGGCTGCGGCCTCTCGATAGCATAAAGGGCTCCGAATGCGTTCAACATCATCTGCGCCATTGCCATAACCGAATCCTCCTCGACCGTGAAGTCAGATGCCACCAACGCGGCTTCCACCGGAGTCGGAAGCGACTGTGCGAGGGCCATCGTCACCGTCGGCTCGGGGACTGTCTGCGCTGTCTTCGTGGGTTCCTCATCGACATAGGTCGGCCGGCGAAGGCGGCACGGCTTGGCTTAAGTCAAAGTTTGCCTCCCGCAGGCCCCCTGGCGTCAGTGAAACCCAGTGCAGTACCGATGGGGAGCGCACCAGCCCGAGGCTGCCCTGATAGGTCCATTGGATCGGGGATGGCTGGCTGCCGCGCAATGCAATCGTCTCGGCGGACAGTTTGAGGTGAAGCAGGCGGCCATCCTGTCCGGGCGTGTACGCCATGTCGCCGACGACCGTGATGCCGGCCTCGCGCACACTTGCCGGCATGCAAGGCAATGAGGCAGTGACTTTGCCGGCGGTATCCAGCAAATGCGCGAAACCCATGCCACCATCGCTGGTGCCGACCACCAGGAAGCTGTTCAGTGCCGGCACATAGGCCGTGCCATACGTGTAGTACTTTAGTTTCTCGTTCAGCACCTGAGTGCCGGTCAATGCCGAGTCGTCTGGCCGATAGATTGCCGTCTTCAGCCTGGCGTGCTTCTCGCCGGGAATGAACTCCTGCCAAGCGAGCAAGGCTATCTCCTTCGAGCCGGCGATCAATGGCCACCACTCCCGCTTGTCGCGCGCCACATCGGTGCTGCGTAGCAACTGCCCCTTGACGTCATAAGTCTTGAGGTAGACACCGTTTCCGGTGCCCAGGTTATCCACGCCGCCCCCGTCGATCCAGTCGTCCGAGTAGAACACCACAAACGTATCCCCCACTGCCGCGACATGGCCGGAGTGCCCCCCCGACCAGACGTCGATCGATTTCGCCTGCTGCGGCTGCAGGTCCGCGCCATACACGCGATAGCGCTGGCTGACACTGTTGGCCGTATTCGCACCATCCTCGAAGGTCAGCATGATGCGGCCACCGGCACTCTGCGCCACCGAGACCGGCTCCTGCGCTTCCTTCTGCGCTATAAGCAACCGGGGCTTGCCGAGATTGGCCTGTTCCGGCTTCCATTCGGCAACGTAGATGTCATGCGACCAGTTGCGATTGCGGTCCGGCCCGCGCGGTGGCAGGCCGGAGCTGCTGAAGAACACGTAGGTGATATCCCCCGGGCCGGTCGCTGCGCCAATGCCGTGCATATAGGCGCGCTGATCGACATCTGGGCGGGCCTTGGGAGGCGCTCCCTGCCCGTCAGTGCGGCCACCACTGCTGCGGCTGTCGTTGCGCGCGCCCGCCGGCGCCCACAGCAGTACACCGGCAAGCAGCAGCGTGGCGCCGCGCATCATGGAGAACGGTCGCATCGTCACTCCACCGTGACTGACTTGGCGAGATTGCGGGGCTTGTCCACATCGGTGTCGCGCGCGCACGCGGTGTGATAAGCCAGCAACTGCAGAGGCACCACATGCAGGATCGGCGACAGCATCCCGTAGTGCTCGGGCATGCGGATGACGTGCAGCCCACGCGCGCTGCTGATCATACTACCGGCATCGGAAAAGACGTAGAGCTCCCCGCCGCGCGCCCGTACTTCCTGCAAGTTGGACTTAAGCTTCTCCAGCAGGGTGTCGTTGGGCGCGACTGTTACCACCGGCATTTGGTCGGTCACCAACGCGAGCGGCCCGTGCTTGAGTTCGCCCGCAGCATAGGCTTCGGCGTGGATATATGAGATTTCCTTCAGCTTCAGCGCGCCTTCGAGCGCGATTGGGTAATGTATTCCACGCCCGAGAAAAAGCGCGTTCTCCTTGCGCGACAGCGATTCTGCCCAGGCAACGATCTGTGGCTCGAGCGCCAGCACGCGGTTCAGCGCTGCCGGCAGTTGGCGCAACTGTTCGAGTATCAGGGCCTCCTGCAGAGCAGGCAGCAGGCCGCGCTGCCTGGCCAGCGTCGCCGTCAACACGAACAACGCCACCAACTGGGTGGTGAAGGCCTTGGTGGAGGCAACACCGATCTCGGCGCCGGCCCGGGTCAGAAAGTGCAGGTTGGCCTGGCGCATGATGGCGCTGCCGGACACATTGCATATCGCCAGTGTATGGCGATGACCAAGGGCTTGCGCGTGCTTAAGGGCAGCCAGTGTGTCTGCGGTCTCGCCCGACTGCGATATCACTAGCACGAGCGTATGGGGATTCGGCACGGAATCGCGATAGCGGTATTCGCTGGCGATCTCCACGCTGGTTTGCATCCGCGCGATCGACTCCAGCCAGTATTTGGCGGTCAGGCCGGCATGGTAGCTGGTGCCGCAGGCCAGGATCAGCACCGAATCAATGTCGGCGAATGCGTCAGCCGCCTGTGCACCGAACAGCGCCGGTGAGAACTCCTCGATGTATTCAGTCGCATCAGCGATGACGGCTGGCTGCTCAAAGATCTCCTTTTGCATGTAGTGCTGGTACGGGCCGAGGTCGGCCGCGGCTGCGTTCGCCTCCAACTCGCGTATCTCGCGGAAGGCAGGATTGCCATTACGGTCGATGATCGAGACCCCACCGCGCGCCAGCGATACCAGGTCACCCTCTTCGAGGTAGATAAAGCGCCCTGCGCTTCCAGCCAGTGCCATGGTGTCTGAAGCGAGGTAAGTACCATCGCTTCCCAGGCCTACCACGAGCGGCGATCCGGAGCGGGCGCCGATCACGAGGTCCGGCTGCTCGCGCGTGAACACGGCAATGGCATAGGCACCGTGCAACTGCTGGAGCGCTAGCTGCACCGCCTTGCACAGGTCCCCACCGCCGTCGTGGTGAAAACAGTGGTGCACCAAATGCGCGATCACCTCTGTGTCGGTCTGCGATTCGAAATCGTAGCCACATTCCCTCAGTTGCTCGCGCAGGGCTTCGTGATTTTCGATGATGCCGTTGTGCACCAGAGCGATCTCGCCACTGGAGAAGATCGGATGGGCATTTCGTGTGAGCGGCGCGCCGTGCGTCGCCCACCTCGTGTGAGCGATGCCGACGGTACCTTCCAGCAGCGTTTGATCCACCTGCTCAGCAAGGTTCGCCACGCGCGCCACGCTGCGCACCCGTCGTGGCTCACCATCCTGCAGCACGGCAAGGCCGCAGGAATCGTAGCCGCGATATTCCAGACGCCGCAATCCTTCCAGCAGGACCGGTGTCACATTACGTTGAGCAACAGCGCCGACAATGCCACACATGAAAATGCCCCGAAAAAGAATAAAGCTGTTTTAAAAAGGCCTCGCGCGACGGCCGGTGAGCCGCCCGCGCGAGGCCGATGCTCCGCTGCTGGTCAAGCCAGCTCGTGCAATGGTGCAACGTGCGAAATCAGCCCATCTTCATCGTGAAAGGCCATCAGGCTGCGACCGGTGCCCACCGAGAGCACCACATCCCGGGCCAGGTCGAGGGATGATATCGGCGCTGCGCGGGCAGGCCGCTTGGAACCCGACACTCGCTCGTCGAGGCGGCGCGCCAGTGTCCAAAACGTCAGCGTCATGCTCATGGCGAAGATGATCAACACATCGGGCATGACTTCCCTTAGCGAGAACTCAGTGCTGCCAGCAGAAGCCACACACCAGTAGATGTAGAACGCCGCCGCTGCCCAGATCGCTGCGACGAGCAAGGGGCGCACCACGCGGTACCAGAGATAGCGGCGAACCGCCTTGCCCCGTGCATGATGCTGCAGATATTGTTGCAAGGTGGCGCTGGACGCGTCGATGATTGGGTCTTTCATTTCTCACTCCTCCTCAAGAATGCTCTTCAAATTGCCCGACATAGTGGGATGCCGGCGCGGGTGACCTTGGCGGCGTGGGCTCCTCGCGGATGCCTCGGTCGGGGCTGGTCCACCTTGCCCGGGTGCGGCGCTGATGAAACAGCACGCCGGGCAGGGCGATCACCGAAGCGACCATGCTGATGGTCCAGAACGCGACCGGGTACCAGATCGTGTCTAGAAAGTAGCGCAGCAGCTTGGTGTCGTAGGGGCGATCTATGACGCAGCCAACCAGGATCTGCACGCAGCAGGTCAGAAAGAGAAAGACACCCGCGCCGCGAGGCATGCCCGCGAAGCGCCATGCCTCGGGTAGCTCGAACAAGGCGGTCGCGGCCGTCATCACCAGGGTGAAAAGCATGCAGTAGGCCCAGATCACACTGATCGAATACTCGAGGAAGATCGGCCACATCATCGGCTTACTCTTGGTGATGATGGGTGCCGCATACTTCTGCAACACCTGGATACCACCCCGGGCCCAGCGCAGGCGCTGCTTGAACAGGCCCCTGATCGTCTCGGGCATCAGGATCCAGCTGAGGGCGCGCGGCTCGAAATGCAGGCGCCAGCCATTGACCTGCAGCTTCCAGCTGATATCGATGTCTTCGGTCAGCATGTCTGGGCTCCAGTAGCCCACGTTACGCAGCGCACTTTTGCGGAACATGCAGATCACACCCGAAACGGTAAGCAAGCGGCCGTACATTTCCTGGGTCCGTTTGATCAGGCCCACGATGGACGAGAATTCGCCGACTTGCATGCGGCCCAGCAGCGAGGTCCGGGTGCGAATGCGCGGGTTGCCGGTGACGGCGCCTACTCCCGCGTCGCGCAGGAAGTGGCGCAGCATCCAGCCGATGGCCTCCGGGTCCAGCAGCGAGTCACCGTCGATACACAGCAGGTACTCGGCATCGGTCAGCATGGCCGCGGTGGTCAGCCCAATGGCCTTGCCCTCGTTGTTGTTCTGGTGGATCACCAGCAATTGCGGGTACTGATCGATCAGTTCGTTCAGGATGTCTCCGGTGGCATCGCGGCTACCGTCATTGACAGCGATGATGTTGTAGTTTGGATAGCGCAGGTTAGCCAGGTTCGCGATCACCTCGCGCACATTATCTTCCTCGTTGAAGCAGGGCACGATCACCGAGACCTTGGGGCAATCGAGCACCACGTCAGCCCGCTTCTTATGGCGTTCCTTTCTCTCGATGAGGAAGTAGTGAAGGAGGCCACCGGTCATCCACAAGTACGACATGAACAATGGATAGTAAAAGACGAAATTCGAGATCACGCTTGCCGCGTTCTTCATGATGTCCTCCCACCTAATTTATATTTGCTCTTGGTCTAGACTTTCATGCCGTTGCGCGGCCGAACCAGGTTCTGCATGGACATGACATCCCGCAGCACCGCCAGGTCAGGCTGGTTCACCATGAACTGGTCAGGGCGGTAGCCGAGATGTTTGACGCCAGCCATGCGCAAGCGCTGCATCTGCTCGCGTAGCGCGGTGCTGGCGATCGGGGCCTGGGTACGGCCGTCGAGTGTCTTCAGGGCGAAGATGGTCTTCGGCAGCGCGCCTGGATGCGCGGCCACGGCACGTGCCAGGCTCTCCAGCCAGGGCGTGGATGGCGGACCGCCGTCGGCATCGGCGTAAGCCATCAGGTTGATGAAGTCGTACTGCACGGAGAAGGCATCAATGTCCTGGGCCAGTCGCATGCTCGCGTCAGGGTGCAACACCGCGTTGGCGGGCAGGCTGCGCACGGTCAGCACATTGCCGCCGCCCTGGTAGTCCTTGACTACGTCCGCGAGTTGACGTGTGAAGTCGATCAGGTACTGGAGTTTGGCGCCCGACCATCGCTGCAGCAGATCGGGGTTGGCGCGGATTGTTGCGAGATCGCGAGGCAGACCCCAGTCGGCATAGGCGGAAAGCGCGGCTTCGCTGGCATCCTCGACATCGCTCAGGCTGGCGTCCTCGCCGAACACGATGCCGTTCAGGCTGGTGTACCTGGCCAGGTCGTAGTAGATATCGCGGATCACGCCTCGAGCGAGCGGGTCGAAGGGGCTGAGCCGTTGCCGCTGTCGCGGATCAAAGGGGGTAAGCGGTGCGCCCGGCAGCACCGTTACCAGCCGCGCAGAGGCCGGATGGCCCGTGGGCAGATTGTAGGCAAGCACAGGTAGCGCCGCATAGACCTGTACCCCGGCGCGGGTAATCAGTTGCCACGCCGTGCGCGAGAACAGGTCGGCACGCACGGGCATATGCCGATTGGGAAAGTACAGCGCCTGGGCGGTGCCGCTGCCGTCGGGATCGTAATAGGCTTGCAGATAGACCGATTTTGGCTCGAGATCCTTGATCCGGTCGATGAGGCGCGACAGCCTGGCTTCCTGGCGATCGGGATTGGGATCATACACGTCGTCGAGCGAGACATTGACCACGCGTTCGACCGGCCGGTTGTCGCCGCGATAGGCCGATTGCTGGCGGAACTGGCCCATCATGACGCCGGCATCCCAGTCGTAGGAAACCAGCAGGCGCCTGACCTTGGTCAGGGGCACCTCGGGAGTATTAGGTCCGTCGTCGAGGGTGAAGTGGACGTTCATGCCAAGCTTGTGCGATGCGCCGATCAGCGCCGCGTTGTACATGCCATAGGGCCAGACCATCGAGCGCACCTTGACGCCGGTGTTGGCCTGGATCAGTTCGGAGCACGTCTTCAGGTCTCCACCGACCCGGCTTTCGTATTCCTGCTCGGTTTCGTAGCGCTTCAGGGCGGCAAAATACATGTGCGCGCTCGCCGCAGGAAGTTCATTGCCCTGGGGATTTGCGACCGCGCCATGGTGCATATCGTGCGTGTGCGAAGCGATTTCCACGAGCCCGGACTCGGCCATTTCGCGCAGGTTGTCCCAGCTCATGAAGTAACCAGGCGCCATCACCGACTTATGGCTGATGCGAACCGGCTCATCTTGCGGTGTACTGGTCCAGCGCGACACCACGGCCACCAGGCCGGGATAGTTGTACTGCCGCAGCAGGGGAAAAGCCTTGGTGTACTGGCTCCTGTAGGCGTCGTCGAAGGTCAGCAGCACGGCGCGCGGCGGCAGCCGCGGTCCGCCGTTGCGCGATGCGATGATCTGGTCGACGCTGACCGGGTGGAAGTCATTGCCCTTGAGCCAGGCGAAGATATTGTTGAGCGTTGCGGTGCTGATGGCGCACGTGTCCGCCACCGTTCCCACATCGGCACGCAGGTCGTCGCGGATATCGTGGAACGCAAGTACGCGGAAAGTCAGCCCATCGTCGCGATCTGGTGGCGGCAGCAAGGACAGGCCGTAGCCGGCGTGCGCGCTGTGGCTCACCGACAGCGCGCCGGCGAGCCCGATGAATTTTCGACGATTAAGCTTGTTCATGATGACCTATAGGGGAACGTTGAGATTGAGGTAGATCAGCTTGGTCGTTTCGCGATTCGAGTCGTAGCGCCTGCTGCCGACGCCAATGCCGTAGGTGAGGGAAGCCTTGCGGCCAAGCTGCCAGAACTGTTCGAGGCGAGCCTCCCACAGCATGCTGTCGCCAAAGCCGTCCTGCTTGTAGCCGCCCGCAGTGACATATACGCGCTGGGCGAACAACTTCTCCGCATAGCGCCACGGCGTCCACTGATACATCGAGCGCAGTTGCGCGACGTAGTCGCGCCGCGGATTGAAGTAAGCAGTGCCATCAAGGGTGTTGCTGCTGGAGCCCACGTCGAGCCAGATCGAGACCTGGTGGCGTGGCTGGTTCATCAGCCGTTCGTACCAGGTGCCCTGCCACTGCTGGTGAAAATTGGTGTCGCTGTAGCGCGATGCGCCATACATCACGTTGAAGTAACGGGCATCGTCCTGCGAATAGCGGGCCGATGCCGTGGCGGCGCGGCCGGTGATGCCAGCCTGGTAGGCTTTCCACGGCAGCGCGTTGTCGTCGGAATCGACGCCGGCGCCAAAACGCCAGTGATCGTTGGGCTGGAAGGCAAGCGTGCCGGTGCCGCCGGTCTTGCCGTGGCCACCGGTGGACTGATGCACCTCGGCAGCGGCTTCCCATCCGTCGCGCCGGAAATCGCCGCCCAGGCCATTGCGTATGCGGCTGACGCTCTGGCCATCGCCGGTGTCGGCGCGTCCCGAGTATTGGTGCGCGAAGACACGCCAGTAATCGGCCATCGGTGACGAGTAGAGGCGTGTGTCAACGCCCCAGGCATGATCCGCCAGCGCCGCGTTGCCGCGCTCGCCAATGGCGTCGATGATCAGTTGTGGACGCTCGTAGACGCGGTACTCGCGCTGGAAATTCTTGACGCTGTTGTTGTCGGGAAAATTGCCGTCGAAGACTGTCGCGACCGCCTTGGCCTGGTCGTACTGATGCAGTTGCAGTGCGGTCTTGCCGATGCCCACGAGGCTCTCGATGTCGCCGGGGTGGTCGGCTTGCGCCTGACGGTAGATGCTCTGCGAGGCGTAGGGGCGCTCCAGTACCAGGGAGCCGTCCGCGCGGGCGGTCAGGAAGGAAGGATCGAACGGGGCCGCCTTGCGCAGGGTCTCGAGCGCCTGCAGGCCCTCTTCCACGTGATTGGTGTAGAGCAGGTATTGAGCCTGCAGCTTCTTGACGCGGCCGTACTCCGGATTGGTCTTGTCGGCGTCTTCTGACAGCTCGTTATGCGCCGGCGTGTTGCGTGCCATCATGGTGACCAGCTCGCGCGCCGCTTCGTAGTGCCCCTGGTCCAGGTAGGCAAAGAACAAGCTTTCCTGCACGTCCGGCAGCGATAGCGCATAGGGCTCGGTGGTCTCCCTTAGCGGCTCGACCCCCGTCTGCAAGGCCTGTTCATAGGCGGCGGCTGCGAGGTCGGGCTTGTCGAGATAGGCGTAGGCATCGCCTGCGGCGACATAGACGGAAGCCGGCATCGGCTCAGGTGCCCGCGAAATCTGCTCGTAGAGTGCCGTTGCTTCCTTCATGCGCCCACGTACCGATAGCGCGGTGAGGCGGTCGGCCTGGACCGCGCGCCTCACCCCGCTGTATTCGTCGTCTGCGGGAATCCGGGCTAGCAGCGCATCGGCCGCGGCCAGCGCGCTGTCGRCCGGAGCCAGCCGATCGGGGTCATTGGAAGCACTGGCTTGCTGCCGGGCCCACCTGATTTGCTGGGCAACCACAAGATGCTCCAGTAGCAGGAGGTCGCGAGGCGCAAATACGTCCGGGCGTGTGGCGGCCTGTTCCAGGGCCAACTTGGGCGAGCCGCCTTCGGCCAGGGCGAATATGCGCTCCCTAAGGCGGTCCTTCTCGTTTGCGAGCGTTAGCTGTTCCGCCCTGGGTGCCGGGTGGGCGTGCGGCGCCGTCGGCCTGGTGGCCTCTGCGGCGCAATGTTCGCGAGCGAACAGTGCGAACAGGACTGCTGTGGTCTTAAGCGTGGTCCGCAATCGCTTGCGGCTCTGCTGAGGTGCATTCACGTTTTGTGTCTCCCCCGGATTGCGATGCTGCTACAAACGAAACGTCCCCCTTGGCGGCGGCATATCCTTGCCGGCGTCGATGCGATGAAACGAGGGGATGGCCGTCATCCGGCGAGCCGGATGGCTTCGTCGCAGCGCAACGCGCTCATCCAGTCCACCGGAACTTGTCCGCACTGAAATCAACCAGATATCAAGGCGCCGCCGGATCGTCACCAGCTACACCCTGTGCTTCCCGTCCAAGGCCGGCGCCGCTGCAACGCTTTGCGCTGCGGCGGCGCGAACCGCCTTCATGCATATATTTCTCGTTTATTCGTTCTGTCTCGCGACCGTCGCCGAGGCGCCCAGTCCTTCCCGGCCATGTCAGAGCTCGCTTCTTCACGCGTTATCGCGTGCCGTGTCGTCGTCTTTGCGCAGTGCATTATTCGGCGATCAAGCACTAACGAGACAGTCGCCAGAAGCACTAGGGGGCCCAGCCGAAAGTGGGAGGCCGATCTAATCCCATTGTCCTGCCCTCTGTCACAGAGAGGACACGATTGCATGCCGAAGGGGGCGCAGGGATAAGCACCCTGAAGAGGGCGGCTAGGTTGAGTGTCTGGGCTGGGGCAAGGTGGGAGTTATCTCTTATGGCGCAGCCGAGACGTGCGACGTTGATCGGTGCCGCGGGCGGGGTGAGAGCAGCGACCGACTCTGGATGGCGGCGGGACGAATGGGAGCGCACGCCAAAGCGGGGGCTGAGATCAATCCAGGATAAGCGTCAACAAGGCAAATGGGCGGCATGTCGATGAGGCTTACGACGAGGCGGTCGAGGCTTGGCGCGATCCGGTCGGACGCGAGCTTATGGAATCCTTGCTGAAGGTAATCTGACTCTCTGCTAAGCGATGCGAGTGATTTAAATTTAATAAGTAAAAAGATACTTTTTTCCAAAAAATTGACTCTTTCGATTGATAATTAGAGTTTATTAAATACAACCAAAGAGATTCAATGTGGACGTGAAACATCGTGATCTTTTCGATGCCATTATTACGTAAGAATATCGTATTGAAAGATCCGTATATCAATATATGTGTGCCGTTTAATACGTCTATTTGGATGTATAGTTATTAACATTTCATTAAGTGCCGAAATGTAATTTTGAGATTGAAAATAAGCATGAAATGCGGGCCAAATCGGACACGATATACGTATAAGACGGTGCGAACACATCCATGCCGCGCCATTTATCAATCTGGTATTGAGTGAAACCTGAGTGACCGAATGGTTAGACCAAGAAGAAGTCTGTCTGGAAATTTGGGGGCATTTCTGTCATTGTCTAGATCGAAATCATTAATTGCGATTCTTTATGCGTACGTGAAACGACTTAAATATTAAGTGATCATGATTCAAGCTCAATTCCAGCAGGATGACTGACACTAATGAATAATTGTTATCACAATTTATTTGTTATCGATTCCCATTATTTTAATGGCTTCTGTAATTCATTTCGACTCCGGAGGCCGTAACATAATGAATTTGCTGTAGTTAGTGGCTGGCAGTGCCGGTGCAAATTGCAAATGTGGGCGTTACGGTACATATTGGATGTGTGTGGGGAAGGCTTCAAATCGCTGCAGGAAAGCCAGAAGGTCATGATGCAAGGCGACAGGTACGCACGCCGCGAACACCAGAATGCTGTAGTTACTGAGGGTGAGCCATTCGGCTGGATGTGACCCATATCCGTATCCGCCGATCGATGGCGTCGGCGCGGTATTGCTCTCTGGCCCCGCGATGATGCTCCGCGTTTTCAATCATCATCGCCATCGTGCCAACGATGTCACGCACGGTGGCTCTTTCTCCACTCGGGGCTGCAGGGGGAACTGGACGCCGCGCGACACGCTCCACCGGCAACTGGCGGAGGCAGAGCAGGCGTTCGAGCGAGGGCAGGCGGCACAAAAGGGCTGCGGGCGGAACTGGAAACGGCCGTACGCCGTGCCGAGCGGGCAGATGCGGAAGCCGCCGCGACCCGCCGGCTGGTGGCGGCCAGGCGCCGGGCGCCGGTGACGCGCACCAAGTTCAAGCCCGGGCCAGCCTGAGGGACGTGGGTGGGGCAGGGTGTCCACCGCGCGATCTGTGGATTTGATTAAAATTTAAGCAGATAGGCCACCTTGTCCTTCCGCCGGCGCGGATCTCCACAGCAGCAATCCCCGGAACAACCTCAATGTTCCCGAATGACGGCGCGACGCTCGATCCCGCGCTCAAATCTATTCACCTGCATCATGTTGATCGAAATCGAGCGCGCGGAAGCCATCACCTGGATCCGCATCCAGATGGCCCAGCATGGGCTGAGCCTGTCCGACCCGCAGGCCGCCGGCTGCTTTGCCGAGCCGCCGCCGACCCCAACGCCTGGTGTGGTGCGCTACCGCAACGCGCACGGGCAGGGCTGGGACGGCCGCGGTGCCATGCCGGACTGGTTGCAGCGGGCAGTCGGGCCAGCCGCCTTGGTGGGGCGGCGTTCGAGGGCTATACTGAAAATCCACCGTCTCGGTGCGCGCGGTGATAGGGCGCGTGCCATCCTCAGCCTCACTGAGATTGTGGAGTGGACGGCGTGATCGGCTTCCACGGAAGTGGCAAGCCAGTCCGAACCGGGCCAGACTGCGCAGTCCGACCTGGTTCGGGCGAACCGATTCGACTTGGGCGAGAGCGGACGCAGTGCGGCGGCGCCGACTGGGTCATGACGAGGAGAGCGAGGATGGCTGCAGCCGGCCAGCCGGCGCGGATTTCGCGCGGCAAAGACCGGAACAATGAAATCTGAATGCACCGCGGGCTGCGGGCCGAGCCAGTTTGCTGAACGGCGGCTGGAAACGGGCTAAAACGGCCGCGAGGGTTAGATTACCGGTAGTTTGGGGTGAGACCCAAGTTCGAGGCGCCAAAAATGGCGTCTTTTTTTGACCCCCGGAAAAATGTGATAGTAGGAGACCGCACCAAAGCGGGCGCTGACTAAGCGGCAATGCGGTGGTTTTCTGCTCTGGCGATGGAGGGATACCATCGTTCAACGTGCGATCGGAGCTGGTCATTGAGCACGGCAGTCCGGATTTGTAGCAGTGCGTGCGCGTGCCGCGGCCGCCAGGCAAAAAAGCGGCAATTCTTATTTTAAATCAGTTGGTTAGTAGGAGATGCGGCGGATTTTTGACGAATCCCGGCCATCCCTCAACAAGCTATATGGCCAGGTGCGTAAGGGCAACATGGGCACGCCCACCGAGGTGCTGGCGCAGTTCCGGGCGGACCTGCGGAGCAAGATGCGCGCGACCGTTGGCCACTCCGGGCTGCCGGACGCGCTCAAGTCGATCGCGGCCGACGCGGTGCAGTCGATCTGGCCGGCCGCCAACGAGGCGGCCGCCGGCGAACTGGCCGCCTTGCGGGCCGAAGCTTGGCTGCCGGCGAGCGAGGCGGAGGCGCAGCGCGACCTGGCGCGGGCCGCGGTGGTCGTGGCGGAACAGGAAACGGCAGCCGTGCAGGCCGGGCTCGACGCTGCGCAGCAAGCGCGCGCGACGCTACAGGGGGAACTGGACGCCGCGCGCCAAGCCCTCGCGGCCTCTCAGGCGCGTCAGGAGGAAGGCACGCGTCAGATCGAGACGCTCGAGCGGCAGTTGCGGGACGGCCGAGGCGCCATGCCGGACTGGCTACAGCGGGCGATCAACGCCGGGCAGGCCGTGGAACATTTCCAGGTTGGGTAGTATTCTCGCGGCGGTGCCGTCCCATGGAACGGCCTGGGCCTTGCATTGCTCGCCAGCTGACCGACCCGGACAATGAGGGGCGACCGGCGCCGCCGGCCCGCAATCCGAAACGGAACCAACCGAATGCCGCACGCAACGCTCCCTCCCCCGATTACACCGCTTGGCTCGCTGGGTTCAAAACTTGGGTCGAGCAGGCACGCCAGCGTGCGGTCCGCTCGGTCACCGGGAACTCATGGCGCTCTATTGGCAGATCGGACGGTTGTGCAGCAGGCTGCTGCACAACTGCCCCGGTTCCACCTTTGCACGCTGCTGGACAAACGGTAGTACAACGAACTGCGCGAATGATATGCCAAGGAGGCCGCCGAGCATGTGGTCGCGTAGTCACCGGTAAAATGCTGCACGTGCACGAAGTCGATGGTCGGCAGTTTGCCGTATCCGACGATTCGAAGTCTGCGCTGGACGCGGGGACCGGGAGGCCATCGACAATGCCAAAGGTCGCGACCGCTGACGCGGCACTGGGCCCCAGTGCACCGGTGACCTGCTTCGGTGCGTGGTCTGCGGGCGCGTGTCCGCCGGCCGGATTCCTGGGCAAGGTAAAGGGGACGGCAGCTTCCGTTCCCCCCTCCCCGCCGCCACGAACAGGACGAGCAGATTTGTCCTGTCTGCTTCGACGAAGCGGAATGGATTTAGGTCGGGCAGCACACAAAAGGTCCGGGCCCGGCCAAAGCAACGTAGCCCTTCGCCCGGGCATAAACTGGAAGGAGGCGGCGGCCGCAGTGTGTCCTGGCGCCCAGAGTTTCTGTTAGCCGCCGGGCAGACTCCCGAGCGTCGCGGGTGCCGGCTGCGCGGCGATAGCCACGTCACGCCGAAGCTGCTTTCTCAAATGCCATGAGTTACATCCGCGCACCGTTCACCGACGATCAGGTCCAGAAGCTCAACGAGAACCAGGTTGGCCTCGGCGGCCCGGTTCTGCGCGCCTTCACCTGCAGGAACAGCGCCGATCATCGCCACGGAGTCGAAGGTGGCGCCCCTGGCATCCTGATTGCCACCAAGTACGGCTGGGTTTGCCCACACTGCAACTACAAGAGGGACTGGGCATTCGCAATCATGGCGACCCGGTTGACTTGCCCGCCGACCGCCATCCAGTCCTTTGTCTATACGACGCCCTCAATCGAGAAGGCCAATATCCTCCTCGGTCAATATGAACGGCTTGCGGCAACCGAGCGCCCCAGCGCCGCCGTGATGGTCGCCTGCATCAAGAATCGCATCGAGGAAATGTCGCTCCCCGGATTCGGCGCTATCGAGCTCGGCGAGATCCCCACTGACGCGGTGGTGAGACGATCAGAAGGACGTAATTACCGGATCGTCTCGGGACAATCACATCTCCAAGCCGCCCTGCGCCTGACTGGCCGCGCGCTGGTGACGGATGCTGTCACCCATGAGCAGTTACACGTCCATGACATCGACGGCAAACTGTTTGCCATTCCGTCAGACGCCCAGGCAGTGCTCGACTCAGAAACACTAAAGGCGATCGAACACGCCAAGGCCGACCCGCGCGCGAGACGCGAGTGAACACACCCGCGAGCAGGTGGCCGTCGCGCAGGAGCGCGCCAGCGCCACCGAGCGCTGCGCGAGATCGACCAGGAGCGCACGCTGCGCCAGAAGGGCGAGCAGGCGGTGGCGGACCTGCGCACTGAGCTGGCAGCGGTGCAGGCGCGGACGCAAGACGCGGCCGTGGCCGGCGCCGAGGAGCGGGCACGACTGCAGGCCGAGCGCGACACGATCAACCGGCAGTGGGGGGCGGCGCAGCAGGCGCTAGCAGATGGGCAGGTGGCGCACGAGCGCCTGCGGGCCGAACTCGAGGTGGCGCTGCGGCGGGTCGAGCGCGCGCAGGCGGAAGCCACCGCGACACGCCGCTTGGTGCTAGCCAGGCGCCGGGCGCCGGCGCGCACCAAGTTCAACTCCGGGTCCGCTTGATGAAGTGATCGAGGGCGGGGTGAAATTTGTCCACCACGCGAGGGGATAAGCCTGTGGACCAGTCGAGCGGGGACTGATGGCCGGCGGTTTCCGTGAGTTTGATTTATTCTTGAGCGACGAGGGTGGGCACGCGATTCCGGGGGAGTGTGTTGCCACAAACCAGCGATCCGCCGGAACAAGCGTTAGGCCCAACGGTCTCTGAAGACGACAACGCAAGGATCCTGTTCCGCAGCCTCCTCGAATCTGTGCACCTAAAATGATGTCGATCGAAATCGAGCGCGGCGAAGCGATTACTTGGATCCGCATCCAGATGGCCAGGCACGGCCTGACCTTGGCGGACTTGCAGGCCGCAGGCTGCTTTGCCGAGTCGCCGCCGGCGCCATTGCCGGGGACAGTGCGCTACCGCAACGCGCACGGGCAGGGCTGGGACGACCGCGGCGCCATGCCAGACTGGCTGCAGCGGGCGGTCAATGCCGGGTAGACCGTGGAACATTTCCAGGTAGATACGGCAAGGGAATAGGCTATTGGGGGTTCGAATCCCTCCGTCTTCGCCGGCAATGGCGGCGGAAGCCCGGAAGATTGCGGTCTTCCGGGGGTTTGTTTCTTTTGGGTTGCTTCGGGCGACCACCCTGCCCGTTGAGAGGAGAATCTACTGTTAGCGCAACTCACACCGCATGCAGAGTGCAGACGTTTGCGCGGCCCGCTGAAATGCGCTTGAAGCCGTGACTTCTGGCGGTGCTTCTTCAGCAGGGATAAGGGAGAATCCCCAGCGCGCGAAATAGGCTGGGGCTACGGTAGACAGGAGATAGGCGTCTCGCGCCTCCGTGCCGCGAGCCCGCATCAAGAGCGCCTCAACCAATCGGCTGGCAATGCCTCTGTCGCGGTATTCGGGCTCAACTGCTACCGAGCGGATGAGGATGGACTCTCCATGGTGCTCTGCCGCTGCGCAGCCAACGATGTGGCCATCACACACCGCAATGTGGAAGGCTTCGATAATTTCGACAACATCCGCGGCAGGTAGCCTGCAACTCTCAAGCAATGTAACGACTTGCTGCCAATCTGAGTGAGAGGCCGAACGTAGTTGAACGTCGGTCAACATAGGAAGTGACTCCAACTTGCGCTTCGTTAGGCTAAGAGAAGCCTGTTGCACGCTCTAGTTATTCAGAAGGCATATGTTTGTCTTCTTCACTTAGCAGCGCGATGGTCATGCGCAACCGTCGGCTGTCATGGTGGTGAGCCTATCACCGAACACGCATTCGGCTTGTAAGCGATTGTGAGACCGCAGCCAGCGGCCCAAGAACAAGGAAGGCACTCCGCAGTGCAGGGGAATGGGGAGCCGACCGCTGAGATTCACGCGCGCCTTCCGAGCGTCCCGAATCCAGGCTGCATACAAGGTCCTTGCACTGCTTTCCGGAGTGAGCCGGCAGAGTCATCGGGTTTGACGGCGCTGGGTGGCGTCGTAGCACCCCTTGAGGGTGGCGCTGAACTAACAAAGCCACAAAGTGCGGCGCGGGATACTTTCGCGCGCGCAGTTAGCCGGCCTCGGTGCAAGCAAAATCGAACAGAATGTCAGATGCCTCGGCGCTACAGTGGCCGTCCCCATGCCGGTAGGCGTTTTAGGAGGTACACGAATGAAGCAGCATCTGGCGAATCCCTGTTGATGGCTGGTGCGATGATCGCGTCCTACCCGCTGTTCGCGCAGCAGGCCCAGCCCATTCAGCCGACCCAGCCGATGCCAGCGACTCAGCCGATGCAATCCAGCCAGGCGGTGCCATCCGCCCAGCCTATGCAAGCAATGCYGGCGGCAGCGCCGTCGGCCCAGGGGGCGCTGTCAGCTGTACGCGATCCCGATGCGCAAGGTGCCGGACAGTCGGCTCAACCGGGCATGGCTCCCGCTCCAGTCGACCCCACGCTGGCCCGCAGCCCCAACCCGTCAATGGACCCCGCCAGCATGAGCCTGGCTCCCGATGCGCTCGGAACGCGCCAATCCTTTCCTCGACGGTGCCTGAGCGCCACCAGCGTTGCCATCGGCGCCGACACGCAGCCGGCGCCTGTCAGCTTTCTTGCACGCTGTAAGTCTCGACCACCACTTCCGAGTGCTGCGTCCGGTAAGCCGGGCAGCGCTCGGCAGGACAGCAGTGCGGCGCGCCGGTCCGCATCGAACGGGCCGCGCATGGATAGCGTCAAGCAGGATGTCCGGTTTACCGACAAACATCTTGGCCGGCGCATTGACTCATCAGAACTGCAACCCGTGCTGACCTGTTGCCTCACGTAGTTTGCTACCAGTCGGATTGTCCGGCGGGAGCAGCGCAACGTGACGAGGCAAATCAGCATGACGATACGCAAGGAGTTGCTCGAAGCGCTGCGAGTGGGGTATCGCAGCGCGGCGTTCGGTGAACAGATCACGATTCTCGATGAGTTCGCGGCCCTGACTGGGAATCACCGCAAGCACGCCATCCAGCTGCTGCGGCAGCAGGGGGGCCTCCGCGGCGACGAAGGCGACACGCGAATGCAATCGGCTGTACGACGAGGCAGTACGCCAGGTGTTGACGGTGTTGTGGGAAGCGGCCGACAGGGTCTGCGGCAAGCGCCTGAAGACATTGATCCCGACGTTGGGTGATACCTTGGAACGGCAAGCCCATCTGGACCTGGATCCGATCATCAAAGCCAAGCTCTTTCGAGTCAGCGCGGCGAGGGGTAATCGAATTAGTTACCACATTGTCTGATTGGCATGGAGGCTTGCTCGGGCGCGCGTGCATCGGCAACGTGAAGGTCAGCGAGGCATATCGGTGCGGGGGACAGCAACCGGCATGTGGGCCGCAACCTGATCGAGCACCACCTCGGGTTCGTCGGCTTCGGTGTCCGATTCGTTGTCCAGCCTGCGACGCATCCGTTCGACATCGAGGTCGCCGGTCCATTTCGCGACCACCACCGTGGCCACGCCGTTGCCGATCAGGTTGGTCAGCGCGCGGGCCTCGGACATGAAGCGGTCGATGCCGAGGATCAGGGCCAAACCGGCGACCGGCACATGCCCCACCGCCGACAGCGTGGCCGCGAGCACGATAAAGCCACTGCCGGTGACGCCGGCGGCGCCCTTCGAAGTGAGCAGCAGCACGGCCAGCAGCGTGATCTGCTGCGTCAGGGTCATGTCCGTGTTGGTCGCCTGAGCGATGAATACCGCCGCCATGGTCAGGTAGATGGACGTCCCATCCAGGTTGAACGAGTATCCCGTGGGGATTACCAGGCCGACGACAGACTTGCGGGCGCCGAGGTTCTCCAGCTTGGCCATCATCCGCGGCAGCACGGATTCGGAGGACGACGTGCCCAGCACGATCAGCAGTTCCTCTTTGATGTACTTGATGAACTTCCAGATCGAGAAGCCGTGCAGGCGTGCGATGGTACCAAGCACGATAAAGATGAACAGCAGGCAAGTCGCATAAAACGTCGCCATCAGCTGGCCAAGCTGCAGCAGCGAACCCACGCCGTACTTCCCAATGGTGAACGCCATGGCGCCGAACGCGCCGATGGGAGCGACCTTCATGATGTAGCCGACGATGGTAAACAGCACATGCGAGAACTTCTCGATGAAATCGAACACCAGCGTGCCGCGGCCGCCGAACTTGTGCAGCGCGAAGCCGAACATCACCGCAAACAGCAGCACCTGGAGAATCTCGCCCTTGGCGAAGGCATCCACCACGGTACTCGGGATCACGTTCAGCAGGAAATCCACCGTACCCTGCATCTTTCCGGGCCCGGTGTAGGCGGCGATGCCCTTCGTGTCGAGGGTGGTTACGTCGACATTCATGCCGGCGCCGGGCTTGACGATGTTGATGATGATCAAGCCCACCACCAGCGCAATGCCGCTCACGACTTCGAAGTACAGCAGCGCCAGCCCGCCGGTCTTGCCGACCTTCTTCATGTCCTCCATGCCAGCGATGCCCACCACGACCGTGCAGAAGATGATCGGGGCGATGATCATCTTGATCAGCTTAATAAAGCCATCGCCCAGTGGCTTCATCGCCTCGCCGGTGTGCGGATAGAAGTGGCCCAGGAGGACGCCGACGACGATCGCGGTGATGACCTGGAAGTAGAGCGATCTGTAGAACGGCTTCGGGTGATTGTTCTTATCCATGAGTGTCTCCGTCATTGCTTCGCGATCACTATCAGCGTCTAGATGCTTGCCGCGTACGCTTGATGGCCTGCGGGTCAGCTTGAGCGCACTGGAAAGCCGGGGCCGCATGCGCAGCCCCCTTCTGCCTGGCCTGCTTCGCCGCCTCGAACGCGGCTGGGGCGACACTGGCGGCGCGCGGGCAGGTCGCCCGGATCGGGCCGCAGGTTTCGCATGCGCGCCGCGATTGCGTGTCATGGCCAGTACTGACTGGCCTATCCATCGCCGTGCCGCACCGCGTGGAGATGGGCGTGCGTCGCCATGGCTGTCTCCTGGTGATGGTCCATCCCGCGTTCATGGGATCCGTCAAGTGCGCAAACCGGGTACTGTCGCGCAAAAGGCCGCCCCTGATATAGCTTCAGTCAGTCGATCGAATTCCCCCATCGATTCGCATGGCGAGGACGAATGAAGTGGCGCCGCCTCGAGAGGAAACGGCGTCAGCCGTCCTGTCCCCAGCAACAATGTTGGGAAAACCGCCGTTCCAGTATTGGATAGGGGGTTTCGAAAGTCAAAGGAGCGTGCCGCGTTGTCGTCAAAGGAAGGACATTGCAATCCGGCCTGCACAGGTCTCAAATGGAATACGCTGGCGCAGGGTCACGAAACGCGTGGTCCCACCATGCCGAAGCGGACGGACTTCCCAGGTGTCGGTGACAGCTGCGTACCGATGGCAGCGGCACTGACGCTCTGCCTGACATCTGGATCTGTACGTCAGCGCGGCCAGCATGCCCAGGCCACGAAGCCGCTGTCGGCCGATGCGCCCGGTGGCGATGCCGGAATCGTCTAGCCATGTGTCGACGCTGCGCAGGCGGTTGAGTAAAGCGCCGAGAACGGTTGGAGAACGGACTTCCGCGGTTCTTTCCACGACCTTGGGAAGCGGTGTAACTAGCACTTATGGCTTTTTCAACATAACCAAAAATGGACAGTCGACAAGGCACTGTTAACTTGCCGATAGCGAGCCAATGCAGTGGCACGCGGGACCGCCGCTCACAAAGCAGTTGACGGATTTTTGGCCACGTCGGTGAGTTCGTGCCAGGCAGCGAATCTCGCAGCGAGGTGTTCGGGATGCTAATGGAAATCCCGCCCGACCCGGCTCCCCAGCCTTTCCCATTTCGGGACCGGATACCACATCCTTATACAGCCAGGGGCCAGACCGTAACCCGCGAATCCTTATGCCTATAGGATACTTTTGGGAGCGCCAGACTGATCAAGAAACTGGACCTTCTGGACTTCATCGGTGGATGGCTGGACGCAAAATTGGTAGGTGGTATGACTCCATGCAGCAGAGATCGTGTGACTGCTCGAAGTAGGCGAACCGACGAGCCAAATGGTGCCGTGCTTGTCAAGGACAACGCGACGCAGAGCGAAGCAGTTGTTCTCGTTGGCGATGGCTACGGCAACGATACGGCACTTAGTGAATTCCTCTTCAAGGGACAGGATGTGCGACCGAAGGGACTGAAAGGTTTCTTTTGCAGTCATGGATTGGCTTGCCGCTGTTGCGGATGAGCGCTCTGATTTACTGTCTTTGGGCCTGCGGGTTCGGTGACGCCTGTTTTTTCGTACTGAAGAACGTCATTGCCGCCTTAGTGGCGCCACAGGGGGACTTGCTACTATCTTCATCGTCCGCAAGTTCTTTAGGTGAGTATAGTTAACGCGCTCCCTCATGGCGAAGCACTAAGGTGGCCGCCCGCACGCGATACTTCCCTTTAGGGACACACGCCATGAAAGATTGAGGCACAAGCAGACTGAATACGGTGGAACCGTTCGGCGCCGCGGCGAAAGCTCGGAGTTTCACTGCGGCAGCACGCTCCCCGCCATCAAAATGCGATAGACCTCGCCGGCTATCCCAGCAGATGTCTTCGCGCTTCCAATGAGGCGTTCGCAGGTATCCTGCCGCAAGGTTGACGTGATCCTATTGGCAAGCTGGGGCCGCTGCTCGAGGTCGCTAGGCCACGGCCAGGTCGCGCAATTGAACATTGTGGAGTCCTGCCGCTGTGGCTGCTGCGGGAAGGCTCTCAAAAGGGCTTTCACGGATCTTTGGCAGGGAACCATTATTTGCTGGCTGGCTGGCTGAGTGGCGGCAATGCGCAGGGCGATTCCGCGAACGTCGGATGAGGGATTTTCTGGGATGTAGTCAATGCGGACGCGTCGCCCGGAGACTGCGGGGCCCGCGCAGTTCGCTGCGCGGGCTGTTTGCTCTGGGCACCTCGGCGTAAGTGCTACGCGTAATCGCCAAACCTATCTGGGTCGTCCGGCATCGTCCATTTGACGGCCTTTTCTTCGACGTCTTTTGCCTGTTTCTGGACTGTGGGCAATGTCGTGTGGGGTGCGAACTCCGAGATTAGCTGAGATTTTGGTACGTTGATGACTTCCTCGCCGTCTTCGGACCAACATTTGAACCTGACGGTCATATGTGACTCCGGTTAGTGACTCAATCGCTCTTGCATTGGAATGCACAGGGGCGAACTATCATAATAGGTCGGATATATGAGAGTTGGCTGACGTCAATAGCGACAGGCAACTGGGGCAGTCCGATTCTGCCGGCGCGTTGTCGGACCGTTGCTCAAGGCAGAGATTCCTAAGAATCCGCCACCGTCGTTGCGGGTGCGTCTGGGCACGCCTCGCAAGCCATTACCAGCAGCGGAAGCCGTCTTTTCAGGAACCGGCAGTCGCGGACGAGACGTAAGCCTAGTCCGGTGGCAATGGAATAGATTCCATTTTTATATCCAGCGGAGATGCGGCAGAAAATCGCCGTGCTCCTCTATGCCGACTCCGCCTCTGCCATATAGCAAGGTCATAACCTTATCCTTCTCGGATGATTTGCAGCCCACAATCATGAGAAGCTCGCCTTGCGACAATAAGGCCGCATGTCGGGCTAATCGAGGCCCCCGATCATAAAGCCAAGGCCATAGGTGGTGAGACTACTCAGCGGGTCAGAATGGTCGCCGTAGTATCCGGCGAGAGCTATACCCAGTACCGCGCAGATAACATATCCAGCCATCGAAACTTCGGGTCGGAATGTGGTATGGCTGCTATCGGCAGCCGGAAAGCCCTCGATAGGCTTGAGGCCTCTGCCCATGAACCACGGACCCGTTACGTAAGTTGGCGCCCTTGATAGGGCAAGCACCTGAGTCCAGCCATTTCTGGCCGAAGCAGCATCTGCGAAACGAAAATAGAGAAGGGTACGCATAGCAGCACCTCGGTTATCCGGGCACAACTGCGCTCGGAGGATTGAGACCCATGGTGTCAACGTTGGTTGGTACAGCCGGACAGGAAATCCGCGATGGCAGCGTCAGAAATCCGTTTGTAGGCGCGATAGCACCAAAAGTGATGTTGATGCAGCATTGGACTGCTGCTTCGACGCGAACTAGCTCAAATCTGCAATCTGCTTGTTTTGCGGATCGAATTGACCGGGTTGCGCAGTCTTGCGACCTTCATCTGGTTGTTCACTCTGGCGCTTTCTCGATGTTGTCGAGCGCTTTGTCGGGGCCGGAGGTACGGGGGCGTACTTCATGAGTGCCTTGTCGTTGCTTATGGTCTGCTGTCATGTCACTTCTTAAGAATACGCTCTTGCGACTAGATTCCCAACAAGGGTTACTCAACTGGTGGGCGCCCGACCAACTCCCTTGCCAGTTGCGCCCACTGGCGAGAAAATGGCCCTCCCTGTACTTCGATGCGTTCACTTATCGCCGCGACGTCAGGTGGCCGAAAAGGATCCATAATACGAAATCAGCATTCCTGAGCTGAAGGCATATGAGCCGATTAACGCAGGTGTTGCTTGAATATCACGAACGCAGCAAGCACCGTGTCGACAGCTACGCTCCCGGTCCCGAAGGGCTCGACTGGGCAACCCAGCCAGACCCGTTCCGGGTGTTTCAAGGCACACCGCGGATTGCTCTTCCATTGGTCGCGGACACCTTGGCCGCACGCTACAACGAGCTGCGCTGCGGCACTCTGCCTCCCGCGCAAAGATTCAGTCTTCGTACCCTGGCAATCCTGTTTGAACTTTCACTCGGCCTGTCAGCGTGCAAATCCTACGGTGCTCAGCGGTGGTCACTGCGCTGCAATCCTTCGAGCGGGAATCTGCATCCGACCGAGGGCTATCTTCTGTGTCCGGCTCTGCCCGGCTTGGCTGGCGGGGTCTACCATTACCTGAGCCGCAACCATGTACTTGAACATCGCGCTGAATTGGATGATCCTCGATGGACCGAGGCGTTTGCAGGCGGCGGTATCCTGGTCGGCATCAGCTCGATCCACTGGCGCGAGGCGTGGAAATACGGAATGCGCGCATGGCGCTACTGCCAGCATGACTGCGGCCATGCTATCGCGGCAGTGAGTTACGCCGCGGCAGCTCTCGGCTGGCAGACGCGGCTGGTGGAGGCGGCTGCGGATGACGCGTTGGCCGCATTGCTTGGATTGAACCGCCGCGAGGATTTTGGACCGGCCGAACCAGAGGTGCCAGATGCCCTGCTTTGGATCGGCAATCCTGAAGCACAGCCGGACCCTAGGTGCCTGCAGGCTGCTTTGGATAAGGCGCACTGGTACGGATACGCGAATCAACTAAGCGCGGGACATGAGAGTTGGCCCGACATCGATTCGATCCATCGCGCCACGCACAAGTCTCGTACTCGCGAACCGAGCTCGCCAAATCCGGAGCCGCACCGGTGGTCCGCGACGCCCGCCCTTGATCTGAGCTTTGCCCGAATCGCTCGGCAGCGCCGCAGCGCTGTGAGTTTCGATGGTACGACGCGCATCACCGCCGCGGCTTTTTTCGCCATGCTGGCATGTCTGTTGGTACGTAGCGACACGCCACCGTGGAATACGCTGATGTCTCCAGTCGCGGTGCATCCGGCGCTGTTGGTGCACCGCGTGGACGATCTGGAGCCGGGCCTGTATGTGCTAGTGAGACATTCCGGGGCGCTGCCTAGCCTCAAGCAGGCTATGCGCCCGGAATGGCTGTGGCAAAAGACTGGACCGGACCATCTGCCGCTCTATTTTCTGCTACCTTACGATTTACGCGCAGTGGCAAAGTTGATCTGTTGTCACCAGGACATCGCCGCTGATTCCTGCTTTGCGCTGGGAATGATCGCAAATTTCGAAATCGCCCTGAAGCAACCATGGCGTTATCGCCATCTTTTCTGGGAATGCGGAATTCTCGGCCAGGCGCTCTATCTTGAAGCAGAAGCCTCCGGAGAGCGCGCTACGGGAATTGGCTGTTTTTTCGACGATGAAATGCACGCCATGCTGGGAATCAAAGATCACGCTTGGCAAAGCCTGTATCACTTTACCGTCGGTGGCGCCATGGTCGATCAGCGCTTGTCTACATTTGCACCGTATGAGGTTCAGCCGCGCCGCGAACGCAGCGAACCAGGCGCTCGAATTCCGCGCGGGCATTGGCCACGAAGCTACCCATCATCATCCGCTCGGTAGCAAGCGCCGATGTCAGGATAGTCCAGCCATTGTTGACTTCCCCGGGTTTTGTCGCGATAAGGAGGTGGTACCAGCGAGGAGTAGCCGGGGTGCTGCGCTTATGCGGCCAGCGAGTAAAATTGCTCAGCAGCGGACGGACTACTCCCCTTTGGGGCGACCATCTGCCTTTTGCAGATCATGCGCATGGTCTCGATGCCACCCAGGATAATGCGGGCGAAGCGAAAATTCTGGAATCCCAGCATCGGCCTGACCCGGCGTTTGATGGACCGGTGGTCCTGCTCGACGAGGTTGTTCAGGTATTTGTTTTGCCGGATCTTGATGGGAGTTTCCCTTTTAGCGTTGATGGCCTGCAGGGCTGCCAGATTGGCGCGGCTCTTGCCCACCGTGACAGTCTGCGGAGCCCCGTTCTGGGCGATGGCCTTCTCGAAGAAGCGCCGGGCAGCGGCCGTGTCACGGCGTGCACACAACAGGAAATCAATGGTCTTGCCGGCCTTGTCCACAGCCCGGTAGAGATACTTCCATTGCCCCTTTACCAGGAGGTAGGTTTCGTCCATGCGCCAACTGGTGCCCA
The DNA here is from genome assembly GCF_056399885.1 of Cupriavidus sp. 01L45. Lineage (NCBI taxonomy): Bacteria > Pseudomonadati > Pseudomonadota > Betaproteobacteria > Burkholderiales > Burkholderiaceae > Cupriavidus > Cupriavidus sp. 01L45. Next base: position 491 of record NZ_JBFTSG010000080.1, on the reverse strand, counting down.
CCGGACGCTGATGCCTGCGAAATGCCTGCTCGAACACCGGTAGCAGCTTGATCACCCAGCGATGCACGGTGGAATGGTCCACCGAGATACCGCGTTCGGCCATCATTTCCTCCAGATCCCGCAGACTTAGTGAGTACGCCACGTACCAGCGCACGCATAGCAGAATCACGTCCAGCGGGTAGTGCAGGCGCTTGAGCACCTTGGCAATCCCTGCCGGCAGGCTCTTTCGTGGGCGCTTCGTGTGATGGCTCATCTTCTGGCTTCGGGTTTCGCGACCGCAAATTCTACTTCGGCACCGTTACTGCGACGGAACCCTATTTCCCCGTGCTGCCGCGTGTTGGCCAGGGGCGAGCGCAGATCTTCAGCAGTTCGCCCACCGGGGGCAGTGAAAGCATGGCGTTGATGTACCTGCTTGCTATCACCGCCGCCAGCCGATCCATCGATCTATCATCCGCCTATTTTGTGCCTGACGACCTGACACTGAAAGCACT
>NZ_JBFTSG010000079.1:0-33584 GCF_056399885.1 Cupriavidus sp. 01L45 | reverse complement strand
GCGTTACGTCGCATTCAACGACTGCCTGAGTTAGTCAAGTCGTTCTTTCGCCAGCCGGAGTGCCAATACGCTGCGGCCTGACAATACTTTCTGAAAAGTTAGTAACCTGCTTTCCAATGCGATCAAGTACAACCGCGACAAGGGTACCGTCGAAGTACAAGTGACGATGGGCGATCGCGTTCGCGTCGGCGTGCGCGACACCGGCGCAGGGCTGGCACCAGAACGGCTCGCACAACTGTTCAAGCCGTTCAATCGTCTTGGGCATGAGGGTGGCCCCGTGGAGGGCACGGGCATCGGCCTCGTGGTGGCCAAGCGGCTGGTCGAGCTGATGGGAGGCGCCATCGGCGCCGAAAGCATGCCGGGCGTGGGCAGCGTATTCTGGATCGAACTGCCCGTTGCGCGCCCTCCAGAAATGACCGGTGAGGGTGCGGAGACAGCGGTATCCGTCGAGGCGCGGACGGGGTCTCCCACTTCGCTGCATACCCTGCTGTATGTCGAAGACAACCCCGCCAACCTGAAGCTCGTTGAGCAACTCCTTGTGCGCCGGGCCGATGTGCGCCTGCTGACCGCCGTCACAGGGGCGCTCGGCGTCAACCTGGCGCGCACTGCCTCGCCAGATGTGATCGTCATGGATATCCATCTGCCCGACATCAACGGCATCGAAGCACTGGGACTGCTGCGAGAAGATCCGCAGACAACGCACATTCCCGTCATCGCCCTCAGTGCCAATGCGATGCCGCGCGACATTGAAAAGGGCATGAAAGCGGGATTCTTCCGCTACCTGACCAAGCCGATCAGGCTCAATGAGTTTATGGACGCACTGGACGCCGCGCTGGAACAGCCACGAGGCGGGACTGCTCAGGGCCGATGAAGCCAAGTGCTCGCCGTGATCAAAGCATCGGACATCCTGGCAGCGAAAATCCTGGTCGTTGACGATCTGGAGGCCAATGTCCTGCTGCTCGAACAGATGCTACGCGGGGCCGGCTACGTTTGCATCGAGCCAACCACCGATCCGCGCGCGGTGTTTGCGCTTCACAGCAAGAACCACTATGACCTGATCCTGCTTGATCTGCAGATGCCCGGCATGGACGGGTTCGAGGTCATGGAACGCCTCAAGGAACTCCAGGCGGACAGCTACCTTCCGGTGATCGTCATCACCGCCCAGCCTGATCACAAACTGCGCGCACTGCAAGCCGGTGCGAAAGACTTCGTCAGCAAGCCATTTGATCTGGCGGAGGTGCTGATGCGGGTTCGCAATATGCTGGAAGTGCGTCTGCTGCACGGGGAATCGTTGAAGTACGGCAAGGAACTTGAGCGGAAAGTGCATGAACTGGAAACGAGCCGAGAGACGATCGTTCACCAGAGTCATGAACTCAGGCGCATTTACGAGAAACTCGTTCGCGAGCAACAGGTAACCGATCGGCTGCTCCTCAACGTGCTGCCCGCCCCCATCGCCGAGCGTTTGAAGCTGCGCGCCGATCTCATCGCCGCCGGCCCCCCGGAGGTCATCGCCGACAAGTTCCAGGATGTGTCGGTGTTGTTCGCGGACCTCGTGCAGTTCACCCGCTTTTCTCCCAGCATGGGCCCCGAACGACTGGTGGCAATCCTGAACGAGATATTTGCCGACTTTGACAATATCGCCGACAGCCGGCGACTCGAGAAGATCAAGACAATCGGCGACGCTTACATGGCAGCGGCAGGCCTGCCTGTGCCGGCGGCCGATCACGCCGCCCGGGCCGCTCATATGGCATTGGACATGCTTGAGTCACTGGGCCAGTTCAATCAGCGAAGCGGCTACAACCTGCAATTGCGAGTTGGCATCCACAGTGGAGCTGTCGTGGCCGGCGTGATCGGGAGGAGAAAGTTCATCTATGACTTGTGGGGCGATACCGTCAATATCGCCAGCCGGATGGAGTCGCAAGGCGTAGTCGGTCGTGTTCAGGTAACTGATGCCACGCGGCAGCAACTCGGGGAGCCGTTCCTGCTCGAAGAGCGCGGTTTGATCGCGGCAAAGGGCATCGGTGATCTGCATACATGGCTTCTGGTCGGGAGAACCTAGCCGGCGGCGGGTCAGCATACGGAAGCGGTCGTTCACGATCAGAGCGACGGCTGTCGCCAAATCGGCCGATTCGTCTGATCAACGCAGAGCGGTCGAATGGCTGCGAAGGGTCGACTACGGAAGTTGCCCGTCGGTCCAGGCAGCATGACCGGCGCCCGGCCTTGAACCGCCGTGACCGGCCAAATCAAAGCGCAACCACTTCACTTCGCAAGCACGATCCAAGGCCAGGTTGACCGGCTTCCCCTGATCGCCGGGATAGCGAGCGGCGTCAGGTCACGCCCGAACTCGGGGCGATCACGTCTATCGCACTTTGACGACAACTTTACCCTTGGCCCGTCCCTTCTCGACGTAGGCCATGGCCTCGTTGGTCTGGTCGAAGGAAAAGACCCGATCCACTACGGGGCGTATCGCGCCGGAATCAATGAGCGACGTGATCTCGCTCAACTGGCGCCCGCTGGCCCTCATGAAGAGGAACGAGTACCTCAGGTCACGACCTGCTGCCCGCTTCCTGACTCCCGCACTCAGAAGACGAACAATCAAGTTCACGAACCACGTTGCTCCGATTCCCTTTGCGAATGCGGGATCGGGAGGGCCGGAGATCGAGATGAGTGTTCCTCCGGGCTTAAGGACACGCAGAGATTTCTCCAGCGCCGTTGCGTCTTGACTGTGGAGGACCACATCGTAGCCCTGAAGAATTTTCTCGAAATCGTCTTTTCTGTAGTCGATGACAACGTCTGCCCCGAGGCCTCTCACCAAGTCGATGTTGGCGCTGCTGGTGGTGGTGGCTACGGTGGCGCCCACATGCCTGGCCAACTGGATCGCAAATGTTCCTACGCCGCCTGAACCGGCCTGGATGAAGACCTTCTGCCCTTTCTTCAGATTCGCCTTCTCGATCAGCGCTTGCCATGCCGTCAGGCCCACCAGAGGAATCGATGCTGCTTCTTCCATACTCAGCGCCTTGGGCTTGATCGCCAAGGACTCTTCCTTGACCGCAATGTACTCAGCAAAGGTGCCGATGCGAAAATCATCGGGCCGGGCATAGACTTCGTCCCCCGGCTTGAACTGCCGAACGCGAGGCCCGACCTTGACCACGACGCCGGCCACGTCGTGTCCTAGGACGAGGGGCATGCGATAGGGGAGTATGAGCTTGAACTCTCCGTTCCTGATCTTGGAGTCCAGCAGATTCACACCGGCCGCATGGATCTGGACCATGACCTCATCCTCACCCAGCGCCGGGCTCGGAACCTCAGTGGACCGCAACGCGCGTTTCTTTCCGTAGCGATCGAGAAGAAGTGCTTTCATGGTCGCCCTCGTTCCTGGCGCATCCAGGTTTGCGAGCGGCCCAGCACGCTGGTTGAAATCTTGTCACCTGTCTTGCTTGCGAGCAGCGCCTGGAATGTCATCGTCTTCTTTCAAATTGGGATTTGTGAGAAACAGCGGGCGGCGCGGCTTACCGCCTATGCTTCGAGCCGCAGATCTTTTCGAACCCCCGCATCCAGCACGCTAGCCGGCGCGAACCTGCGCAGCAGTCGCATGCGGCTTGCGAGGCCGGGGGCGTAGTGAATCTTTGGATGCGTTGCCATGGCTGCCTTCAACACGACCTCGGCTACCACTTCAGGCCCGTCCGCGCCCACGAGAACTTCCTTCACCCGTCTCTCCACGCCCTCGCGAATATCGCGATACACATCGAGCGGGGCGTCAGGTTTCATCAGGTTCGCATCGAAGGGCGTATTGATGTAGGCAGGTTCGACCACCGAGACGCGAATACCCATCGTGCGCAGCTCATGGTCGAGCGATTCCGAATAGCCCGCGACTGCGTGCTTGGTGGCGGAATACAGCGCCATGTAGGGCATCGGCAGGAAACCAAGCACGGAGCCGATGTTGATGATGCGCCCTTCCCTTTGGCGGCGCATATGTGGCACGACAGCCCGGGTCATCCGGACTATCCCAAAGAAGTTCGTATCGAATATCGACCGGGCCTGCTCCAGCGAGCTCTCTTCCGCACCCGCTGGAGCGACCCCGAACCCGGCGTTGTTGACGAGTAGATCAATACGGCCTTCGCGCTCCATCACCTTTTGGACGGCCGCATCGACGGATTCGTCCTTGGTTACATCGAGAAGCAGCATCTCGAACGCTCGCTGACCGGTAGTGCCTATGCGCCTACTGGTACCGAACACCCTGTAGCCAGCCTTCGCGAGCCGCTCCGCGGTGGCGTGGCCGATACCTGAGGAGGCCCCCGTAACGAGGGCAATCTTGCCGCGTTTGTTCATGAAATTTCTCCGTCAGTTTGTGCGATCCGGTAACGCGTCGGCATGCACGATGCGACGCCATTCAACGTGGCACCCGAGAGGCGCACCATGGTCATTTCGCATTATGATCATCATATGTAACGGCGAGCGAGAAGGCGGCATGAATCCGGGGGGTTAGATTCCAGGGGGGACCAGGTGCTTCAGCGCAGCCTCGCGCAGACGGTCCGACAGAGCTGGCTCGTCGACTGCACGAGCCAGCAGCAAAGCACCAACCATGGTGGCGATGGTCACTAGTGCTTGTTCATGAGCACCGGGCTGTCCCCAGTCAGGCGACTGGCGGGCGAGAAGATCAATCATCGCCTTGGTGTGTTGAGTCACCGTTCGGCGTACTTCGGGCGCCTGTCGCGGTGTTTCTGAGCCCAGCGCGGCCAAGGGGCATCCAAGCTCCATCTGCTCGACGTGGTCCTTTGAGAGATAGGCGCAAAGCACAGCCTCCAAGGCTTTCCCGGGTGGGACGCCGGCAACGACATCTGCCGCTACCGCAGCGGACTCCGCGCACGCCCGATCCGCGGCTTCCGCCAGCATGGCTTCGCGCGAGGGGAAATGCGCATAGAAGGCTCCGTGCGTCAGACCGGCCTCTTTCATGATGTCGGCGACGCCAGTGCCGTCATAACCACTTCGGCGGATAGCCCGGGCAGCCGCGGCCACGATGCGTTCGTGCGACGCTTCCTTGGCGGCGTATCTAGCGTTGGCTTTCATATTTGGCATGACGTCCATCATACTAAATTTTCGCGCCGCGCGTGCTGCGATTTCCCTGGTGCCGAACAACTGGCGCACCGCTTGTGTTGCAAGTATGGGGACGTCCGAGTTCCCGCCCCCTAAAGACTTCGCTTATTCCGACACAGGCGCATGCGCAATCCCACTGTCCTGCCCGAACGCCGCCTTTGCGCACGACTCACCCAAAACCAGGTCAAGCGGCACACTCACGATACGTGGCTCTCTCACCCCCTCCCCGGCCAACCGGTCAAGCATCAGATGGGCGGCAGCCTCCGCGGCGCGCTCGATGTCAAAGCGTAAAGTGGTTAGCGGGGGATACATCAACTCAAGCGTCTCCGGCGTACCGATGCCGATCACCGAAAGGTCTCTGGGAATATCCAGCCCCGCCTTGCGCGCAACATAAATGGCTCCGGAGAGCAGGCGCGTTCCTAGACCGATGATTGCAGTGGGGGGCGCGGAAAGAGCGAGCATGGCCGCCATTTGGGTGCGTGACGAATCGATCGCCGAGCGTGACATGCAGACTAATGCGGGGTCGAACACCAAACCCGCCTCCGCAAGCCCATCCCGGTAGCCGAGCAGCTTTTCGCGCCCTGGACGAATGTGCTCGCCGGGCCCGAAAAGCGCGATGCGGCGGTGACCCAATGAAATGAGATACGCCATCGCCTGCTTCACACCGCTACGATGGTCCAGATAGACCGCATCCATTGGCAGAGGCGTTTCCCGATCCAGAATCACCACCGGCAGGCTGCAGCCGCTGAACAGGCTGTCGGCGGGGTCCGCGCTCTCCAGGCTCGGCGCGGCAATGATGCCCTCCAGCCGGCGGGTCTCGAACAGCGCAACCAGTTCGCGGTCGCGCCGTGGCTGGTCCAGTGTATTGCCGACCAACATGGAGTACCCGGCGGCCTGCATATGCTTCTCGACTTCGCTGAAATGCGCCGCAAGCAGCGGGTTGCCGATATTCGAAACCAGATAGCCGACCGTCTTGCTGCGCCCGGTGCGCAGATGGCGGGCGGCAAAGCTGGGCTCATAGTTCAGTGCCTCCACGGCCGCGTGCACCCGGGCTCGCAGCGCCTGGCTGGCATAGCCGGTGCCGTTCAGCACACGCGACACGCTGCCGATGGAAACCCCCGCCGCCTCAGCCACATCCCTGACGGAAATCCTTTGCGTCATGGTCTTCCCTAATGAAAACGTTCCACAGTTGGACGCCAAATTTGTTGCCTGATAAGTTAGCACAAACGGAAATCGTTTTCACATTTCCCCAAACATCAACTTAAACAGCGCCAAACTATCCAATGCAACCAGACCGTCCTTCGCGCCCCGCAGCCGCGCCCCCCGGCGCCGACCTTGCGGACGAGACCACGTGTGGGTCGCTGGGCGGCCGACGCATCCTCGTCGTCGGTGGCGGACAACTCCCTTCGGCCGATGCCGGAAATCCGGTCAACAACGGACGCGCCATCTGCATGACCCTGTCCCGCGCTGGCGCCAGCATCGCCTGCGCGGACAAGAGTACCGAGGCAGCGGAACTCACCGTACGCAGTGCGCGGGACGGCGGCGCGGTGGCCATCCCGGCCGACGTGGCCAGCGCCGCCGGCATCAAAGGCATGGTGCAGGCCGCACGGACGGCGCTGGGCGGCCTCGACGGACTCGTACTGAACGTAGGCATTAGCCGCCGCGAGCCCCTGGCGGAACTGACGGCAGACAGCTGGGATGAGGTGATGGCGGTCAACCTGCGCGCGCACATGCTGACCGTGCAGCAAGCCCTGCCGCTCATGTCCATGCACGGCGCCATCGTATTCGTGTCTTCAGTGGCGGCCAGGCTGCCCGCGGGTATGAATCCGGCATACGAAGCCTCGAAGGCGGCGCTCGGTGCCCTGTGCCGCGCGACCGCGCTGGCCGGGCAGCCCAACCACATACGCGCCAACGTGGTCATGCTCGGCCTGATCGATACGCCGATGGGCCGCGCGGCCTCCGCGGCGCGGCCCGGACGCACCGCCGCCTTGCCGTTCGGGCGGCAAGGCACGCCCTGGGAGGTCGCGCATGCAGTGCGCTTTCTACTCTCGGCGCAAGCCTCCTATATCAACGCAGTGGAACTTCCCGTGGACGGTGGCCTAAGCGCAGGCATCGCGTCCGCGCCGTCCTGAATCCCGCCAGGCGGAGAGCAGTAAGCCTGGCGCGGCTCGGTCCGGAGCATGCCGCTGGCAATGACAACGACAACGGAGACATCCCATGCTTCACAGACTGATCTGTGCGGTCGCGGCCGCGCTCGCCCTGCACACGGCGGGGCCGGTACTGGCCGAATCCTATCCCTCACGGCCAATTCGCTTGGTAGTGCCGTTCCCGCCCGGTGGCACTGCGGACATTTTCGGACGGCTGCTCAGCCAGCAGCTCACGCAAAGCCTCGGGCAGCCGGTGCTGGTGGAGAACCGCGCCGGTGCGGGCGGAAACATCGGCGCGGCCGCCGTCGCCAATGCACCGGCGGACGGCTACACCTTGCTGCTGGGCACGATCGGCACCCATGGCATCAACCCGACGCTATACGCCAACCTTCCCTACGACCCGAAGAAAGACTTCCAGCCTGTGGCCCTGGTCTCTTCCGGCGCCAACGTACTGGTCGTCAACCCCGCGTTGCCGGCGCGCAATGTGAAGGAGCTGATCGCGCTGGCCAAGCGCAACCCGGGCCAGTTGATGATGGGCTCGTCCGGCAATGGCAGCAGCATTCATATGTCCGGTGAACTCTTTGAGCATATGACCGGCACGCAACTGACGCACGTGCCCTACCGCGGCGGCTCGCCCGCACAGACCGACCTGATGGGCGGGCGAGTGCAGTTGATGTTCGACAACCTGCCCACCTCGCTGCCGTTGATCGCCAAGGGCCTGGTACGCCCGCTCGCCGTGACCTCGGCGCATCGCTCGTCCGCGCTCCCGGATGTGCCGACTGTTGCCGAGGCCGGCGTGCCTGGCTACTCCGTCAGCAACTGGAGCGGCATCTTCGCGCCGGCACATACGCCCCCCGACATTGTGAACCGGCTCAATGCCGCTGTTGGCCAGGCTGTGACAAGCGCGGCGCTGCGCAAGCGTTACGCCGAAATGGGCGCCGACACCGGCACCGACCTCGGAACCAACAGGAACGCAGGCAGCCCGCCGATGAGCGCAGCGGAATTTACCAGATTCGTCGATGAGGAGATGAGCAAATGGGCAAGGATCGTAAAGGTATCGGGAGCACGCGCGGAATGAAAGGAATGAAAGGAATGAACGAGACGCAACGGATGAAAGCATGCAGCCAATCGACTATCTGCTGAGGACCGCGAACGCCACGCCGGCGCGCATCGCATTGCAGGCCGCCGGAGAATCGCTGACCTACGGCGAACTGACGCAGAAGGTGCTGGCGCTCGCAGCGGCCTTCCAGGCGCTGGACCCCACGTCCGGATCGCGCGTAGGCATCTGCGCCGGCAATAGCGTGCAGCATGTGTTGGCGCTGCTGGCTACGCTGGCCGCCGGCAAGTGCTGGGTGCCGCTGAATCCGCGCGCCTCGGTCCACGAACGGGCCCGCATCGTCGACTTCACCGAGGCGTCCATCCTGGTGGTGGAAGACAGCGGCCACGGCCAATCCGGCACGATCACGCCTGGCGCCCGCGTGATCGCCTGCGGGCCGCAGGCATCCGGCCCGGACAGCATTGCCGCGCTGCTCGCTGCCTGGCGCGGCCGCGTCCCGCTACGCGTGCAGCGCGAACTTGGCGAAACGCAGGCCATCAAGTTCACCGGCGGCACTACCGGCGCGCCCAAGGGGGTCATGCAGTCGCTGCGTTCGTGGAACACCACGGTGGTTTCCATCCTCACCGCGATGCAGTTGCGCGAGGACGAGCGCTATCTCGCCGTGGCCTCCATCACCCACGGCACATCCACGTTCCTGCTGCCAGTGTTCGCGCGTGGCGGCACCCTCGTGCTGGCGGATTCGACCAGGCCGCGCGCCCTGCTCGACCAGTTGGAGCGCGAGCGCATCACCGCGGTGTTCATGCCGCCCACGCTGATCTACGATTTGCTGGACGAGCCCGGCGTGCGCGAACGGGACTGGTCCGCGCTGCGGCACCTGATCTATGCGGCAGCGCCGATGCGCGCAGACCGGATTGCCCAGGCCATCGATGTCTTCGGCACCCTGGAGACCTCGTTCGGGCAAACCGAGGCCCCCGGCATCATTGCCTTCCTGCCCGCCGGGGAATTGCGCGATCCCGCCCGCCACGGCAGCGTCGGCCGTGCCACCTGCCTGACCGAACTCGCCATCATGGGGCGCGATGGCAAGTTGCTGCCGGCTGGCGAAACCGGCGAGATCGTGGTGCGCGGCGACCTCGTCATGTCCGGCTACTGGCGCCAGCCCGGCAAGACCGCCGAGGCACTGGCCGATGGCTGGCTGCATACGGGCGACGGCGGCTACCTGGACGCGCAAGGCTACCTGTACCTGAAAGACCGGTTGCGCGACGTCATTATCACGGGTGGCTTCAACGTGTACCCCAGCGACGTGGAGAACGCGCTCGGCGCCCATCCCGCGGTATGCCGCTGCGCCGTGCTCGGCATGGACGACCCGCGCTGGGGAGAGGCCGTGCACGCGGCCGTGCAACTGCATGCCGGCGCCACCGCCAACGCTGCCGAGCTACAGGCGTTCGTCAAGGAGCGCCTGGGTTCGGTACAGGCGCCAAAGCGCATTCATTTTGTGGAAACCCTTCCGCTCACTGCCAACGGCAAGGTCTCGAAGCTCGAGGTCAAGACCCGGCTCGCCGCCAGTGCAAGCAACTACGCCAGCAACAACCCTCAAGGCAAGGAGCCTCTTTCATCATGACACCAACGGATATCCTGGTAACCGGCGGCTCCGGCGGCATCGGCTGGGCCCTGTGCAAGACGCTGCGCGAGCGCGGCCACACGGTAGTGAACTTCGATCGGGTGGCACCTCCCGAGGCCGGTGTGACGCATTTCGTCGAAGTCGACATGGCCGAGCCGGCGCAACTCGCCGCCGCGCTCGGGGAGGCATCGGCCCGCTATGCCTTCACTGCCCTCGTCAACAATGTGGCGACCCTGCGGGCGGCGAGCGTGGAGGAAACCGGCCTTGACGACTTCGACAGGCAAATCGCCGTCAATGTCCGCGCCGCGCTGCAATGCACCCAGGCGTTGGTGCCTGCCATGCGAAAGGCGCGCCACGGCCGCATCGTCAATATCTCCAGCCGCGCCGCGCTGGGCAAGGAACTGCGCACGGCGTATTCGGCCAGCAAGGGCGCCCTGAACGCCATGACGCGTACCTGGGCGCTGGAACTGGCGGCGCACGGCATCACCGTCAACGCCGTSGCRCCGGGKCCCATCGCCACGGCGGCGTTCGGCTCCGTCAACCCGGCCCAGGATGCGCTGACGCAGCGCATTGTGAATGGCGTGCCGGTCAGGCGGCTCGGCAAACCGGAAGATATCGTCCACGCCGTCGAGTACTTTCTCGACGAACGCGCGTCCTTCGTCACCGGACAGGTGCTGCACGTCTGCGGCGGCATCACCGTGGGGCTGAGCGCATGAACGGCATCCGCACCGAGATCGGCTACACGACGCCTGATCGCATCACGCTGCGCGGGCGGGACCTTGCCACCGAGGTGATCGGCAAGCTGGATTTCGTTCAGACGCTCTGCCTGGTTGCGCTCGGGCGCCTCCCCGGCGCCGCTGAGGCGCGGATGATCGACACGCTGCTGGTGACCGCGGTCGACCACGGGCTGACGCCAAGCGCGATCAGCGCCCGCATGACCTGGCTGGGCGCGCCGGAATCCTTGCAAGGCGCGGTCGCCGCGGGCTTGCTTGGCGCCGGCGAGCGCTTCCTCGGCACCGTGCAGAACATGGCGGAATTACTGCTGCAAGAAGGTGCGTCGCTAGCGGCCGATGCCGACGCAGCCACCATTGCAGAGCATGCCCGGCGCATCATCGCCGCCTGCCGGTCAGCCGGCAAGCCGATACCTGGCGTCGGCCATCCGATACACGCGCAAGGTGATCCGCGCGTGCCGGTCCTGATGGAGACCGCGAGCGCGAATGGCTTCCACGGCAAGTACTGTCGTCTTGCCCTGGCGCTCGGCGACGCCTGCGGCGACGGTACGCGCCGTGTCCTGCCGCTCAACGCCGCTGGCGCCATCGGCGCCATCCTCGCCGAGATGGGGCTGGACCCGCTGTTCGGCCGTGGACTGGCACTGATCGGACGCTGCGCGGGACTGGTCGCCCACCTGATCGAGGAACGCGAGCAGCCGGTCGGCCAACAGGTTTGGAACCTGGTCTTGCGGCAAGACCCGCGCAACGTGCTGCCGTAGGCGGCCAACTCCTATTTGCACTTTTCCCACCACGACATCACCTGCCGCGCGGCAGGAAACGGAGACAACACAACATGGCCAGACTGCCTTACTTCGATGTGGACAACGTCCCCGGCCGCCTTGGCGAGCAACTGCGCGGGCGTCCCGCCCTCAACCTGTACAGGGTCCTGCCGCATGCGCCGGAGATCGCGCTCGGCTTCCTCGGTCTCGGCCGCGCCATTCTCACGGAGGCCTCGCTGCCGCCCACGCTGCGCGAGCTGGTCATCCTGCGGGTGGGCGCGCTCAGCGGCGCCAGTTACGAAGTGCATCAGCACCGGCGCGTGGCGCGCGCCGCCGGTGTGCCGGAAGAAAAAATCGATGCCGTGCTGAAGCCGGATGCCAACGGAGACTTCAGCGAACTCGAGCGCCTTGTCATCGCATTCACCGATGCCGTGGTGCATGACGTCAAGGCACCGGCGCCGCTCTACGCCAAGGTTGCGGCGGCCCTGGACGAACAAATGATGGTCGAGCTGCTGGCAACCATCGGCTTCTACATGCTGGTGTCGCGCCTGYTGGAAAACCTCGAAGTCGATATCGAAAATCCGCCGCTGGAAAAACTGGAGCTGCGTCATGACTGAATCCCTGGAAAGCCGTCCGGACCAGCAACTGTTTGCACCCGCGCTTGGCGTGCCGCGCCGTGACGGCCGGCTCGCCGGGCGCCGCATCCTGGTGGTAGGCGCGGGCCAACGCCGCACCGTCGATCCGGTGCCGTCGGTCGGCAATGGCCGTGCCATGTCAATCCTGTTCGCCCGCGAGGGCGCCGCCGTGGCGTGCGCCGATATGGATGCCGGCGCCGCGCAGGATACGGTCGACCTGATCCTGCGCGAGGACGGCCGCGCGGTGCCGGTCCAGGCCGACGTTGCGGACCCTGCTCAGATCTCGCGCATGGTGGCCCAGGCCGCGGCTGCGCTGGGCGGGCTCGATGGCCTGGTGGTCAACGTCGGGATCGGCAACCCGAATCGCTTCGGCGCGGAGACGCCCGAAGACTGGGACCGGGTCCAGGACATCAACCTGCGCGCCCCGATGTTCTGCGCCCAGGAGGCCGCCGCCGTCATGCCCGCCGGCAGCGCCATCGTGTTCGTGGCCTCCACGGCGGCGATCTCGCCGCTGAGCGGCCTGCCGGCCTACGAGACTTCCAAGGCAGCCTTGACCGCGCTGGGCCGCGCGGTGGCATTCGCCGGCCAGCCCGGCGGCTTGCGTGCGAATGTGCTGGCACCAGGACTGATCGACACACCGATGGGCCGGGACGCCTCGCGCGCCCGGCCCTCGCGCGCGGCCCGTCCACTGCCGTTCGGCCGGCAGGGCACAGGCTGGGAGGTTGCGCATGCCGCGCTCTACCTGATCAGCACCGAGTCCTCCTACGTCAACGGACAGATGCTCATCGTCGATGGCGGCCTGTCGATCGGTGCCGTGCGCGCCGCTGCCTGACGGCTGGCGCAGCGTCGTACAGGTCAAGCGGGCCTGAGCTGTGCCATGGCCAGGCCCGTCATCACAACAATATGCAGGAGACAAACATGATGCGGAATTGCTGGAACACTTTGGGACTCGGCCGCTTCCTGGCCCTGGCACCCGCGATTGGCATGGCGCTGGGCCTTGCGCTTGGCGCGGCGCCGGCCAGCGCGCAGTCTTGGCCAGCACGGCCGGTTCGCCTGATCCTTCCCAGCGCCGGCGGCAGCGGGCCCGACACCATTGCGCGGATCTTTGCCGAGCGCTTGTCGCGTACGCTTGGCCAGCCCGTCGTGGTCGACAACCGGCCGGGCGCCAATGGCGTCATCGGCGTGGACGCGGTGGCCAAGGCGCAGCCCGACGGATACACCTTGCTATTCGCCAGTTCATCCTCCACGGTCATCAGCCAGGCCCTGCTGCACAAGCTGCCGTTCGATGTGACGCGCGACCTTGTGGCCGTGGCGCAGATCTTCTCAGGGGGCATCCATCTGGTAGCTTCGCCGGATTTTCCCGCGCGCAACCTGAAGGAGTTCGTTGCCCTCGTCAAGGCGAATCCCGGCAAGTACGACTATGCCACCTGGGGCCCGGGCTCCACCGGGCAGCTCGTGATGGAGTACCTGAAGCGGCAGGAAGGCCTCGACATCCGGCATGTGCCTTACAAGACGATCGGCCAGATATACCAGGACATGCAGGGCGGGCGGGTGAAGGTGGCCTTTGTCGACGCCACCAGTTCGGTGCCGCTGATCAAGACCGGAAAGCTGCGCGGCATCGCCATCACCGGCTCGCACAGGGGGCCGGCGCTGCCGGATCTGCCGACCATGACCGAACAAGGTTTTCGTTTCGATACGGATGCCTGGTATGGTGTGTTCGCCCCGCGCGGTACGCCAGCGGGCGTGGTGGCGGCCGTGCACCGGGAGGTCCTGAACACCCTGTCCGCCCCGGAGCTGCGTGACCGATTCGTCCAGCTCAACCTGATCGATCCGCCATTGAAAAGCGCGGAACAATTTGCCCAGACCGTACGCACCGACCTGTCCCTCTGGCAAGGCATCGCCAAAGCGAACGGCATCAGTTTGGACTGAGAAGCCAAGGGCCATTTCCAGTATCGCGGTGAATGCACCAGCTTTTGGCCTGAGCCCCCATATTGGGGGCTCAGGCCACAACCGGCCGCTTCGGCTTCTTTAAGTCATTCTCGCTGTTACTTGATAGAGTGCAATTCACAAACGGGCTTACCCTTCTTACCCGTACATCACGACTACCAGCAATTCATCGCTGCGGTCTCATCGGGCCGCTTTGCTTCTCCCGCATGACCCCGGCATCGGCATCTCCTGGATCTTCGGTCCAAGGAAACCGGACTTCCTTTACCTCGACCGCCTTCCAGGCGGAGTCGGCAAGGCCGCCGACGTGAGCGGCGTGACGATGCGCGCACATGAAAATATCGATACGGGCCTTGCCCTCCTCGTCGACACTCGCCCAGCGCAATAACCGCAATTTTGGCGCCAGCATGGCCGAAGGGAACTCCTCCCTTTTTTGTCATTTCCACTGACTGCCTTGATCTTGCCAATTTCCGCCCACAGGGCGATCGCGGGCGAATTTCCGCCGAACCTGAACATGCAATTGCCAGATCGGAACAGGCCCGCACCGCACCATCCCGTAAATTAGGCTCGCCTGCGTTCCAGTCGATGCGGCATGACGCAGRCACAAAAAGAAAGGGCGCCGCCCAACATCAGGAGACAAAACATGACGCAACAGAAACTGAAGACCGTCCTGGATCAGGTGCTGATCCAGGCCACCCATCGCCATGGCGGTGCGCCGGGGGTGGTGGCCATGGCCACCGACCGTAACGGCAACTTCTATGAAGGTGCCACCGGCACGCGCGAACTGGGCCGGGACAGCCCGATGACCACCGATTCGGTGTTCGCGATCTTTTCGACGACCAAGGCCCTGACCGGCACACTCATCATGCAGTTGGTCGAAGAAGGCAGGATTGCCCTGTCCGACAACGCTGGCGAGTACGTTCCAGAAATCGATGAACTCCAGGTGCTTGATGGCTTTGATGCCAATGGCCAGCCCCGTACCCGTGCGCCTGGGCGCAAGATCACGGTGAACGACCTGATGTTGCACGCCTCTGGCCTTTGCTATGAGTTCTTCAGCGAGAACGACCTGCATTACCGAACGGCCAGGAACATCCCGCCCATCATGTCCTGCAGCTTCGATTCGATACGCACAGTGCTGCTGCACGAGCCGGGGGCCGCATGGACTTACGGCGCCAATATCGACTGGCTGGGCCGCATCGTCGAACAGCAGCGCGGCAAGCGCCTGGGCGAGGTGATGAAAGAGCGCATCTTCACGCCGCTTGGCATGCAGGACATCGGCTTCCGGATGAGCGAATCGATGAAAGCACGGCGCGTTACCATCCATGACCGCGCAGCCGATGGAAAACTCACTCCGCTACCTGATCTGGTGCTGCCGGATCCCCCGCCGATGGACATGGGTGGCCACGGTCTTTACGCGACCATTGGCGAGTACATGAAATTCATCCGCATGATCCTGAATAACGGTGCCGGCCCGAACGGACGCGTGCTCAGGCCCGAGACGGTGGACCTGATGGCCCAGGACGGCCTGGCACCCATGGGGCTCGCGGTGGGCGGCTGGACCACCTCCGTCCCCTCGCTGAGCAATACCGGCGAATTCCTCCCTGGCACCGATAAGGGCTGGGCATACTCCTTCATGACGAATCGGGAACGTGCTCCCACGGGGCGGCCCGCGGGCTCGTTGATGTGGGCGGGCCTGGCCAACTCATTCTTCTGGATCGACCGTCAAAACGGCATCGGCGGCTACTGGGCGACCCAGATCCTGCCGTTCCAGGACGCCGCATCCTACCCGGGATTTGTCGAATTCGAAACGGCCATTTACCATCACAGGTAGCAAGCAGCTCCTGCACGCCGGTCTTCCGCGCCCGGCGCGTCCAAATGTCCCGCCCTGAGGCATGGCTATGATGGAAGCGATACGAAACGTTCTGGTCACGGATGCCCATGGCCAGGCCAGTTCGCGTTACCGCCTGGTGGCATCGAGCGAATGGGACGATATTCGTCAATGGTCGGACCGCATCTACATGCCGTACAGCGTCACGCCAACAGGGCGGCCGCGCCGCCCTGATTCGGTACTCGACGCCACCCGGATCGGGCACTTCACGCTAAGCCGCTTCAAGTATGGCATCCCGGTCCACATTTCCGATTTTTCACCCGCGGCGGGTACCGGAATGGTCCTGACCACCTTGCGCGGGACGGCGCGACACTGGACCGAGCCGAATGCCTTCGCCGACACTGGCGTTGGCGACGCCTTCGTGGTCGACAACTCGCGAACCCATTACTGGGTGGACTTTGACGAGAACCACCTGCAGATCAACCTGACCTTCGAACACGATGCGCTGGCCGCCTTGCATGAGCGCTGGTTCGGCCGGCCTGCCGACGAGAGCCTGTGGACGAAGAAATTTCGCCTTGGCGGCACCAATTCGAGCTGGATTTCCCTTCTCGCCTATGTTTGCAACTGCACCACGGAGATGCCGGATGCAATCGGCGGCAGCCCGCTGGGCCGGCATCTGGAAGAAATGATCGGCATCCACCTGTTGACGCAATGGCGCGCCCAGCTGGATCAGCCCAGTCAGGCCACGCTACACCGCATGGCGCCGCGGCATGTCCTGGCGGCGGAGCGTCATATCAGGGAACACGCGCATCTTGCGCCGACGCTGAGCGAACTCGCCCGCGCGAGTGGCGTAAGCGTCCGAACGCTCACCGGTGCGTTCCGTGAATACCGTGGATGCACCCCGATGGATACCTTGCGCGAGCAACGGCTTCAGGGTGTCCGGGCCGAACTGCTGCTTGCCGGCAAAGGGGCCACGGTTCGCACTGTCGCCGCCGCCTGGGGCTACGTCAATCTCGGCCTGTTCGCAGCCGTTTACAAGCAGCGGTTTGGTGAACTGCCTTCTCAGACCCTGGGGATCAGGAACTAGATCTTGCCGCTAAAGCCGCCGGCTGAGTGGCCTCCACGCTGGTCATGAAACAAAAATCGCGACACCAACGGTGATGTTGGTGTCGCGATTCATTGTCGTAGCGCGGTGACTGTCACGTCGGCGGAAATCCGCGGCAACCTGCGCTAATTAGCCTGAGCGCAGGTTGCCATCACGCTCAGAATCCCACCGCCTGCCCGTCCCGCCGCGAATCCGACGCAGCGATATACCCGTGCTCCGCCTTGTAGATCAACTGCGCGGAACCAAACTCCAGGCTGTCTGGCGGCGCCACCTCGACCTTGTGCCCACGCGCGCGCAGCGCGGCGACCACGTCTGCCGGCATATGCGATTCCACATTGACCACGGGGCCGTTCTCGACGCGGAAGCGCGGTGCATCGCTCATAGCCTGGGGGTTCTGGCCGAAGGCGGCCAGCCGCGCCATCATCTGCACATGGCCCTGAGCCTGCATGGAACCGCCCATCACGCCGAATGACATCACCGGCGCGCCATTGCGCGTGATGAAGCCGGGGATGATGGTATGCATCGGCTGCTTGCGCGGGCCGACGCAGTTGGCGTGCCCCGGCGTCAGGTTGAAGCCTTCGCCACGGTTATGCAGCGAGATGCCGGTGCCGGGTACCACCACGCCAGAGCCAAAGCCGCGATAGTTGGACTGGATGAACGAAACCATCGAACCGGCCGCATCGGCCGATGTCAGGTACACCGTGCCGCCGGTCTTGGGCATGCCGGCGCCGGGCGTGCTCGCGCGTGCCATGTCGATCAGCGCGGCGCGCTCGGCCAGATAGGCCGGATCGAGAAATGCCTTGGGATCGTGCTGCATCGTCGCCGGGTCGGAGACGTGGCGATGCAGGTCGGCGAACGCGAGCTTCATCGCTTCAACGCCGACATGATAGAAGTCCGCGCTGTCGCGCCCCATGCTTTCGATGTCGAAGCGGTCGAGAATGCCGAGCCCGATCAGCGCAGCCAGACCCTGCCCGTTGGGCGGAATCTCGTGCAACGTGTAGCCGCGGAAATCCTGCGACAGCGGCGTGACCCAGCTATGCGCGTGCTGCGCCAGGTCATCGGCACGGATGGCGCCACCGGTTTCCTCGGCAAAGGCGACGATACGCGCGGCCAGTTCGCCCTTGTAGAAGCTCTCGCCATCGCTTTCGGCAATGCGCTGCAGCGTGGCAGCCTGCTCCGGAAAGCGCCAGCGCTCGCCAGCCTGCGGCGCCTTGCCATCACGCAGGAAGGCCTTGGCAAAGCCAGGCTGGCCGGCCAGCACAGGTACCTGTGCCGCCCACTGGCGCGCGATCTGCGGCGATACCATGAAGCCCTGCTCCGCGTATTCGATTGCCGGTGCGAACAGGCGCGCGAACGGCAGCTTGCCGAAGCGGGCGGACAGTGCCTTCCAGCCTGCGACCTGACCCGGCACCGTCACCGTATCCCAGCCGACCGAAGGCATTTTCTCGCGGCCCGCGAAATATTCGGGCGTCCAAAGCGCGGGCGCGCGGCCACTGGAGTTGAGGCCGTACAACTGGCCTTCGTGCCAGACCAGCGCAAACATGTCGCCGCCGATACCGTTCATAACCGGCTCCACCACCGTCAGCGCGATCGCCGTGGCGATCGCACTGTCGATGGCGTTGCCGCCTTCATACAGCATGCGCAGGCCGGCTTGCGCGGCGAGCGGCTGGCTGGTGCTGACCGCATTGGCGGCAAGCAGCGGCATCTTCTGGGAGGGATAGGGGAAGGACCAGTCGAAAGGCAACATTAGGAGCGACTCAGTAGGATGGGGAAAATCCGGAACGCGGATGGAAGCGCGCGCCGCTTATTGCAAGGCAATGCCCGATTGCTTTACCAGCTTCTCGGTGCGTGGAATCTCGGCATTGATCATCGTGTTGAAGTCCGCCGCGCTGCCGCCGCGCGGCTCGGCGCCCGTGGCCCCCAGTTTGTCGCGGAAGGCCGGATCCTTGAGCAGCTTGTTGACCGAGACATTGAGCTTGGCCACGACCTCGCCCGGCGTGCCCTTCGGCGCGACCAGGCCATACCATGGGGCGATATCGAAGCCGGGATAGCCTTGCTCCGCGATGGTCGGCACATCCGGGGCCATCGACGAACGCTTGTTGTTCGACATGCCAAGCGCACGCAGCTTGCCCGCCTTCACAAAAGGCAACCCCGTCATGATGGTGTCGAAGTACATCGACACCTGACCCGACAGCAACGCCGGGATCGCTTCGGCTGCGCCCTTGTAAGGAACGTGAACGATGTCGATGCCGGCCATCGCCTTGAGCATCTCGCCGGCCAGGTGCGAGGTGGTTCCTGCTCCGAACGAGGCGTAGCTCAGTTTGCCTGGATTGGCCTTGGCATAGGCCACCATCTCGGGCAGCGTCTTGAACGGCAGCGACGGATTCGACAGCAGGATGTTCGGCGTRTAGGCCACGACCGTGATCTTCTCGAAGGCATCCGGATCGTAGCTGAGCTTCTTGTAGAGAAAGCGGTTGGTCACCATCGACGCGGGACCGGACATCAGCAGCGTGTAGCCATCGCCAGGCGCGCGGGCCGCGGCCTCGCTACCGATCATGGCCGCGGCGCCGGGCTTGTTTTCCACCACGAAGGGTTGGCCGTATTCCTTGCCGAGTGCAATGCCGAGCTGGCGCGAAAGCAAGTCTGTCGCGGAGCCGGCCTGGAATGGCACAACGATGCGCACCGGCTGCGTGGGCCAGTCTCGCGGGCCCTGCGCGAGAACCAGGGACGATGCCGCCATCGCCGCCACGGCGGCGATGGAACGGATGAAACGAAAACGAACCTGCATGAAACTACCCTCCTCGATAGTAGAGAATCCACTCGCTGCGCTGCGTACAGCGCTTGCCTTGGGTGGGCGGCCTCCACTTGGACCGCCTCTACCCAGGCTGTGGCTTAAGTCATTACCGGCCTGAATCCGGACAGAAGAACACCCGGCACCGGGCCGGGCGAACCGGCAGTGCGACACGCGCCGGGTTCAGCGGTCGACCCCTCCCATGCACAGGTATTTGATCTCCAGATAGTCCTCGATGCCGTACTTCGAGCCTTCGCGGCCCAGGCCGGATTGCTTGACACCGCCAAACGGCGCGACTTCGTTCGAGATCAGGCCCGTGTTGATGCCCACCATGCCGTATTCGAGCGCCTCGGCGACGCGCCAGATGCGGCCGATATCGCGGCTGAAGAAATAGGAGGCGAGACCGAACTCGGTGTCGTTGGCCATGCCGATCACTTCCGCGTCGGTCGAGAAGCGGAACAGCGGCGCCAGCGGGCCGAACGTCTCTTCCTTCGCCACGCGCATGGCCGGCGTCACGTCGGCCAGCACGGTCGGTTCGAAGAAGGTGCCGCCCAGGCTGTGCCGTTTGCCGCCGGACAGCAGCCGCGCGCCCTTGGCCATTGCGTCCGCGATATGCAACTCCACCTTGGCCACCGCGTCCTCATTGATCAGCGGGCCTTGCAAGACACCGGGCTCGACACCGTGGCCAACCTTGAGCTTCGCCACGGCGGCGACCAGCTTCTGCGCAAAGGCGTCATAGACCTTGTCGTGCACGTAGAGGCGGTTTGCGCAAACGCAGGTCTGGCCCGCGTTGCGGTACTTCGAGGCAATCGCGCCCTCCACCGCGGCATCCAGGTCGGCATCATCGAAGACGATGAAGGGCGCATTGCCGCCCAGTTCAAGCGAGAGCTTCTTGATGGTGTCGGCCGACTGGCGCATCAGGATGCGGCCAACTTCCGTCGAGCCGGTAAAGCTGAGCTTGCGCACGACCGGATTGGCGGTCAGCTCGCCGCCGATCGCCCGGGCGTCGCCCGTCAGCACGCTCAGCACGCCCGCCGGCACGCCCGCGCGCTCCGCCAGCACCGCCAGCGCGAGGGCGGACAGCGGGGTGTCCTCCGCCGGCTTGAGCACCATCGCGCAGCCCGCGGCCAGGGCAGGCCCGGCCTTGCGCGTGATCATGGCCAGCGGGAAATTCCAGGGTGTGATCGCCGCGCAGACGCCCACCGGCTCCTTCACTACCAACAGCCGCTTGTCGCCGGCGGGGGACGACAGCACGTCGCCACTGACGCGCTTGCCTTCCTCGGCGAACCATTCGAGGAACGACGCGGCGTAGGTCACTTCGCCGCGGGCCTCGGCCAGCGGCTTGCCTTGCTCGGTAGTCATCAGCAGGGCAAGGTCGTCGGCATTAGCGAGCATCAGCTCATGCCAGTTGCGCAGCACCTGGCTGCGCTCGCGCGCGGTCTTGCCACGCCAGGCGGCCTGCGCGGTGCGCGCGGCCTCGATGGCGCGGCGTGTTTCCGCCGCCCCCATCAACGGCACCGTGCCGATGACGGCGCCGGTCGCGGGATCGGTGACGGCGAAGGTCTCACCGCTGTCGGCGTTCCGCCACGCGCCGCCGACAAAAGCTTGCGCACGCAGCAAGCCTGCATCCTTGAGTTCCATGATGAAGTCCGTTTGGTCCTGTTGTATCCGTTTGGGTGCGCTTCGGTGCGCTTGGGTGCGTTTGGGATCAGCGGGTCAATGCGTCAGCCAGGATGTCGAGGCCTTCGTCCATCACGGCATCGCTGATGGTGAGGGGGAACAGGAAACGGATCACGTTGCCGTAGATGCCGCAAGACAACAGCAACAGGCCCTGTTCCAGCGCGCGGTTCTGCACAGTGCGCGTGAAATCGGCGTCCGGACTGCCATCCGCCTTGCGGAATTCGACGGCGACCATGGCGCCGACGCCGCGCACTTCGGCGATTTGCGGCACGCCGGACCTGAGGCTCTCCAGACGGTCCACCAGGCGCTTGCCCAGCACGTTGCCGCGCTCGATCAGGTTCTCGCTTTCGAGCACGTCCAGCACGGCCAGCGCGGAAGCCACCGCCAGCGGGTTGCCGGCATAGGTGCCGCCAAGCCCGCCGGGTGCCGGGGCGTCCATCACCTCCGCGCGACCGCATACCGCCGACAGCGGCATGCCGCCCGCCAGGCTTTTCGCCATCGTGGTCAGGTCCGGCGCCACATCGTAGTGCTCCATCGCAAAGAGCTTGCCGGTGCGCCCGAAGCCGGTCTGCACTTCATCGGCGATCAGCAGGATGCCGTGCTCGTCGCAAATCGCGCGCAGCGCCCTCACGAACGCGGCCGGCGCCACGTTGAAGCCGCCCTCGCCCTGCACCGGCTCGAAGATGATGGCAGCCACGCGCTTGGGATCCACGTCGGCCTTGAACAGGTTCTGCAGCGCCTTGAGCGAATCCTCCACCGACACGCCGTGCAACGCGCAGGGATACGGCGCGTGGAACACCTCGCCGGGGAACGGTCCGAAGCCAACCTTGTACGGCACCACCTTGCCGGTCAGCGCCATGCCCATCATGGTGCGGCCATGGAAGCCCCCCGAAAAGGCGATCACGCCCGGACGGCCGCTGGCGGCACGGGCAATCTTGATCGCGTTTTCGACGGCTTCGGCGCCCGTCGTGAAAAATGCCGTCTTCTTGACCGAGCCACCGGGGGCGCGCTGGTTGATTTTCTCGGCCAGCTCGATGTAGCTGGCGTAGGGGACGATCTGGTAGGCGGTGTGCGTGAAGCGCTCCAGTTGGCGCTGCATGGCCTCCACCAGGCGTGGATGACGATGGCCGGTGTTCAGGACGGCGATGCCGGCGGCGAAGTCGATATAGCGCTTGCCCTCCACATCCCAGATCTCGGAATTCTCGGCACGCTCGGCGTAGAAATTGCACATCACGCCTACGCCACGGGGCGTGGCGGCATCTTTGCGGCGGACCAGCTCGGCGTTCTTCATCTCTTGCTCCATCTCTTGCTTCGGTTTGTGCCAACGGACTTCGTTGTCCGCATTTCGCGTCGTCAACCGGCAGCGGGTGCTGCATCTCGGCCGGAATGCGGTGGAGTAGAAAATTAACCGAAAATTGGCACCACCACTAGATCCATATTGATGCTTGTTGATAGGGCCATTTTTGAGAGACCTGTCTTGTCGGATTTGCTGCCGCAACGTCCGGAACGGTTGCCGGACAGCCGCGACGTGACGCATGAATCTCACGCAGGCTTCAGACGCGACAGGATGTGACAGGAACCAGCAAGCTGCTGGCGTCAGGACGGATCACCAGGGGAATTGCCTTGCCATCCCGTGCTGCCTGCCTGGAGGCAATCGCTGGCGGCTGGCTCCGTCACTGCCCCGATGGGAAATGGCACCTACTGATGAAGTACTTCACCAAACCATATTGTCTTGCACGGATAATCCTGCAAATGGCACCAGGCTTTTGGCACGAACACGGCACCCCCTGGACCGCTTTGTGATGTCACGGCGGGCAGGATCGTACGGGATGCTTCAAGGACGGCCAGGCTCCCGGAACCTGGTGCCGGCAAAACCTAGGGCGTAAGATCACCAGCGACGCGATGCCGCGTTGCACATCGGCGAACCATCATGGCAAAGCCCCAGATCCTGACCTATATCGATGCCGGCACGTCCGACGGGACCGCACGCCTGATGAGAATGATCGGACAGCAACTGCTTCCCGGCGCTTACGAGATCCGGGCGGTCATGGCCGATGACCTCAGGCATGACGCGGCGCTCTTCGATGACGCCGCGCTGTTTGTCATGCCGGGCGGTGCCGACCTTCCCTATTGCGCCGCATTGAACGGCGCCCCCAACGCGCGCATCCGGCGCTTCGTCGAGCAGGGCGGCGTCTACCTGGGCATTTGCGCGGGCGCGTACTACGCTTGCAGGGAGCTGGCGTTCCATGCCGGAACCGAGGGCGCAATCTGCGGCGCACGCGAACTGAACTTTGTGGATGCGGTCGCGGTTGGCTCGCTGCCCCAGCTCACGGGGGGCGTCGCTTATGACGCAACGCCGAGGAGCGCCACGGCCACGGAGATCCGGACGACCCATAGCCTGACCGCTGCCCCGACGACGCTTTATGCGCACTACCACGGCGGCTGCCGCTTCGATTTCGGCGACGCAACGAACCATGCGGCGCGGATCCTGGCCGTGTACACCGGCATCGAAGGCAACCCGCCCGCCATCGTGAGCGCAAGCGTGGGCAAAGGCTGCGCAATCCTGACCGGTGTCCACCTGGAAATCTCGGAGCGCGAGTGCAAGGACGCACTGCGCGGACACAGCGACATGGCCGCGCACTTGCACGTTTGCCGCAAGCTGGCCCGGACCGGAGAGGCGCGGCTGGCGGTTTTCCGCCAGTTGCTTGCTCACGCGGGCCTCTTGCTGGGCTGACCGCTCAGGGCGTCCAGTACCAGACGGCGGAGTTGGAGAGAAAGGTCTCCCACATTGCGTGCGGCTTGCCGGGATCGTMGTCATCGCAGAGCCGGGCAAGAACCCACTGGGCTTCGATCCGTTCTCTCGATGCATCACCGAGACCATCCTGCTCGCCCTTGGCCAGGTAGCGGCCGGCAAAGGTGGTCAGCGATGCGTGCGCCTCCGAAGCATTCTTCCAAAGCACCGTGAATCCGATCAGCGTACCGTCGGTCATGCCGTGCGCGTCGAACCACGCATTGGGATCGGGCATGCCCACCTTGGTCTGGTAGCGGCCGGTGAAGCGGGCACCCGGCTCGATGGAAAGAATCTCAAGCCCGCCGCCGTTCCGGCCGAGCCATCGTCCAACACGGATTGTCATGGTGCCTCCTTTGCATTGCGCGGATTGAAAAATGCGTTTGACGCCTACTTCTTCCCGGCGCCGGCGCTCATCGCATCGAGCGCCTTTGCCGCGGCAAGGTGCTGGGGCACGGCAAGCCCTTGCAGCGCCGTCGCCGCCGAGACCTGCGCACCTTGCGCGCTGCCGCGCGCGGCGAGATCGTTGCCGTTTGCGAAAACCAGGCGGGTCAGCGCGGCCACCTCGGCATCGGAGAGGTCGCTTGCCGTGAGGAGCAGCGCCGCGGTCGCGACGCTACGCACGTCTTGCCGCTGGTTCGCGTAGGCACCGCGCGAGATCGTGTAGGGAAAGTACGCGGTCTTCGCACCGGCCAGCGCGGCAATCCCGCGCTCCGAGAGCGGCAACAGCCGCAGCGGCACGTCCTCAAGCGCATCGCGCACGCTGTCCGCCGGCACGCCGATGACCTGTATCACGGCGTCGACCTGCTTCTGGCGCAGCGCAACCAGCGCGGCGCCGATGCTCAAGTCCTGGGGCACGATGTCCTTCAGCCCGAGCCCATGCGCCTCAAGCACGCGTACCGCGGTGACGCGCGACGCGGAGCCCGGTTCCCCCATGGCGACCTTGTGGCCGCGCAGGTCCGACATCGATGCCAGCGAGTCGTTGGCCCGCACCAGGACATGCACGGCTTCCGGATACAAGCTGCCCAGCGCGCGCAGCGAGGCGTACGGCCCGTCCGTGGCAAAGGCGCCCTTGCCCTCATAGGCATCGAGCGCGGCATCGCCCTGCGCCAGCGCAACCGAAACCTTGCCTTCCCGCAGCAGACGCAGGTTTTCCTCTCCTCCCCGCGTGATCAGGGGCACTACCCTGACCCTGGTCTCGCTCGCCAACGCGCGGGCAAAGCGCAAATACTGTCCGTGCTCGGCACCGGCCGCGATCGCGTATCCGTCCGCCGCGCGCGCGAGCCGTGCGCGTACGCTGGCATATGCCACCGCAAGCTCCTGCTCGATGGCCGCTTGCTCAGCAGGCGAAGCATCCTTGGGCACGGATTCGATCACCTTTCGCATCGCGTCCAGGATGGCGGCGGCGCCTGGCGCGGTATTCGTGACATAGTCCGGCGCCTCAGCGGGCCGGTAGCCGCCGGAGGTAACCGCGACCCACCGGTCCCCCTCGCGCTTGTAGAGCGCGGTACCGTGGGCACGGATGATGTCTCCCGCCTTGTTGCCGCCMGAGGCAATACCGGAAATGCCCTTCGGGCCCGCGCCCAGCGCGGAAACTAGGCCGGCGACGCCCGGCGCGTCCCATCCGCCGAAATCGAAGTCGCGCGCGAGCTTCAGTTGCGCGTCGAAGTAGACTGTCCGGCGTGTCTCGCCCGCCGCCCTGGTGTCCGCCTGGGAGCCACGGCGCTCAAGGCTGACCAGTTCCACCGTCCCGGCCGGCAGCGCCTGCACCAGGCGTTCGTTGACCCCGGCCCGCAGGCTGTCGGCATCCGGGCCGCCGCCGCAGCCGCTCAGGAGGACCGCCAGCACGGCGGCCAGCAGCATGGCGATGAGGGTGCGCATGGTCAGCCTCCCACGATCGGCAGCGCAAGCCATAGCGTCAGCACCACCGCGTTCATCAGGTCGACGAAGAATGCGCCGACGAGCGGGGCGATCAGGTAACTGGTCGGGGCCGGCCCGTACTTTGCGGTGATCGCCTGCATGTTCGCCATGGCGGTCGCGGTGGAACCCATATTGAAGCCAATGAAGGCCGCGGAGGTGACGGCTGACTCGTAGTCGCGGCCCATGAAGCGAAAGCAGACCAAAACGGCGTAGATAACGAGGAATACCACCTGCATCGCAATGATGACAATGAAAGGCCCCGCCGACAGCGCCACCTCGATCAGGTCGAGCGCCATCATCGTCATGACGAGGAACAGCGACAGGCACACGTTCGAGATCAGGTCCGTGGCGCGGTCATCGAAACGCAGGCCGATGAATGGGCAGAGGTTGCGGATGGCGACGCCCGTGACCATGCACCACAGGAAAGCCGGTATGGTGATCGAGCCGCCGGTGAACTGCGCTGCCAGCCACCGGCTGGCCACTACCGCGGCAAAGATGCCGGCGAGGGAGCCGATCGCGCCGACGGTGGCGATTGGCGCTGCCGGCTGCATGTCGTCGCTCGCGGTTTCCTCCGCCCGGGATCGCAGGTGGTATCGCGTGATCAGGAACTGCGCGACCGGGCCGGCGATGATGCCGCCGACAATCAGGCCCAGCGTCGCCACCGTCATGGACAAGTCCATCACGGACTGCAGGTTGTTGACTTCCGCGAAGCGCTCGGCATAGGCCGCGCCGGTGCCATGGCCGCCCACGAGGGTAATCGAGCCACCGACCAGCCCGAAGATCGGGTGCAAGTCCAGCACCTTCGCCATCGCGACGCCGACGGCGTTCTGCGCGACGATGTAGGGCAGCATGATCATCAGGAAGATGACAAGCGCCTTGCCTCCCCGGCGAAGTGTGCGCAAGTCCGCGCTCAGCCCCATCCCGCCGAAGAACATCAGCAGCAGCACCGGCTTGACGCTCTGGTCGATCGTGACCTTGAAATCCGCGGTTGCCAGGGCCAGCGCGGACAGCACCGCGAAAAGCAGGCCGCCGGTGATGGGATCCGGGATGTTGTATCTCGACAGCAGCCCAACCCGGCGATTGACCAGCGCGCCGATAAGCAGCACGACAACGGCGGCCAGCAAGGAGCTAAGGGGATCGAGACTCATCGGCTATCCCGTTGGATGTCAGGCGGTTCGCACGAATCCAACGCGACAAGGCGCGAGCCTGGCAGTATCAAACTGGCTTCTGGTCTCCTGGCCCGCTACCGTGGTGCTGGTCCTCGACCCATTGCCAGAACAACTGATAGCCGACCGCGAGCATCACCGGGCCGATAAACAAGCCAATGACGCCGCCGCTGACCATCCCGCCCAGGGCGCCGATCAGCACCACCGGCATCGGCACGTCGACACCCCGGCCCAGCAGCAGGGGCTTGAGGACGTTATCGGCCAGCCCCGCCACGAAGACATAGATGGAGAAGACGATCGTAGCGACGCTGGCACCCTCGGTGGCGATGACGAAGACAATCACCGGGACGGTAATCAGCGTGGCCGGCAGCTGCATGATCCCAAGCAGCAGCACCCCCAGAGCCAGCAGGCCGGCGGCAGGAATGCCCTTGAGCACGAAGCCGACGCCGATCAGCAGCATCTGGATGAAGGCAATGCCGACCACCCCCTGGGCAACCGCGCGAATGGTGGAGGTGCACAACGCGGTGATCTGCGGGCCTTTTTCCGGGTTGAAGATGCGCGAGGCAATCTGCACGGCGCTACGGCTGCCCTGCTCCCCAAAAGCCATGATGATGCCGGCGATGATCAGTGCAAAGACGAATACCAGCAACCCCCTGCCGAGACCCGCGGCCGCGCCCAGCAGCACGAGGCTGAAGTCCTTGATCTGAGGCGCGAGCTTCATCACCAGACCGGTCAGGTCAGTGGCGGCTTGCATCCAGAAGGCATACAACTGCTTCCCCACCAGCGGCCAACTGGCTACCGACTCGGCCGGCGGTGGGACCTGGAACTCCCCGCTCTTGACGAGGGTCATGGCATTCTCCACCGACTCCGCCATGGCGACACCCAATAGGTAGGTCGGCACCATGATGATGCCGATCACGACCAGGATGATCAGCGTGGCGGTGCGGCCGTCCTTGTTGCCCAGCATCGGGCTGAGTTTCACCTGCAGCGGATAGAGGGTGATCGCCAGGATCAGCGACCAGACGAGCAGGTCGAAAAACGGACGGAATATCTCGAAGCAGAAAATCACCAGGACAGCGATCAGCCCGGCACGGATCAGTACATCGAGCATGCCGCGGGACAGCGCCTTCTCGGAAATGGGCGTGGGCAACATCGATTGCCTCCTTGCAGGTCACCGCAAAGGTATCGGGTCGGAAAGCCAGGCAAGGGCATCTCATCCCTGCCGTTAAGCCATGTCCGGGCGACACGATACGTCCGGCACGGTCGATGCCGGCATCGGCGCGTTCGCCATACGAGGGCAAAAGCCAACCACCCCCCCGATTCGGTGAATTCTAGTCTAGGCTAGTCAGAATGCCGGGACAACCTCAATGAGTACGCACCGTAACAATACCCGGAGACTGCCCGGAGAATCCATGGTCCGACTGCCGACGCCTGCATTGGTGGTACTTGCGTTTCTGATCGTGCTCGGCGGCTGCGCAAGCCGTCCAGTCAACCCGCCCATCGCTCACGCCGACCCGGATGCCGGCTATCGGTTCGTCACCCGTCCGCAATACTCGGCAGACAACGAAAACCTGGTGATCCTGGCCTTCTCGGGCGGCGGGACACGCGCTGCGGCATTTTCGTACGGCGTCCTCGAGTTCCTGCGCAATACCGAAGTCGTCGGACCGAAAGGCAACAAGTCTCGCCTGCTCGAACATGTCGGCGTCATCACCGGCGTATCCGGCGGGAGCTTTACGGCGCTCGCCTATGGCCTCTACGGCGACAAGCTGTTCGACGATTACGAGCAGCGCTTCCTCAAGCGCGACGTGCAGGGGGAAATTACGTTCCGAACGCTCAATCCAGCCTACTGGCCATCCCTATGGTCGAGCGGCTGGGGGCGCTCGGAACTGGCATCAGACCTGTACGACGAAATCCTGTTCCATGGCGCGACATTCGGCGACCTCAATCGCGGAGGCGGCCCTTTCATCGTCGCCTCCGCCACGGACATCTCCACGGGCGCCCGCCTGCCCTTTACGCAGACCACATTCGACGTGCTTTGCTCGGATCTGAATGCGGTGAAGCTCTCCCGTGCCGCCGCCGCATCGTCGGCGGTACCGGTGGTGCTCACGCCCGTTACCCTCAACAACTACGGCGGCACCTGCGGCTACGCCCCCCCCGGCTGGATCAAGCCATTTCTCGACGCCAGCGACCCGCCCCGGCCGGCCGCCCGCGCGACCCGTCACCTGAAAGAGGAGGCCGAATTCGGGGACAGCGCCAACCGGCCCTACATCCATATCGTGGACGGCGGGGTGTCGGACAACCTCGGCATGCGCAGCGTGCTGGATTCCCTGGAGGTCATGGAAGCGCTGCATTTGATCGGCCAGCCTTCGCCACTCGACCATACGCGCAGGATCGTCGTCTTTGTCGTCAATTCACTGTCCACGCCCAAGACGGCATGGGACAAGTCGGAATCCCCGCCAGGCACGCTGCAGATTCTGGTGAAAGCCACGGGCGTGCCGATCGACCACTATTCCTACGAGGCGACGGAGTTGTTGAAAGACAGCCAGGCGCGATGGCAGTCCATGCGCCGGGTCCGGGAGTCACGCGCATTTTCAGCGAACAAGGATGCCGCGGTAGCCACTGCGTTACGCACGCCGGACGCAACGATCTATGCCATCGACGTGTCGTTCGCCCAGTTGACGGACAAGGCGGAACTGGATTACCTGAACGAACTGCCCACATCGTTTTCCCTGCCGGCCGAGGCTGTCGACCGGCTGCGTGCCGCCGCGGGGAAGATCATCATGGCGTCGCCCGATTTCAATCGGCTGCTGAAAGATGTCGGCGCCAGGGTCATCGCCGCCCCGGCACCGGCACCGGCAGGCGAAACAACGGGCGACCACGGTAACAAGTAGCCGTTGGCCAGGCGCTGGTGCTTAACCGGCTGATATCCCGGATCGAGGCACAAGCCCCTGGCGTGCGTCTCCGGGCGGTCGGCAGCCGGGACGGAACGCTGGCGGACCGGCTCGACGCGACAGCGCCCTGATCGCCGGAAAGCCAAAAATGTGACGGGCCAATCCAGCTTATGACAGAATATATGCCCCCTGGTCACACCGGAAATGACGTTGCGGTCCGGACGTCGACGCACCCTTGAGTCAGATTTCTGGCACGGTTCCCATTTCGCTGGTCAACGGCTTCCTGTCGGGCGCCGATCCCGCCGCCATCGAACGGCTGGCGGAGTGCTCCGGCATCCCCCACGGCTTGCTGCGGCGCCCTGGCTCCCGCGTGACCGAGGAGCAGTTCTCCACGCTCTACCGCCTGCTCGCGACCGAACTGGACGACGAAATGCCGGGCATCTTCAGCCGCCCCTTGCGCAACGGCACGCTGAAATACCTGTGCCTGAGCCTGCTCGACGCCCCGCGGCTGGAAGTCGCGCTGCATCGGTTCGGCCAGTTCTTCCACCTGATCCTGGATGATTTCCGGCTGGAGTCGGGCCGCGACGGCGAAGGCGGCTGGGTTGCCATGGTGGCGGATCCGGCTGGCCCCGGCGTGACCGAACTCGGCCGCGAACTCATCATGAAGCTGGTGCACGGCATTGCCTCATGGCTGGTTGGGAAGCGGATCCCGCTGATCGCGGCGGAGTTCGATTTCGCGCGTCCCGCGCACGCAACGGACTACCTCTTTCTCTTTCCGGGGCCGGTTCAGTTCGGTAGCGCACAGACACGCATGCGCTTCGAAGCGGCTTACCTCGACATGCCCATGCGGCAACGCAAGGCCGACCTGCAGAGATTCCTGGCGCGCGCGCCGGAAGACTGGATCTTCGTCTCCTTCGCCGACCAGATGGTTTGCCACCGGGTCCGGCAATTCCTCGCCGATTGCCTTCCCGCCATGCCGACGCTGGAAGTGGTTGCCCAGGACCTGCACTTTTCCGTGCGCACGCTTTGCCGCCGGCTTGCGGACGAAGGCACGACGTTCCAGGCGATCAAGGATGACGTCCGGCGCGATATCGCGATTCAGCGGCTCACGCGCTCGCCCGACGCCATCGCGGCTATCGCGTATGACGTCGGCTTCGACAACCCGACCGCGTTCCATCGCGCTTTCCGGCACTGGACCGGCAGCACGCCCAAGGCCTACCGCGGCATGGCCTGAGCGCCCGGCTAGGCGGCGGCGCCGCTGTAATGGGAGCCGAAACGCTGCCTGAGCACCAGCTTGTGCAGCTTGCCGGTCGCGGTCAGCGGCAGCTCCGGCACGAACACCACGTCGTCCGGGATCCACCATTTGGCCACCTTGCCTTCATAGAAGGCCAGCAGTTGCTGCGCATCGAGCGTGCTGCCGGCGCGCCTTACCGCAACCAGCAGGGGCCGTTCGTCCCACTTGGGATGGGCACAGGCGATACAGGCCGCCAGTTCGACTTCCGGGTGCGCAACGGCGATGCCTTCCAGCTCGATCGAGGAGATCCACTCGCCGCCGGACTTGATCACATCCTTGCTGCGATCCGTGATCTGCATATAGCCGTCGGCGTCGATCGTGGCGACATCGCCGGTGGCGAACCAGCCATCCTTCTCCAGGCAGGATTCCTCCATGCCGAAGTAGCGCTCCACGACCCAATGGCCGCGCACCAGCAGGTCGCCAGCCGCGCGCCCGTCCCACGGCAACTCGGCACCATCGGCGTCGACGATCTTCATCTCGACACCCGGCACGACCCGGCCTTGCTTGGCCTCGAGCTGCGCGCGCTCCTGCTCCGGCTTCTGCGCGAAACCCTGCGAAGGCGAAAACACGGTGCCAATCGGCGACAGCTCGGTCATGCCCCAGGCGTGTACCGACTTGATGCCCAGTTCGCCCAGTGCCTTGGCCAGTTGCGGCGGGCATGCCGCGCCGCCCACGATKACACGCTCAAGGCTGTTGCAGCGCTTGCCCGTGCGGCGCATATAGTCGGCCAGGCCGAGCCAGACCGTGGGCACGCCAGCCGACACCGTCACGCCTTCCTGGTCGAACAACGCCGACAGGGATGCGCCGTCGAGCGCCGGGCCCGGCAGCACCAGTTTCGCCCCGACCAGCGCCGCGGAGAACGGCAGCCCCCAGGCATTGACGTGGAACATAGGCACGACAGGCACCACGGAGTCCGACGCACGCAGGCAAAGCGCGTCCGGCAGCGCCGAGGCATAGGCCATCAGGCAAAGCGAACGGTGCGAGTACAGGACGCCCTTCGGGTTGCCGGTGGTGCCTGAGGTATAGCAAAGCACCGCCGCGAGTTGCTCATCCAGGCGGGGCCAGTCGAAATGGCCGGGCTGCCCGCCGATCAGCGCCTCGTAGCTTTCGAGCGGCAGCGCCGGTGCCTGCGGCAGGCTGGCGCTGTCGCACAGCATCACCCATGACTCGACATGGGGACATTGCGGCGCGATCTGCTGGACCAGGCCCAGGAACGAGGCATCGAAGCAGACCACGCGGTCGCGGGCATGATTGATGATGTAGGCGATCTGTTCCGGGAACAGGCGGGGGTTGATGGTATGACAAACCGCGCCAATGCCGGTCACGCCATAGTACAGCTCCATATGGCGATAGCCATTCCACGCCAGCGTGCCCACGCGGTCTCCGGCGACGATGCCGCGGCCCGTCAGCGCATTGGCCAGTTGCATGGCGCGGACATGGCAGTCCCGGTACGTATAGCGATGAATGTCGCCCTCGACGCGCCGGGATACGATTTCCACCGTGCCGGAGTGCCGTGCCGCCTGCTCAAGCAGCGAGGACAATTGCAAAGGCGCGTACATCATCTGACCGAACAGGTCCATAGTCTTGTCTCCTGACAGGCGGTTTGTCGTTATGCCGGATGCATTCGGCGGTCATGGCGACGCCGGCTGCGAGGCATTCTAGAGGTGCCCGCCCCCTCCGGCACTGACAGGAATGGCCGAACTAGTGACAAATCCGGCCAATCGGGCCGGGGTGGCAGGCAAGCGGCCAGGGCGGCGCAAAGCGGCAGGTTTTGTCAATGAATGGGCAGGTTTGGTTATTCCCGCATGCCGCGGCGGGCGCTACGATCCGGTATCCGGAGCATGCGGTGCCGGCATCCGCCCAGATGCACCATGCCCTGTGCCGCAATCCCAAAATGGAGACCCAAAAAATGACCTATCGTGCCCCGCTCAAGGACATGCTGTTTGTGATGAACGAACTGGCCGGCCTTGACGCTGTCAGCCAGCTGCCCGGCTTCGAGGACGCCACGCCCGAGACGGCGCAGGCGGTGCTCGATGAGGCCGCCAAGTTCAACGAACAGGTGCTGGCGCCGCTCAACCGCATCGGCGACACCGAACGAACAGGTGCTGGCGCCGCTCAACCGCATCGGCGACACCGA
>NZ_JBFTSG010000078.1:0-35427 GCF_056399885.1 Cupriavidus sp. 01L45 | reverse complement strand
GGCCAGCTCCAAGACACGCGTGCCGGCGGCGTGTCTACCGCTCGATGCCAGCGGCCTGCCACCCGGCGCGGCAGCGCCGTCCATCATCACGATAGATCGGGCGGTGGTGCACCGGTAACGCCCGCAGCGGGCCGCAGGCTCGCCGCTCGATGTCGACCAGGTGGTGACGCCCTATGCCTCCTCATGCGTGCCGTGGTGGCCTGTAGCGTGAGCGCCTTTGCGGTGCGGCGGTGGCGGCCTGGTGGAGGCTCTATCCGCGCGACAAAATGGACCGATTGAGCCTAGCTCCAATAGGTCGAGGGGCAGCGGCGGGGCTTTAGAGGGTTGTTTATTGAAAAAATCTGAATAGTTGTAGCGGCCGGTTTGTTCGGCATATTGGCGCTCGCAGTCGCCCGGAAACCGTTGATTTATTGTCAGGCCTGGTGCCACTTGTCACCAGCGTCACCAGCTCGGGACCCGCGTCACCAGCTGTTTCTGGTGACGCGCAAACCGTCGATCTAGAGCGGCTTGCCGAACTTATCCACAGGGTGTCACCACTGTCACCATGTTTTGAAAATGACTTCCAAGTTGATCGACGGAATTGTGTCGGGATGTCGTCTAGTCAATCAGGAAATGTGAATGGCATCTAGCAGGGGTGCTCGGCACCTCCCGCCCTAGGCGGGGTAGTGCCGCTCTGGGTGTGGTCTGGCGCACGCGGGTCCTTCCGGGGGGCGATCTCATGGGGGTCATTCGCACCGCATTCGTTCTCTAGACAAAAGGGCTCCTAGGGTGAATTAATTACCGACTAGTAGGTAGATGGATTCGGCTGTGCGGCAAAGGTTCAGGCCGCTTGTTTTCTAGAAAAAAAATGCCACCTAGGGTGAGTTAATTTCCTGGTCACTGCCTGGTGTGTTCGTCCTCGCGCTGGTTTGTGTCGGGTCTTGCCTGCCCCTTCTCAAGCGTGCCAAGCAAGGCGAGAGTTGCCCGCTCGAGGCGGTCGCTTTCGAAGATCGTATTGTTAATTCCCAGCTCCCTTGCGGTCTCGTTTATCGCGCCACAGACCACGTTGATAATCTCCCTTATTTCATTTGGGGTGATTCCATTGGTTTCGTAGACTTTCTTTCGAGGTAACGCGTACTCGTTGTGGGCAATAGACTGGTTGCGAATCTTCAGAACTCGCTTGATCCTAGGTGCCAGCGGTTTCAGCGCTGTCTCGATACGAAGTGCGCTTTGCGAACGTCCTTCCGACCGCAGCGCGCTCTTGAGCTGGCTTATGCCAGCGACGCGGTTGTCACGATCAAAGATCTTTGACAGTGCGATGAAGAACAGTTTGAAGTGCCCAGAACCCGACGCATGAAAGAAGTCAACGTAACTCAGGTCGTTCATCGTTGGTAGATACTTGGGTCTCGCCAGATTATCGAGTGCCCACCAGACTTGGAAGTGCGCCTTGGCTGCGATGCCTTCTTCAATTAGGCGTTGCGTTATCGTGTGTGCGCTCATTGGTTCGGTTCAACGCTGGTATATGGAATTCCTCAAACTATCTCATAGACCTGGTGGGCTGGCGCGGCTCGCGATGCAAGGGGGGCGGGCAAAACGGCCGCTTAGGCCGCCGCCGCGCGGGGGTCAAAATCCAGCCTCGATTAGGGGAGCGGCTAGGGTCAAGGTGCTCGACCCTATTTGGGGATCTGGCGCCCGGTATGTCCGCCTGGTGCTCGGCGGGAGCCCCAACCTATGCCGCTTGGTCAGCGCCAAAGGACAGGATCTGTGCCCCTCGCTTCAGCTCGTCCAGGTAGTCGGCCCATCGCTGCATCATGTCTCGTCGCTGCGGCAGGTGCGCGGTGCGGTTGTACGCACGGCCGAGCGGATCTTTGACGGCGTGCGCGAGCTGCGCCTCGATGATGGCCGGCGGGAAGGCTAGGACTTCGTCCAGTATGGTGCGTGCCATGGCCCGGAAACCGTGGCCCGTCATGGTCTCGTTGTCGTAGCCCATGCGCCRTAGTCCGGCATTGATGGTGTTGTCGCTCATGGGGCGGCTGGGCGAGCGAACGCCAGGCAGCACATAGCGGCCGGTGCCGGTCAAGGTGTGCAGCTCGCGGAGGATGGCTACCGCTTGACTCGGCAGCGGCACGATATGCGCCGCTCCCTCGGCCTTGCCTTGCTTGGTCCGCTTCATGCGGCCAGCCGGGATTTCCCACGTGGCACTGTCCAGGTCGAACTCCGGCCACTCGGCCAGGCGCAGTTCGCCGGGGCGCTGGAACAGGAGGGGGGCGAGCTTGAGGGCGCACGTAACGGGGAAAGTGCCGCTATAGCCGTCGATGGCGCGCAGCAACTCGCCTACCTTAGTGGGCTCGGTGATCGCCGCGAAATGCTGTTTCTGTACCGGCGGCAGGGCGCCCCGCAGGTCGGCGGTGATATCTCGCTCAGCCCGGCCGGTGGCCACGGCGTAGCGCATCGCCTGGCCGATGTTGTCGCGTAGGCGGTGAGCGGTTTCCAGGGTGCCGCGGTGCTCCACCCGCCGCAGCACTTCCAGCACGTCGGCTGGCTTGAGGTCGGCCGTGGGCTTACCGCCGATCCAGGGGAAGGCGTTGGCTTCTAAGCGGCGCAGGATGC
Source organism: Cupriavidus sp. 01L45 (assembly GCF_056399885.1). NCBI lineage: Bacteria > Pseudomonadati > Pseudomonadota > Betaproteobacteria > Burkholderiales > Burkholderiaceae > Cupriavidus > Cupriavidus sp. 01L45. The sequence goes on along the minus strand of NZ_JBFTSG010000078.1, from coordinate 32,838 downwards.
GCACGCCGTGGCTGGCTGACCAGGTGCTTGCGTACTTGGCGTGCCACTCGCGCGCGACCAGCTCGAAGCTATTGGCCTCACGCAGTGCCTTGGTGCTCTTGGCCGCCTTGCGGTGGGCGCTGGGGTCGATGCCATCAGCCAGCCGCCGGCGGGCCTCGTCGCGGCGCTCGCGGGCTTCACGCAAACCCACCTCGGGGTATGTGCCAAGGGAAAGCATCTTTTCCTTACCCCCGAGCCGGTACTTGAGTCGCCACCACTTGCCGCCGCTGGGGGCAACCCACAGCAACAGGCCGTCAGCGTCGTACAGCTTGACGGGTTTCTCGCCTGGCTTGGCGTTCTTGATGGCGGTGTCGGTGAGTGGCATTTGGGGGTAACTATTTTGGGGGTAACAAGCTACCCCGAAAGTTACCCCCAAAATGCTTGGGCTGTAAAGAAATGCCCCGGCACCGTATGGGACGCTAAATCCCGCGAAACCAAAGAAAAAGCCCGGATATACCGGGCTTTTGGAACGTCCAGGATTAACCTGAAACTAGTATTTGGTGGAGCCGGCGGGAATCGAACCCGCGTCCGCAAGCCCTCCACAGAGAGTTCTACATACTTAGTTCTGTCATTTGATTTAACCGGTGCATCGCGGACGAACACGCTCTACAACGGCGAGTCACTAGATTTTCGTCCCTGGGTTCGTGACTCACTCAGGGCTTATCTGGCGTATATGACCTCGCGTAGTCTTGCGACTCTAGCCCGCCAGCGAGCCAGTGCGAGGACGGCCGCAATTAAGCGGCCAGTGCGTAACGTTCGTCGTTAGCAGTTATTGCATTCCCATTGATTAACGAGGTGACGGGTCCTCGGTATGCCCTCCACTGCTTTGTAACCCACGTCGAAACCAGGTCGGCCCCTGCGTGAACTGTGTGAACAGTGTCAAGAACTGAGATTGTACTCCGTTGGAGGCCCGACGTGTTGGCGGGTTCCCAGGGAGCCTTTCCGACCTCAGCGCGCTCCCGCCGGAGCCAGCAGCGCGATCAGTTCGCTTGGGTGGCGCACCAGGTAGTCGGCGCCCCATGCCTCGGGCGGTTCGCCATCGCCACAGTAGCCATAGGCGGCGGTGATCGTGATCATGCCGGCGGCCTTGCCTGCCTGGATGTCGCGCAGGTCGTCGCCGACATACACGCAGCGTTCGGGCGCCACGCCGCTGATGTCAGCCGCGTGGAGCAGCGGTGCCGGGTGGGGCTTGGCGTGCGCCGTGGTATCGCCGCTGACCACCGCCGAGGCGCGGGGCGCCAGGCCGATGGCGGCGACGAGCGGCGCGGTGAAGCGGGTGATTTTGTTGGTGACGATGCCCCAGCGGATGCCGGCGGTTTCCAGCGCGTCCAGGACCTCGGCCATGCCATCGAACAGGCGTGTATGCACCGCGATGTCGGCCTCGTAATAGTCCAGGAACGTGTCTCGCAGGCCGGGAAACTCAGGGTCGGCCGGGCTCTTGCCAAAGGCCGCGCCGATCAGTCCACGGGCGCCGTGCGAAGCGACCGGACGGAGTTGCTCGTACGCCACGGGAGGGCGGCCATGCTCGGTGACCAGCCGGTTGGCTGCCGCGGCCAGATCCGGGGCCGTGTCGGCGAGGGTGCCGTCGAGATCGAAGAAGACTGCGTCGTAGGTGCGCATATTCAGGCGGGGCGGTGAAACGCCATCAGGTAATTCACATCGGTGTCCTTGCCCAGCGAGTAGACCTGGGTCAGCGGGTTGTAGCTCATGCCGCGCATCTCGACGAGTTCAAGCCCTGCATTGCGCGCATAGCGCGCGAGCTCAGACGGCGTGATGAACTTGTCGTAGTCATGCGTGCCGCGCGGCAGCATCCTGAGTACGTACTCGGCGCCGACCACGGCCAGCATATAGGCCTTGAAATTGCGATTGATGGTGGAGCAGAACACATGCCCGCCCGGCCGTACCAGGGTTGCGCAGGCTCGCACGATCGACTGCGGGTCCGGCACGTGCTCCAGCATTTCCATGCAGGTCACTACGTCGAAACCGGCAGGCATGCGGGCAGCCAGCGCCTCGGCAGCGATTTCTTCATAGGTCACCGGGACACCTGACTCCAGGCTGTGCAGGTCGGCGACCTTGAGCGCCTTGGTGGACAAGTCGATGCCCCGCACCGTGGCGCCGGTTCGCGCCATGCTTTCGGCGAGGATGCCGCCCCCGCAGCCAATGTCGACCACCTGCTTGCCCTCGAGCGCGGCAATGCCGTCGATCCAGCCGAGCCGCAAGGGATTGAGTTCGTGCAGCGGCTTGAACTCGCTCTCCGGGTCCCACCAGCGGTGGGCCAGCTCGCTGAATTTGTCGATTTCGCGGGCATCGGCATTCCTGCCGAGCTGGGTGGTTTCAACGGTGGGATGGTGCGGAGGGGAGATCTGCGTCATGGATTTTGGCGCGCGGCCAGGCGGCGGCGCGAGAGCGGAAAGTATGCAGCCACTGTATCAAAAAAAAAGCCCAGCTCGCGCTGGGCTTTTTTTCATCGGAAAGGATCCGATTAACGTGCGCTGCGGGTGCCGACCACTTCGACTTCCACGCGGCGGTTCGGCTGCTGGCAGGCGATCTGCGCCTTGCGGTTGCCCTTGCACGACTTCGGGTCAACCTTCAGCTGACGCTTGCCCTTGCCTTCCGTGTACACACGGTTGGCTTCCACGCCCTTGCTGACCAGATAGGCCTTGACGGCTTCAGCACGACGGATCGACAGGCGATCGTTGTACTTGTCCGAACCGAACGAGTCGGTGTGGCCAACTGCGATAATCACTTCCAGGGTGATGCCGGACAGCTTGGAGGTCAGGTCGTCCAGCTTGGCCTTGCCTTCCGGCTTCAGGACAGCCTTGTCGAAGTCGAACAGGGTGTCAGCAGCGAAAGTGACCTTTTCGCTGGAAACAACCGGAGGAGCAACCGCTGCGGGCGGTGCCACCGGAACGGCCGCCGGAGCCAGGGCGCCGTCGCACAGTGCGTTGGCGGTGGCCGGGGTCCACGAACTGTCGCGCCAGCAGAGCTCGTTCGTGCCGTTCTTCCACACGTACTCGCTCGTACCGTTGCCCCAGTTATCGTTCACAGCCTTCTTTTCGTAGGGGACGGACTGGGCTTGAGCGGATGCAGCCATTACTGCGGTAGCTGCAACGAGCGCGAGCTTGGCAAATTTTTTCATATTTCTCCTCTCAGGATGAGATCACCGCAGGGTTACTGCGAGCAAATGGACGGAAACAAGTCATACATTCTTCGGAGTATAACATTCTCGATGCGGTGTATGCTCCACTTCGAACAATGTCTGGCTCTTCGCTGGGGAATTGTGCCACAAGGGTCGTTTCCTAAGAAGTAAATATATTCGATTCCACCAATGGGTTTTGGGCCTGTGGTGTTTGTGCAACATGGCTCTTGCGATGCCCGCAAACCCTTGTCTGGCCGGGCTTGCAGGATTTTCGCAGCGGCCTTTCTCGTCGTTTCCCGGCGTCGTCAAAGGCCCTTTGGAGGGGGGGGAGGCGGCTGCGGGGGAGGGCAGCGGCGCATGTTAGAATGCCACGTTGCCCTACTGCCGGACGCCGCTTGGCGAATGGTGATTCACCTGGGGGCCTTCTGTTTAAATTCGCCGGATAACCCACGCCGCAATGGATCAATTCGCCAAAGAAACCCTTCCGGTCTCCCTCGAAGAGGAAATGCGCCGCTCTTATCTCGATTACGCAATGAGCGTGATCGTAGGGCGCGCGCTTCCCGATGTCCGGGATGGCTTGAAGCCGGTACATCGGCGTGTGCTCTATGCGATGCATGAGCTTAACAATGACTGGAACCGGCCGTACAAGAAATCGGCGCGTATCGTAGGGGATGTGATCGGTAAGTATCACCCCCACGGCGACACTGCTGTATACGATACGATCGTGCGCATGGCGCAGAATTTCTCCCTGCGCTACATGCTGGTCGATGGCCAGGGTAATTTCGGGTCGGTGGACGGGGATAACGCGGCAGCCATGCGTTATACCGAAATCCGCCTGTCCAAGATCGCCCACGAGATGTTGCTCGATATCGATAAGGAAACTGTCGATTTCGGGCCGAATTATGACGGCTCGGAGAATGAGCCGCTGATTCTGCCGGCGCGCATCCCTAATCTGCTGATTAATGGATCGTCGGGTATCGCGGTGGGCATGGCCACCAATATCCCGCCGCACAACCTCAACGAAGTGGTCGACGGCTGCCTGCACCTGCTGCGCAATCCGCAAGCCACGGTCGACGAGCTGATCGAGCTGATTCCGGCGCCGGATTTCCCGACCGCGGGCATTATCTATGGCATCCAGGGCGTGCGCGAAGGCTACCGCACCGGCCGTGGCCGCGTCGTCATGCGCGCCAAGACGCACTTCGAGGATATCGATCGTGGCCAGCGCCAGGCGATCATCGTCGACGAGCTGCCCTACCAGGTCAACAAGCGCACCTTGCTGGAGCGCATTGCCGAGCTGGTGACGGACAAGAAGGTCGAAGGCATCTCGGATATCCGCGACGAGTCCGACAAGTCCGGCATGCGCGTGGTGATCGAGCTAAAGCGCAACGAAGTGCCCGAGGTGGTGCTGAACAACCTCTACAAGCACACCCAGCTGCAGGATACCTTCGGCATGAACATGGTGGCGCTGGTCGACGGCCAGCCGCGCCTGCTGAACCTGCGCCAGATGCTGGAGTGCTTCCTGTCGCACCGGCGCGAGGTCGTCACCCGCCGCACCGTGTTCGAGCTGCGCAAGGCGCGCGAGCGTGGCCACGTGCTGGAAGGCCTGGCGGTCGCGCTGGCCAATATCGACGAGTTCATTGCCATCATCAAGGCAGCGCCTACGCCCCCCATCGCCAAGCAAGGGCTGATGGCGAAGGCGTGGGATTCGAGCCTGGTGCGCGAGATGCTGGCACGCGCCGAAGGCGACACGCCGGGCGGCCGCGCTTCCTACCGCCCCGACGGCCTGCCAGCCATCTTCGGCATGCAGGGCGACGGCCTGTACCGCCTGTCCGACTCGCAGGCCCAGGAAATCCTGCAGATGCGCCTGCAGCGCCTGACGGGCCTGGAGCAGGACAAGATCGTCCAGGAATACCGGGACGTCATGGCGGTCATCTCCGACCTGCTCGATATCTTGTCCCGGCCGGAGCGCATCAGCACCATCATCACCGACGAGCTGACCGCCATCCGCGCGGAGTTCGGTGACCTGCGCCGCTCGCATATCGAGCTCAATGCGACCGAGCTGGATACCGAGGACCTGATCACGCCGCAGGACATGGTGGTCACGCTGTCGCACAGCGGCTATATGAAGAGCCAGCCGATCTCCGAGTACCGGGCGCAGAAGCGCGGCGGGCGGGGCAAGCTGGCGACCGCCACCAAGGAAGACGACTGGATCGACACGCTGTTCGTCGCCAACACGCACGACTACATCCTGTGCTTCTCGAACCGCGGCCGGCTGTACTGGCTGAAGGTGTACGAGGTGCYGCAGGGGTCGCGCAACTCGCGCGGCAGGCCGATCGTCAATATGTTCCCGCTGTCTGACGGCGAGAAGATCAACGTCATCCTGCCGGTGCGCCAGTTTGACGCCGAGCATTTCATCTTCATGGGCACCGCGCGCGGCACCGTGAAGAAGACGGCGCTGACCGAGTTCTCCAACCCGCGCAAGGCCGGCATCATCGCTGTCGATCTCGACGAGGGCGACTACCTGATTGGCGCCGCCGTCACGGATGGCCAGCACGATGTGATGCTGTTCTCGGACTCCGGCAAGGCAGTGCGCTTCGATGAAAACGATGTGCGCCCGATGGGCCGGCAGGCGCGCGGCGTGCGCGGCATGAACCTGGAAGAAAGCCAGACCGTGATCGCCATGCTGGTGGCACCGGCCGAGACCAGCGAGCAGGACGTAGCGGTGGGCAGTGTGCTGACCGCCACCGAAAATGGCTATGGCAAGCGTACCCCGATCGCCGAGTACACTCGACACGGCCGGGGCACCAAGGGCATGATTGCGATCCAGACCAGCGAGCGCAATGGCCGGGTGGTGGCTGCCGCGCTAGTGTCGCCGGAAGACGAGATCATGCTGATCACGACCGGCGGTGTGCTGATCCGTACGCGCGTATCTGAAATCCGCGAGATGGGCCGCGCCACGCAAGGCGTGACCCTGATCAACGTGGACGAAGGCACCAAGCTTTCCGGCCTGCAGCGAATCGTCGAAAGCGACGCCGACAACGGTGTGGCGGGTGAAGAACTCGATGGGGCCGATGCTGCTGCCGAGGGAGAGCCGGGGGCAGGTGCGCAGGACGGCACCGAGGCTGGCACCCCTGACACGGGATCCAATTCGTAAGTTGTTGCAACATTGACCCGATAGCCGGAACTCGATTGCCGGCTGCGGGACTAAAACGGACATATTTACCAGGGAGTCACAATGTTCAAAACCTATCGACGTATCGCTGTTCTGGCTGCCTTCGTGCCGGCCATGATGCTGGCCAACGCGGCGCATGCCCAGGATGCGGACAAGACCGCTGCCATCAAGGAGCTCCTGACCGTGATGCAGGCCGACCAGGCCGTCAAGGGCCAGGCCGAGAACTGGCAGCAGGGCGCCAAGCAGGAAGCGCCCATGGTTCTGGAGCAGGTACTGGTCGAGAACAAGACGCTCAACGACAAGCAGAAGCAAGCCGCCGTCGACAAGCTCAAGAAGAATGGCGCCGTGCAGCGCATGGTGGACGGCGCCGGTACGGCGTTCACCACCGATGGCTTCAAGAGCGACGCCATGAAGGCCCACTACGACGCCTTCGCCAAATACTACAGCGCTCAGGAAATCAAGGATCTGACCACGTTCCTGAAGTCGCCCACGGGCCAGAAGTTCATGGCGAACCAAGGCAAGGCTACGCAGGAAATCTGGGGCTCGATGATGCAGAAGTACGGCCCGCAGGTTGGCAAGTCGATGCGCGACGCAGCCGAGAAGGAAATCGCCGCCGCTTCGAAGTAATTTGCCGGCGGGCCGGTGGGGCGTACGGGGCACTATCCCCGGCTCCCCTATCTGGCGCGGGTTTGATGGATAATGGCTGCTTGGGTAACACCGGCAGCCATTTTTCATTTCCATCCCGATCCATGAACGAACCCCAGAATCCAGCACTTGCCGCCATGATGCAGCGCGCCGTGGCCGAGCGTGTCTATAACTTCTCGCCCGGTCCGGCGGCCCTGCCGACCGAAGTGTTGCTGCAGGCGGCCGACGAGATGCTGTCCTGGCACGGTACCGGGGTCTCGGTGATGGAGATGAGCCACCGTAGCCGCGAGTTCGAGGGGATCCAGGCAGAAGCGCTGGCGAACCTGCGCGAGTTGCTGCACGTGCCGAAAGATTTCCGCATCCTGTTCCTGCAGGGCGGTGCCATTGGCGAGAACGGCATCGTGCCGCTCAACCTGATGTCTCGCCTGAAAGCGGAACGCCCCAAGGCGGACTTCGTTGTCACCGGCACGTGGTCGGTGAAGTCCGAGCAGGAGGCGCGCCGCTATGGCGAGGTCAATATCGCGGCCTCCAGCACCGCGCAAAAATTCGTGCGTATCCCGGATGTGTCCGACTGGAACCTGTCGGACGATGCCGCCTATGTACACCTGTGCACCAACGAGACCATCGTCGGTGTCGAGTTCCAGGACGTGCCCGATATCGGCCAGCACCGCGACGGCGGGCCGGTGGTGGTGGCCGACGTCTCCAGCCACATCCTGTCGCGCCCGGTCGACTGGTCGCGCGTGCAGGTGGCCTACGGCGGCGCGCAGAAGAATATCGGGCCGGCCGGCCTGACCATCGTGATCGTGCGCGAAGACCTGCTGGGCCATGCGCATCCGCTTTGCCCCACCGCCTTCAACTGGCGCCTGGTGGCCGAGCATGACTCGATGTACAACACGCCGCCGACCTATTCCATTTACATCGCCGGGCTGGTCTTCAAGTGGCTCAAGGCGCAGGGCGGCGTGGATGCGATCGAGCAACGCAATATCGCCAAGGCGCACGCGTTTTATGAGTTCTTGGATCAAAGCGCGTTCTACCGCAACGATATCGATCCGAGCTGCCGCTCGCGCATGAATGTGCCGTTCTTCCTGGCTGACGAATCGCGCAACGATGCCTTCCTGGCCGGTGCGCGCGCCAGGGGGCTGGTACAGCTCAAGGGCCACAAGTCCGTCGGCGGCATGCGTGCCAGCTTCTACAACGCCATGCCGCTCGAGGGCGTCGCCGCCCTGATCGAGTACATGCGCGACTTCGAGCGCACCGCGGCCTGATCCTTCGTTTGCGGCGGCGTCTCCTGGCGCTGCCGCCCTGTGCCGATTCGGTTTTTTCCAGGGCCACTTCGCAATGACGTGGCGTAGCGGATTCATACAATGACAAATCAAGACAAAGACATCGCGCAGGAGGAGGCGCAGCCGGACAATGGCGCGGCCGAGAAGGCGCTGGGCGTCGAACTGACGCCGTTGCGCGAGCAGATCGACAAGCTGGACCGCGAACTGCTGGCAATGTTGAATCGCCGTGCGCAACTCGCCCTCGATGTGGGCGAGGTCAAGAAGAAGTATGGCGCGCCGGTGTTCCGTCCGGAACGCGAGCTGCAGGTGATTCGCAAGGTGCAGGGCGCCAATCCCGGCCCGCTGCTCGACGACAGCGTGGCGGCGATCTGGCGCGAGGTGATGTCCGCCTGCCGCGGCCTGGAAAAGCCGCTTGAAGTTGCTTTCCTGGGCCCCGCTGGCACGTTCTCCGAGCAGGCGCTGTACGCGCATTTCGGCCACGAGGTGAGCGGCGTGCCGTGCCCGAGCATCGACGAGGTGTTCCGCGCGGTGGAGGCCGGCACCGTGGAGTACGGCGTGGTGCCGGTGGAGAATTCCACCGAGGGCGCGGTGTCCCGCACGCTGGACCTGTTCCTGCAGACCTCGCTGAAAATCAGCGGCGAAATCGCGCTGAAGGTGCATCACAACCTGATGGCGTCGTCGCCGGACATGAAGGGCGTGACCGTGGTGCGCGCACACGCGCAGGCGCTGGCGCAGTGCCAGCACTGGCTAACGGCCAACTACCCGCATCTGGAGCGCCAGGCCGTATCGAGCAATGCGGAAGCGGCGCGCATGGCCAGCGAAGATCCCACCGTGGCGGCCATCGCCGGCGAGTCCGCCGCCAATCGCTATCACCTGCATCTGGTGCGCACGCACATCCAGGACGATCCGCACAACCGCACGCGTTTCGCGGTGATCGGGCGCTACGAGACCGAGCCCTCGGGCAGCGACCAGACCTCGATGATCCTGTCGGTGCCCAACAAGGCTGGCGCGGTCTACCAGTTGCTGGCGCCGCTGGCCGACAACGGCGTGTCGATGTGCCGCTTCGAGTCGCGCCCGGCGCGCAGCGGCGCGTGGGAGTACTACTTCTACGTCGACGTGGAAGGGCACCAGCACGATGCCTCGGTGGCGCGGGCACTGGAAGAACTCCGGCGTAACGCGGCTTACTTCAAAGTGCTGGGTTCATACCCGTCCAGCCGATAGCAAGGCTTGCCGCCCGGGCGGCAGCCAGACCGAAGAACGGATCGGCGATCGCGGATCGCGATCCGCGAAAGACGATCACCAAGGAGCCAGGATGGCAGAGCAAGGCAAGCAGTTCGGTCCCGAGTATGTGCGGGCGATCTCTCCGTACGTGGCGGGCAAGCCGATTTCCGAAGTGGCGCGCGAATTCGGCCTGGACGAGTCCGCCATCGTCAAGCTGGCCTCGAACGAGAACCCGCTCGGCATGCCCGAGTCGGCCAGGACGGCCATCGCCGCCGCCGTCGCCGACCTGGGCCGCTACCCCGATGCCAACGGTTTCGAACTGAAGGCTGTCTTGTCGGCCCGTTTCGATGTGCCGGCCGACTGGCTCACGCTGGGCAACGGCAGCAATGACATCCTGGAAATCGCCGCGCACGCGCTGGTGAAGCCGGGCGAGTCGGTCATCTACGCCGAGCATTCCTTTGCGGTGTATGCGCTGGCCACGCAGGAAATCGGCGCGCGCGCCATCGAGGTCAAGGCCCGTGACTATGGGCACGATCTCGACGCCATGGCCGCCGCCATCGTGCCGGATACGCGCCTGATCTTTATCGCCAACCCGAACAACCCGACCGGCACCTTCCTGCCGGCGGCGGCCATCGAGGCTTTCCTGGCCAAGGTGCCGGCCGATGTCGTGGTGGTGCTGGACGAGGCTTACAACGAATACCTGGATGACGCGCAGCAGTACGACTCGGTGGCGTGGGTCCGCAAGTATCCGAACCTGCTGGTTTCGCGCACCTTCTCCAAGGCTTATGGCCTGGCCGGCCTGCGCATCGGCTATGCGGTCGCGCAGCCGGCGCTGACCGACCTGCTCAACCGCATCCGCCAGCCTTTCAACGTCAACAGCCTGGCGCAGGCCGCTGCGGTGGCGGCGCTGGCCGACACGGCCTTCCTGAAGCGCAGCGCGGAACGCAACCGTGCCGGCAAGGCGCAACTGGTGGCGGCCTTCGACCGGCTCGGCCTGCAGTACGTGCCATCTTCAGGCAATTTCGTGCTGGTGCGCGTGGGCCAGGACGACGGCGCCGGCGCGCGCGTCAACCTGGCGCTGCTCAGGCAGGGCGTGATCGTGCGTCCGGTGGGCAACTACAACCTGCCGCAATGGCTGCGCGTGACCATCGGCCTGCCTGAGGAAAACGCGGCCTTCATCGCCGCGCTGGAACGGGCGCTCAAGTAGGCGCCGCGCCTTCGCCAGCTGGTGCCGCCGCAACTGGCGGCGCCGTCGGCCGGCGTAGACGAGATACAATGCCGGATTCCCGAACTTCCTTGCCTGGCAGCGTATCCCCGTGACCGTTCCTGCGTCCGCTCCTTATTTTTCCCGTGTCGTTATAGTCGGGGTCGGCCTGATCGGCGGCTCGCTGGCGCTCGCGCTCAAGCGTGCGGGGGCGGTCGGCACGGTGGTCGGCGTAGGCCGCTCGCAGGCCTCGCTGGAGCGCGCCCTCAAGCTCGGCGTGATCGACGAAGCCGCGACGCTGGAGGAGGCTGCCAAGGGCGCCAACGTCATCGTGCTCTGCGCTCCGGTGGCGCAGACCTTTGCGCTGCTCCATGCACTTGAGCCGCATCTCGAGCCGGCCACCATCGTCACCGACGCCGGCAGCACCAAGTCCGACGTCATCATTGCGGCCAAGACCGCGCTGGGCGACAAGGCGGCGCAGTTCGTGCCCGCCCATCCCATCGCGGGCCGCGAGCTGAACGGCGTGGAAGCCGCGCTGGCCGATCTCTATGCCGGCAAGAAGGTCGTATTGTGCCCGCTGCAGGAAAACGTCCGCATCGACGTGGCTGCCGTGCGCGCCATGTGGGAGACCGCCGGTGCCGATTGCTTTGTGATGTCCGCCGTGCAGCACGATGCCGTGTTTGCCGCGGTCAGCCACCTGCCACACCTGCTGTCCTACGCGCTGGTGGCCCAGGTGGCCAATGCCGAGGACGCGGCGCTGAAGCTCGACTTCGCCGGCGGCGGCTTTCGCGATTTCACCCGTATCGCGGCGTCCTCGCCGGAGATGTGGCGTGATATCTGCGTTGGCAACCGGGAGGCGATGCTGAGCGAGCTGACCACTTACCAGGCGATGCTGGCGCATTTGAAGACGCTGATAGAAAACAGCAACGGCGAGGGGCTGGAGCGCATCTTCCAGCGCGCCAGCCAGGCGCGCCAGCAATGGGGCGCGCAGCGTGCACCCGCTGTCAACGTCGAGCCCTGAACGCTCGCGTCGCGAAGTCATCAGGTCACCAACGGTGCGGCCCGCCCTTCATAAAGAGCGGCCGGCCAACTAGCATGCAAATCATGGAACATCTCACGCTTGGTCCTTTCACTCGCGCCTCGGGCACTGTTCGCCTGCCGGGCTCCAAGAGCATCTCCAACCGTGTGCTGCTACTGGCGGCGCTCGCGGACGGCGAGACCCGCGTCTGCGATTTGCTCGACTCCGATGATACGCGTGTGATGTTGCAGGCGCTGCGTACGCTGGGTGTGGCGTGGCGCCAGGAGGATGGCGCTTGCGTGGTGCGCGGCGTGGGCGGCAACTTCCCGAACAAGGCGGCCGAACTATTCATGGGCAATGCGGGCACCGCCATTCGCCCGCTGACCGCGGCACTGGCGCTGCAGGGTGGGAGCTACAAGCTGTCGGGCGTGCCCCGTATGCATGAGCGCCCGATCGGCGATCTTGTCGATGGCCTGCGGCAGATTGGCGCTCACGTCGACTACCTTGGTACCGAGGGTTATCCGCCCCTGCAGATATCGCCCGCGCAGATCCGCATCGATGCACCGATCCGCGTGCGCGGCGACGTTTCCAGCCAGTTTCTGACGGCGCTGCTGATGACCCTGCCGCTGGCCGATGCGCCGGGCGACACCATCGAGATCGAGGTCGTCGGGGAGTTGATCTCCAAGCCCTACGTGGAGATCACGCTGAACCTGCTGGCGCGCTTCGGCATCGAAGTCAGGCGCGAAGGCTGGTCGCGTTTCATCCTGCCGGCGCGTTCGGCCTACCGTTCGCCCGGTGAGATCTTCGTGGAAGGCGATGCCTCCTCGGCATCCTACTTCCTGGCAGCCGGCGCTATTGGCGGCGGTCCGTTGCGGGTGGAGGGCGTGGGCATGTCGAGCATCCAGGGCGACGTCAAGTTTGCCGAGGCGCTCAACCGCATGGGCGCCAACGTGATGGCGGGCGCCAACTGGATCGAGGTCCGCGGTACCGAGCGCGACGATGGCCGCCTGCACGGCATCGAGTTGGATTGCAACCATATCCCGGACGCTGCCATGACGCTGGCGGTAGCGGCGTTGTTTGCCGAGGGCACGACCACGCTTACCAATATCGCGAGCTGGCGGGTCAAGGAAACCGACCGCATCAGCGCCATGGCCAAGGAATTGCGCAAGTTAGGTGTCGAGGTGGAGGAGGGGGCGGATTACCTGAAGGTGACGCCACCGGCCCAAACCGCGTGGAAGACGCCGGCCGCTGGCATCGACACCTATGACGATCACCGCATGGCCATGTGCTTTTCGCTGGCTGCCTTCGGCCCGTTGCCGGTGCGCATCAACGATCCTGGCTGCGTGGCCAAGACGTTCCCGGACTACTTCGACGCGTTTGCGGCGGTGGTGCGCTGATCACACTGCCAGCATCGGGCGGGACTCCTCGCGGGGAATGGTGGGCACGCCTTCGTCGCGGCGTTCGCGCCTGTCCCAGTAGCGGTCGAAGAAGTAATGCGCCACAGTATTGACTGCCGGTTCGATGAAGGTCACGGCGCCGCTGACGGCCAGGTTGCCGGTCAGCGCGTAAGTGACGCCAAAGGCAATACCAACGTGCATGATGCCGAACGACAGGGTCTTAGCCATGGTAGATTGCCTCGCGGAGTTGTCTTGACTGCCCGGAGCGCCTGCCATTTGCAGGGCCGCCCGCCATGGATTGCATGGTAATGATTCTCAATTGATTTAAGAAATCAATATTCTTTTCTGTTTCAATAAATAATGACTATCGTCGACGTCATCACAATCGACGGGCCCACTGCCTCCGGTAAGGGCACCGTAGCGCACAAGGTGGCGGACGCACTCAGCTTCCATCTGCTGGATAGCGGTGCGCTGTACCGCCTGGTCGCGCTTGCCAGCGAGCGTGTGGGCATTGACGCACAGGATGTGGAGGGGCTTGCAAAGCTGGCAGGCCGCCTTGATGTCAAGTTCGGCCCCGATCGGGTCTGGCTGAGCGGCGAAGAGGTCAGCCTGGCCATCCGCGCGGAAGCCACCGGCAACCGGGCGTCGGCCATTGCCGTCCACCAGTCGGTTCGCGACGCCCTGACGGCGCTGCAGCGCGGTTTTCGCAAGCTGCCGGGCCTGGTTGCCGACGGCCGCGACATGGGCACGGTGATTTTCCCCGATGCCCGCCTGAAGGTATTCCTGACCGCAAGTGTCGAAGCGCGCGCTCGCAGGCGCTATAAACAATTGATTGATAAGGGAATTTCTGCTAATATCGAAGACCTTTTGCGAGACCTTGAGTCGCGCGACCAGCGGGATCGTACCCGCACGGCCGCGCCGCTGCGTCCCGCACAGGATGCGCACTTGCTCGATACCTCCGACATGACGGTGGATCAGGCGGTGGCGCAGGTGCTGCAGTGGTACGCCGCGCCGGGTTCCTGACCCGCGCATCGTGCCCGCCGCACCGAAGTGCCGGTAGTGCCTGCATGCGCAGACCTGCCGGTGTTGTTCAACCTGACCCCGCTGCCCGGTGCAGACTGAGCGCGATCCTCGCGCCGGCCCGAGTACTGCGGATTGATACTCAAGTTTATGTCCGACCTGCAAACTAACGAATCCTTTGCCGCACTGTTCGAGGAATCCGTCGCCCGCTCCAATATGAAGGCTGGCGAAGTGATTTCCGCTGAAGTCGTGCGCATCGACCACAATTTCGTGGTCGTCAACGCCGGCCTCAAATCGGAAGCCTTTGTGCCGGTGGAGGAGTTCCTGAACGACCAGGGCGAACTCGAAGTGCAGGCCGGCGACTACGTCTCCGTGGCCATCGACGCGCTCGAGAACGGCTATGGCGACACCATCCTGTCCCGCGACAAGGCCAAGCGCCTGGCATCGTGGCTGAACCTCGAGAAGGCGCTGGAAGACGGCGAAATCATCTCGGGCACGGTCACGGGCAAGGTCAAGGGCGGCCTGACCGTCATGGTCAACGGCATCCGCGCGTTCCTGCCGGGCTCGCTGGTCGACGTGCGTCCGATCAAGGACACCACGCCGTACGAAGGCAAGACCCTGGAATTCAAGGTCATCAAGCTGGACCGCAAGCGCAACAACGTGGTGCTGTCGCGCCGCGCCGTTGTGGAAGCGACCCTGGGCGAAGAGCGCCAGAAGCTGATGGAAACCCTGAAGGAAGGCGCCATCGTCAACGGTATCGTCAAGAACATCACGGACTACGGCGCATTCGTGGACCTGGGTGGCATCGATGGCCTGCTGCACATCACCGACCTGGCATGGCGTCGTGTGCGTCACCCGAGCGAAGTGCTGTCGGTTGGCCAGGAAATCACCGCCAAGATCCTCAAGTTCGACCAAGAGAAGAACCGCGTCTCGCTGGGCGTGAAGCAACTGGGCGAAGATCCGTGGGTCGGCATCTCGCGTCGTTACCCGCAAAGCACCCGCCTGTTCGGCAAGGTGACCAACCTGACCGATTACGGCGCATTCGTTGAAATCGAAGCCGGCATCGAAGGCCTGGTCCACGTTTCCGAAATGGACTGGACCAACAAGAACGTGGCTCCGTCGAAGGTTGTCCAGCTGGGCGACGAAGTCGAAGTCATGGTTCTGGATATCGACGAAGACAAGCGTCGTATCAGCCTGGGCATGAAGCAATGCAAGGCCAATCCGTGGGACGATTTCAGCCGTAACCACAAGAAGGGCGACAAGCTGGGCGGCCAGATCAAGTCGATCACCGACTTCGGCGTGTTCATCGGCCTGCCCGGTGGCATCGACGGCCTGGTGCACCTGTCCGACCTGTCCTGGCAAGAAACCGGCGAAGAAGCCGTGCGCAAGTACAAGAAGGGCGACGAAGTGGAAGCCGTGGTTCTGGGCATCGACGTCGACAAGGAACGCATCTCGCTGGGTATCAAGCAGCTGTCGGGCGATCCGTTCAACAACTTCATCTCGGCCAACGACAAGGGTTCCCTGGTCAATGGCACGATCAAGTCGGTTGATGCCAAGGGTGCCGTTGTGCAACTGGCTGACGACGTCGAAGGCTACCTGCGTGCATCCGAAATCTCGGCTGACCGCGTGGAAGATGCCCGCAACGTGCTGAAGGAAGGCGAGCAGATCACCGCCCTGGTGGTGAATGTGGACCGCAAGTCGCGCAACATCAACCTGTCGATCAAGGCCAAGGACAACGTCGAGCAGCAAGAAGCGATGCAAAAGTTCGCCGCTGACACCGGCACGGCTGGCACGACCAACCTGGGCGCGCTGCTGAAGGCCAAGCTCGGCCAGGACAACCAGTAAGCATCGGTTCTTACGCCTGCTAGCGGATGCCCATGACCAAGTCCGAGCTTGTCGAAAAACTGGCTGCCCGGTTCCCGCAGTTGCTGCTGCGGGATGCGGACATCTCGGTGAAGACGATCCTCGATGCGATGTCCGAAGCGCTGGCCGATGGCCACCGCATCGAGATTCGTGGATTCGGCAGTTTTGGCCTGAACCGGCGTCCGCCGCGCGTAGGGCGCAATCCCAAGTCTGGCGAAAGAGTGCTGGTGCCCGAGAAACGGGTGCCGCACTTCAAGGCGGGCAAGGAGTTGCGTGAACGAGTTGATCGCAGCCCGGCGCTGCCGCAGGCCGTTGGCGGCGGCGGTACGGGGGCCAGCACCATCGGCAGTCACGGTGGCAATGGCAGTGGCGGTGCCAACGGCAATGGCCATGGTGCCGCGGCTGGCGCGTCTCATCCGAGCGCGCCTGCCCAGGCGAAGCCGGCCGTTGTTGCCGGTAGCGCCTTGCATGACGATGGCGGGCTGAAACTGGCCCGTTCCTGAATCGCTGTGTTTGACTCGTGATGTGACTGGATAGTCGAAAAAGCGCCCCTGTTCGGGGCGCTTTTTCATTATTGCAGCATGCTTGCGGCATACAAGCCGTTACCGTTAGTACGAGGCGATTCCGCTACAATGCCGGGAATCCACCGAGGGGCGTCGCCCGCCGGCGTTCGCATCACCGGAGTCCGAACCATCCCATCTTCCGCATGAAGCCCGCATGAAACTTGTCGCCTGGATCATCCGTATCGTCCTGTTCGCGCTGCTGTTCGTGCTGGCGCTGCGCAATACCGCCGATGCTTCCCTGCAACTCTTCTTCGATGCCGTCTGGCGAGCGCCGCTGATCCTGATCCTGCTGGCCGCTTTCGGGCTGGGTATTGTCGCTGCGCTGGCGGCGGTAGCGCCCGCGCTGATGCGCCAGCGCATGGAAGCGAACCGGCTGCGGCGCGCGCTCGGCGAGGCGCGCAGCCAGGCCGCGGAAGGTGCCCGCGAACCACAGGCGGGCTCCGGCATCCCTTACAACGTAGTTGGCCCGAAAGTTTGACCAATGATTTTTGAAACCTGGTGGCTGCTCGCGCTGCCGCTCATTTTCGGCCTCGGCTGGATGGCTGCGCGCTTTGATGCGCGGCAGCTCATGAGCGAACAGGGCGCGCTGCCGCGCTCCTATTTCAAGGGCCTGAACTTCCTGCTCAATGAGCAGCCCGATCAAGCCATCGACGCGTTTATCGAGGTGGCGCGGCTGGACCCCGAGACCACCGAACTGCACTTCGCGCTCGGCGCACTGTTCCGCCGGCGCGGCGAAACCGAACGCGCCATTCGCGTGCACCAGAACCTCGCCAGCCGCGAGGATCTCCCCGACGCCGAGCGCGAGCACGCACTCTTTGAGCTGGGCCAGGACTTCCTGCGCGCCGGCCTGCTTGACCGTGCCGAGGAATCGCTGCGGCGGCTGATGTCGGGCCCCTATGCGGCGCCGGCCAAGCATGTGCTGCTCGAACTCTACGAAGTCGAGAAGGAGTGGAAGAAGGCCATCGAGGCGGCACGCGAACTTCAGCCGCTGGAGCAAAAGGACTACAGTTTGCAGATCGCGCAATTCTGCTGCGAACTGGCGCAGGATGCCCTGCAGCGCAAGCAGTCCGAGGACGCGATCGGCTGGTTGGAGCAGGCAGTCAAGGAAAATCCCGCCAATGTGCGCGCGCCGATGCTGCTGGGCGACGTGGCCATGGCGGCAGGCGACGCACAGGGCGCGCTTGGCCACTGGCTCGGTATCGAGCGGCAGGATGCCGCCTACCTGCCGCTGGTGGCGGACCGCGTCGTCAAGGCTTATCGCCAGCTCGGCGATAACGGGCGGGCGATGGAATGGCTGCGCGGCTTGCTCAAGACCAATCTGGCGGCCGAGTTGCTGGATATTGCGTATCGCGCCGAACTCGAACTGCATGGCGCGCATGCCGCGGCTGTCTTGATGCGCGAGCAACTGCGCCGGCAGCCGTCGCTGCAAGCGTTGACCAAGTATTTCGAGGCGCAGGCCGCCGAGGTCGCCGCCGTGGGCGAGGCCAACGGCGTGGCAGAAGCGGGCACCGCCGTGGCGCAGGCGCTTCAGGCGACCGCCCACGATATCGAACAGGAGCAGGAGGTGTCGGCGATTCGCGACCTGCTGCAGAATCGCACGCGTAACCTGGCGCGCTATACCTGCCGCGAATGCGGCTTCCGCGCGCGATTGTTCTATTGGCAGTGCCCCGGCTGCAACCGCTGGGAAACATACGCGCCGCGCCGTAGCGAGGCACTCGGCTGACGCTGTTGCGTCGCACGCCAATCCCTATCTGGAGTACAAGCTATGAAAGTCACCATTATCGGCAGCGGCTACGTCGGTCTAGTGACCGGGGCCTGTCTGGCCGAACTGGGCAACGATGTGTTTTGCCTGGACGTCGATGAACGCAAGATCGCGCTGCTCAATGCGGGTGGCGTACCGATCTACGAGCCGGGCCTCAAGGAACTGATCCAACGCAATCGCGAGGCCGGGCGGCTGACGTTCTCCACCGATGTGGCGGCCAGCGTGGAGCATGCCGACGTGCAGTTCATCGCGGTCGGCACGCCGCCCGACGAGGACGGCTCCGCCGATCTGCAATATGTGCTGGCGGCTGCCCGCAATATCGGCCGGCATATGACGGGCTTCAAGGTGGTGGTGGACAAATCGACGGTGCCGGTCGGCACCGGCGACCGTGTCACCGAAGCCATTCGTGCCGAACTGGGCGCGCGCGGCCTGGAGGACCTGCAGTTCTCGGTGGTGTCGAATCCCGAGTTCCTGAAGGAAGGCGCCGCGGTGGAGGATTTCATGCGCCCCGACCGCATCGTGCTGGGTTGCGATGCCGACGTGGCGGGCCGCCATGCCAAGGCGATCATGCGCCAGTTGTACGCACCGTTTAACCGCAACCACGAGCGCACCTTCTATATGGATGTGCGCTCGGCCGAGTTCACCAAGTACGCGGCCAACTCGATGCTGGCCACCCGGATCTCGTTCATGAACGAGCTGGCGAACCTGGCGGACGAGGTCGGTGCGGACATCGAACTGGTTCGCATGGGCATCGGTTCCGATCCGCGCATCGGCTATAGTTTCCTGTACGCCGGCGCCGGTTACGGCGGCTCTTGTTTTCCCAAGGACGTGCAGGCACTGATGCGCACCGCCAGCGCGCATGGCAAGCCCATGCGGGTGCTCGAAGCGGTGGAAGCGGTCAACGATGCGCAAAAGCAGGTGCTGGCCGACAAGGTCGTGCGGCGCTTCGGCGAGGATCTCGCAGGCCGCACCTTTGCGATCTGGGGGCTGGCCTTCAAGCCCAATACCGACGATATGCGCGAAGCGCCGTCGCGGGTGCTGGCGCGTGCGCTGATTTCGCGCGGTGCCGCGTTGCGCGTGCACGATCCCATTTCGATGGCCGAGGCCCGGCGCGCGCTGGAAATCGATCTCGCCGATATCGAAGGCGGCTTTGCGCGCGTGCATTTCAGCGATGCGCAGATGGATACGCTCGATGGCGCCGATGCGCTGGTGATCGTCACCGAGTGGAAGGTGTTCCGCAGCCCGGATTTCAACCAGATCAAGCGCCGCCTGAAGGCACCCGTCATCTTCGACGGACGCAATCTGTACGAGCCCGAGGCCATGCAGGAATCGGGCATCGAATATCATGCGATCGGGCGGCCGACCACGACGCGCTGAACCGCAACCCAACGGGAACGACAAGCCAACGCCCCGGGTGACGGACCGGGCAGTGTTGCCAAGGATGTCCATGAGCAAGAACCATATTCCGCAGCAACAGATCAATCAATCGCGCATCCTGGTGGCGGGCGACATGATGCTCGACCGCTATTGGTTCGGCGATGTCGAGCGCATCTCGCCGGAGGCGCCGGTGCCGGTCGTGCAGGTAAAGCGTAGCGACGAGCGCCTTGGCGGCGCCGCCAACGTGGCGCGCAATGCCGCCGCGCTGGGCGCTCAGGTCGGCATGCTGGGCGTGGTCGGCGACGACGAACCCGGCCGTACCCTGGAGGCGCTCCTGAATGCCAGCCACGTGCAGCCCTACCTGCTGCGCGACGCCAGCGTCAACACCACCATCAAGCTGCGCGTGATGGCGCACCAGCAGCAGTTGCTGCGGGTCGATTTCGAGAACGTCCCGGCGCACGAAGTGCTGGCTTCCGTACTGGATAGCTTCCAGGCCTTGGTCAAGGAGTACAAGGTACTGGTGCTCTCCGACTACGGCAAGGGCGGACTGGCCCACGTGGGCCGCATGGTCGAGACGGGCCGCGCAGCGGGTTGCATGGTGCTCGTCGATCCCAAGGGCGACGACTATTCGCGCTATCGCGGCGCCACGCTGATCACCCCCAACCGCGCCGAAATGCGTCATGTGGTGGGTGCCTGGAAAACCGAGTCCGATCTCACTATCCGGGCCCAGAACCTGCGGCGGGAGTTGCATCTCGAGGCGTTGCTGCTGACCCGTTCGGAAGAGGGCATGACGCTCTATACCGAAGCGGAGGTATTGCACGTTTCGGCGCAGGCGCGCGAAGTCTATGACGTGTCCGGTGCCGGCGATACCGTGATCGCCACGCTGGCGACCATGCTGGGGGCGGGCGTGCCACTCAAGGAAGCCGTGCAGCACGCCAATCGCGCCGGCAGCATCGTGGTGGGCAAGCTGGGCACCGCGGTTGTCACCTATCCTGAATTGTTCGGCACGCCGGCGTAATGTCCGCGCTGTCTTCTGGCTCGATTGAGCCCACACGACCATGACCATCATCGTTACCGGCGCTGCCGGCTTTATCGGCAGCAACCTCGTCAAGGGCCTGAACGAGCGCGGCGAAGACAACGTCGTCGCCGTCGACAATCTGACGCGTGCCGACAAGTTCCACAATCTCGTCGACTGCGAGATCCGTGACTACCTGGACAAAGGCGAGTTTCTCGAACGCTTCACATGCGGCGAGTTCGGCAAGGTGCGCGCGGTCTTCCATGAGGGTGCCTGCTCGGACACCATGGAGACGGATGGCCGCTACATGATGGAGAACAACTTCCGCTACACCAAGGGGCTGATGGATGCCTGCCTGGAGCAGGGCACGCAATTCCTCTACGCATCGTCGGCCGCGACCTACGGTGCCTCGCAGGTGTTCAAGGAAGAACGCGAATATGAGAAGCCGCTGAACGTCTACGGCTACTCCAAGTTCCTGTTCGACCAGGTGGTGCGCCGCACGTTGCCGACCGCGCTGTCGCAGATCGTGGGTTTTCGCTACTTCAACGTCTATGGCCCGCGCGAAGCGCACAAGGGGCGCATGGCGTCGGTGGCGTTCCACAATTTCAACCAGTTCCGTGCCGATGGCACCGTGAAGCTGTTCGGCGAGTATGGCGGCTACGTACCGGGTGGCCACACCCGCGATTTCATCTCGGTGGAGGACGTGGTCAAGGTCAACCTGTTCTTCCTGGATCACCCGGACAAGTCGGGCATCTTCAATCTTGGCACCGGGCGTGCGCAACCTTTCAACGATATCGCCGCGACCGTGGTCAACACGCTGCGCGAAGCCGATGGCCGTCCCCACCTGACGCTCGACGAGATGGTGCAGGAGGGCCTGGTGGAATACATCAAGTTCCCCGATGCGTTGCGCGGCAAGTATCAGTGCTACACGCAATCCGATGTCTCGCGCCTGCGTGGCGCCGGGTACAAGGAGCCGTTCTACACAGTGGAAGAAGGCGTGTCGCGCTATTGCCGCTGGCTGCTTCAGAACAAGGCCTGAGATCGCAAAGTGCGCGGTCCGCTTTGCCGCCCTTGACGGAAACACCTCGGTAGCGTTGAGGTGAACTTTTGTTGCAGGGCGCGCCAAGGCGGCCTGCCGCTCCTATCCTCCGTGTTGCCTCGTCCGGACCGGGCGAGGCAACCTTCATAAACGGATAGGAGAATCTCCCATGTTCAAGCAAACTCTGACGGCTTCAAAACAGGTATTGCTGGCGGCTGCCGTATGGTTTTCGCTGTCGGGCGCCGCGCTCGCGGCGGTCGATGTGAACACCGCCGATGAAGCCGCACTGGTTTCGCTCAAGGGCATCGGGCCGGCTACGGCCAGCACCATCATCAATGAGCGCACCAGGGGCGGGCCCTTCAAGGATGCCGCGGATCTCGCGGATCGCGTCAAGGGCCTCGGGCAGAAATCGGTCGTGCGTTTGCAGGAGGCTGGCATGACCATTGGCGCCGGCAGCGCCGCC
This sequence comes from Cupriavidus sp. 01L45, assembly GCF_056399885.1. NCBI lineage: Bacteria > Pseudomonadati > Pseudomonadota > Betaproteobacteria > Burkholderiales > Burkholderiaceae > Cupriavidus > Cupriavidus sp. 01L45. The sequence continues at coordinate 10,618 of NZ_JBFTSG010000078.1, read as the reverse complement.
GCGCCGAAGGCCGCGGTGGCCGCGGCCCAGAAGGATGGCAAGGCGGAGAAACCGCCGGTCAAGGCCGCCCGCTAAGACGCCGGCGGGCTCGCGGCCGCGACGCCCGCATCGTCCGTATTTGCGCATCGAAGCCCCGGCCTGGTCCGGGGCTTTTTGCCGCCCGCGCACCGGTGCGGACGGCAGACGCTGGTATGGCTCGTGCTAGTTCCGCGTGGCTTCGCACGATTGCGGTCGCGCGGTATCATGCGGACGCCGCGGCAGCCTGAGCCGGCTTCGCGGCCAACATAATCCAAATCGAGCCGGACCTGCTCACGCATGCGGGGGCCAGGCCAAAAAAACGGGAGCTGGACAATGGGAAATAACGAGGACGCGGGATTCCTGCCCAAGTGGCGGCTAAAGACCCACGGCGTGATTGCGCCTGATGAGCGTCTGCCTGCCGGCCAGACGCTCCTGGCTGGGATCCAGCATGTGGTGGCGATGTTCGGCTCGACGGCGATCGCGCCGATCCTGATGGGTTTCAATCCCAATATCGCCATCCTGTTTTCGGGCATCGGTACGCTGATCTTCTTCCTGTGTGTGCGCGGCAGGGTGCCCAGCTACCTGGGTTCCAGCTTTGCCTTTATCGCCGTGGTGATCGCCGCGACCGGCTATGCCGGCAGCGGACCGAATCCCAATATCCCGGTGGCGCTGGGCGGCATCATCGCCGCCGGCGTGCTCTACCTGCTGATCGGGCTGGTGGTGCAGGCGGTCGGATATCGCTGGGTCGAGCGGCTGATGCCGCCTGTGGTGACGGGTGCCATTGTGGCGGCGATCGGCCTGAATCTTGCGCCGGTGGCAGTCAAGGCCGTCAGCGGCGCCGCGCTTGACACCTGGGTGGGGCTGGCCACGGTGCTGGCCGTGGGCACGGTGGCGGTGCATGCGCCGGGCATGTTGCGCCGGCTGCCGGTGCTCGTGGGCGGCTTGTTCGGCTACGTGCTGTACTACATCTGCACCAACGGGCTGGGCATGGGCAAGGCCATCGACTTCTCCGGCGTGGCCGCGGCCAGCTGGTTCGGCCTGCCGGTCTTCACGTCGCCAGTGTTCCGGGCCAGCGCCATGCTGCTGATCGCACCGGTGGCCATCGTGCTGGTGGCGGAAAACCTCGGGCACATCAAGGCCATCAGCGTGATGACCGGCCGCAATCTCGACCCGTACATYGGCCGCGCCTTTATCGGCGATGGCATTGCCACCATCATTTCCGCGGGCGGGGGCGGCACGGGCGTGACCACCTATGCCGAGAACATGGGCGTGATGGCCGTGACCAAGATCTACTCCACGCTGATCTTCGTGGTGGCGGCTGTGGTGGCCCTGGTGCTTGGCTTTTCGCCCAAGTTCGGTGCGCTGATCCTGACCATCCCGGGTCCGGTGATCGGTGGCCTGACCATTGTCGTGTTTGGCCTGATCGCCGCCACCGCGGGGCGCATCTGGGTTGAGAACAAGGTCGATTTCTCCAATTCGCGCAACCTGATCACGGTCGGCGCCACGCTGACCGTGGCGGCCGGCGACCTGACCCTGAAGCTGGGTGGCATGACGCTGGGCGGCATCGGTACCGCCACTTTCGGAGCCATTCTGCTCTACCACCTGCTGGGCAACAGCAAGAACGAAGCCGAGGCGAAGGCCTGATTGGCCGCGGCGTGGCGGGCTGCGATGTCCGTCCACGCCGGCAACGCGGGTTTCGGGACTGGATTACAATGTCCGCCGACATTGGAATCCCGCTCACCATGGCCTACAAGACGATTGAAGACACCATCGGCAATACGCCGCTGGTCCAACTGCAGCGCATCCCCGGTGCCGCCGGCGCTCCGCGCGGCAACGTGATCCTCGGCAAGCTCGAGGGCAACAACCCGGCGGGCTCGGTCAAGGACAGGCCGGCGGTGTCGATGATTGCCCGCGCCGAATCGCGCGGGCGCATCAAGCCGGGCGATACGCTGATCGAAGCTACCTCGGGCAATACCGGCATTGCGCTGGCCATGGCGGCCGCCATTCGCGGCTACAAGATGGTGCTGATCATGCCGGAAGACCTGAGCATGGAGCGGCGCCAGAGCATGGCAGCCTATGGCGCGGAGATTATCCTGACCCCGGTCAAGGGCGGCATGGAATACGCGCGGGACCTCGCCGATTCCATGGAGCGTGATGGCCGCGGCGTGATCCTCGACCAGTTCGCCAACCCCGACAATCCGCTGGCCCACTATGAGACCACCGGTCCGGAGATCTGGCGCGATACCGAAGGACGCATCACTCACTTTGTTTCCGCCATGGGGACCACCGGCACCATTACCGGCGTGTCGCGCTACCTGAAAGAGCAAAGCGCGGCAGTGCAGATCGTTGGCGCGCAGCCGGCCGAAGGCTCACGCATCCCGGGCATTCGCAAGTGGCCCGAGGCATACATGCCGAAGATCTACGACTCGAAGTACATCGACCGCACTGAGGCGGTGAGTCAGGGCGATGCCGAGCACATGGCCCGCCGCATGGCCCGCGAGGAAGGCATCTTTTGCGGGATTTCCGCTGCAGGTGCGTTGTGCGTGGCGGTGCGCATCGCCGAGGAAGTGGAAAACGCGACCATCGTGTTCGTGGTGTGCGATCGCGGCGACCGCTATCTTTCTACCGGGGTGTTTCCGGCCTGAGGCACGTTGTTTCGCGCACCAACAAAAAGCCCCGCACATCGTTGCGGGGTTTTTTGCTTTTTTTGCGTTTGCTTCTGGCGGGTGGGGCGGCGAGGTCAGCCCATCGCCGCTTTCACGGCCTCGCCCAACTGGTAGACCGCCAGTGCGTAGAAGAAGCTGCGGTTATAGCGCGTCAGCACATAGAAATTGCGCAGGCCGAGCATATAGTCAGTGGTTTCGCCCGGTGTGGGCAGGTCAACCACCAGCACGCCGGTTTCGCCCTCGCGCGCCAGGTTGATCGGCTCGTCCACGCGCAGGCCGGCCTTGAGCAACTGATTGAGCGTGCGGGTGGGCCACGGCTCGCCGTCGGCAGCGGCGGCAGCGATGCCGCGGCTGCCCTCGTCGGCGGCAATGCGCCAGACCACCGGGCGGCCCGGTTCCCAGCCATGCAATTGCAGGAAGCGCGCAACGCTGCCGATCGCGTCGGTGGCGCTGTTGCGCAGGTCGATATGGCCGTTGCCGTCGTAGTCGATGGCGTACTCGCGCAAGCTGGTCGGCATGAACTGCGGAATGCCAATGGCACCGGCGAAGGAGCCCAACACCGAGAACACATCGGTATTGGTGTCCCGGCACCACAGCAGGTAATCGGCCAGCTGGTTGCRGAACAGCGTCGTGCGCGCTTCGCGGTTAGGTACGTCGGGATAGTCGAACGCCAGCGTGGAGAGCGAATCGATCACGCGGAAGGTGCCCATGTCGCGGCCATAGATGGTCTCGACGCCGATGATGCCGACGATCACCGAAGCCGGCACGCCGAACTCTGCCTCGGCGCGGCGCAGCGTGTCTCGGTTCTGCTGCCAGAAGCGCACACCCGCGTTGATGCGGATCGGCTCGATGAAACGGGAACGGTAGGCGCGCCAGCTTTTGCGCCCCGGCGTGGCGGGCGGCATGATCAGGCGCACTACCGTGGACGAATACACGGCTTGGCCGAACCAGGTTTCCAGGGCCGGGCGTGCGAAGCCGTGGCGTGCCACCATCTCGTCGATAAAGGCGCGGCTCTTGGGGTTGTCACGGTAGCGACCCGGCTCGATCTCTTCTTCGCGCATGCTCACGCGGCGCTTGCCGGCGGCTAGCAGGGCGGGGGAGACGCCGCACAAGCTCAATGCGGCAGCGGAAAGTGCGGCGCCCAAAAGCGGGCGGCGCAGGGAGCGCTGGGTGTCGTTCATGGTGTCCTTTGCAAGTGGCCACGAGTATAGCGGATGGTGTCTGTGCGGCACCCCGCTGGGTGGCTGGCGCGGCATGTGCTAACGTAACGAATGGAGACCACGAATAAAGCAATAAGACATGCCCACAGGCTATTACACGCATCCCGAGTTCCTGCTGCATGAGATGGGGCCATTCCATCCGGAATGCCCGGAACGCCTGCAGGCCATCGAAGACCATCTGATCTCGCATGGCATGGACGGCCTGCTCGACCGGCGCGAGGCGCCCGCCGCGAGCGCCGAGCAGATCGGGCGTGTGCATCGCCCGGAGTACATGGCCTCGCTGGCCGCCGCGAGTCCCGCCAGCGGCTATCACCCCATCGATCCCGATACCCTGATGAACTCGCATACGATGGCTGCCGCCACCCATGCGGCGGGCGCGGCGGTGGCCGCCACCGATGCGGTGATGGCCGGCGAGTTCGAGAGCGCTTTCTGCTGCGTGCGCCCGCCTGGCCACCATGCGGAGCCGGACCGGGCCATGGGTTTCTGCTTCTACAACAACGTGGCGATCGCGGCGCGCCACGCGCTTGCCGTGCATGGCCTCGAACGCGTGGCGATCGTCGATTTCGACGTGCACCACGGCAACGGCACCGAGGCCGCCTTCCGCGGCGAGGAGCGGGTGCTGATGTGCAGTTTCTTCCAGCATCCGTTCTATCCCTATAGCGGTACCGAGCACATTGCCACCAATATGTCCAACATCCCGCTGCCGGCCTATACCAGCGGTATGGCAGTGCGGGAGGTGGTGGAGACGATCTGGCTGCCGCGCCTGAACGAGTTCAAGCCGCAGATGCTGTTTATCTCGGCGGGCTTCGACGCCCATCGCGAGGATGACATGGGCCAGATGGGGCTGGTCGAGCAGGACTACGCCTGGATCACGACCCAGCTGGTCGATGTCGCCCGCGCGCATGCGCAAGGCCGCATCGTCAGTTGCCTGGAGGGCGGCTATAACCTGAGCGCGCTCAGCCGCAGCGTGTGTGCGCACCTCAAGGTGCTGCTCGAACGATAGGAGGCCCCTGGATGGCTGAAACCGACAACCGCACTGCAACGCCGCTGGTGAGCGAAAGCCTGGACGCACCGGGCGTGCTGCGCCTGACGATGAACCGCCCCGAGGCGTTCAACGCCTTGTCCGAAGACCTGCTGGATGCGCTGTTTGATGCATTTGCCCGCGCTGGCGCCGACGCCTCGGTCCGGGTGGTGGTGCTGGCCGCCGCCGGCCGGGCATTTTGCGCCGGCCACGACCTGCGGGAGATGCGGGCTGCCCCTTCGCACGACTACTATCGCCGCCTGTTCGATCGCTGCACCCGCATGATGATGGCGATGCAGAAGATGCCGCAGCCGGTGATCGCGCGCGTGCAGGGGATCGCCACGGCTGCCGGCTGCCAGTTGGTGGCCATGTGTGATCTGGCGGTGGCGGCCGATGTCGCGCGCTTCGCGGTGTCCGGCGTCAATCTCGGCTTGTTCTGCGCGACGCCGGGCGTGGCCCTGTCGCGCAACCTGTCGCGCAAGCATGCGATGGAGATGCTGCTGACCGGAGACATGATCGATGCCATGGAGGCCCGGGACCGCGGGCTGGTCAACCGCGTGGTGCCCGCCGACGCCCTCGACGCCGAGGTTGCCCGCCTGGCCGCCAGCATCTGCGCCAAGCCGGCCGCCGCGGTGGCCGCCGGCAAGGGCTTGTTCTACCGCCAACTGGAGATGGGAATCGAGGCGGCCTACCAACTGGCGGGGCAGACCATGGCGTGCAACATGATGGATCCGGCGGCGCTGGAGGGCGTCCAGGCCTTTATCGACAAGCGTCCGCCGTCCTGGCGTGGCGTATAAACGGCTTTTTTGTGGTCTTTATGCCTTGAGCATATAAAGACATCGGTAAAAAGTCGTTTCTGGTATGAAGCGGATCGCTTAAAATGCGAGCTTCGCCCAAAAAATAAAATGCGGCAACAGCGCTAGAGAGACGTTCTCGCCTGTTGCCGTTTTCTTTTCACATGATCGAACTGCAAGGTCTTTCGCAACGCTTTCCCGGAGGGTCGGGGGAAGTGCATGCGCTGCGGGACGTCAACCTGTCCATTGCGGCGGGTGAGGTCTTCGGCATCATCGGTCGTAGCGGCGCTGGCAAGAGCACGCTGGTGCGCGCCATCAACCTGCTCAATCGCCCCAGTGGCGGCCGCGTGATCGTGGCCGGACAGGAGCTGACCGCGCTCGACAGCGGCGCGCTGCGCAAGGCGCGCCGCGACATCGGCATGATCTTCCAGCATTTCAACCTGCTGTCGTCGCGTACCGTCTTTGACAACGTGGCGCTGCCGCTGGAGCTGGCAGGCAAGTCGCGGAGCGAGATCTCCGACACGGTGCTGCCGCTGCTGGAACTGGTTGGCCTGACGGCGCTCAAGGACCGCTACCCCGCCCAGATCAGCGGTGGGCAGAAGCAGCGCGTGGGGATTGCCCGCGCGCTGGCGAGCAAGCCCAAGGTGCTGCTGTCGGACGAGGCCACCTCCGCCCTCGACCCGGAAACCACCCGCGCCATTCTGGAGCTGCTCAAGCAGATCAATCGCGAGCTCGGCCTGACCATTGTCATGATCACGCACCAGATGGAAGTGATCAAACAGGTCTGCGACCGCGTGGCCGTGCTCGAGGCCGGGGAGGTGGTGGAAACCGGCCGCGTGATCGACGTGTTCCTGCGTCCGCAACATGAGGTCACGCGCGCCATGATCGGCGACGTGATCGCTCAGGAATTGCCGCCCAGCGTGCTCAAGCGCGTGGAAAGCCGGCTCGGCAACGGGCGCGACCACGTCTACCGCCTGGCGTTCACGGGCGAAGGCGTGGACCAGCCAGTGCTGGCCCAGGCGATCCGCCGCTACGGGCTGGACTTCAATATCCTGCACGGGCATATCGACGAGATCCAGGGCCAGGCCTTCGGTTCGCTGGCCATCATGGCCACCGGCGAGCTGGCCGATGTGAAGGCGGCGATGGAATACCTGCAACAGGAAGGCGTAGTGGTGGAGGAGTTCGAGCATGTGGTCTGAAATGTTTGACCTGTTCCTGACCTCCTTCAACGAGACGTTGCTGATGGTGGCGATCTCGGGCGTGGTCGGCGCGTTGTTCGGCGTGCCGCTGGGCGTGCTGCTGCACCTGACCAACCGCGGCGGCGTGTTGTCGCATCCGCTGTTCAACCGCACCATCGGCGTGGTGGTCAATGCCGTGCGTTCGATTCCCTTCATCATCCTGCTGGTGGTGGTGATCCCGTTCACGCGCTTCATCGTCGGTTCGTCGATCGGCACCACTGCGGCCGTGGTGCCGCTGACGATCGCCGCGATACCGTTTATCGCGCGCCTGGTGGAAAGCGCGCTGCGCGAGGTGGACAAGGGCCTGGTCGAGGCCGCCCAGTCGATGGGCGCGACCACCGGCCAGATCGTGATGAAGGTGCTGCTGCCCGAAGCCATGCCCGGCATCGTGGCTGGCCTGACGATCACCTTCGTCAGCCTGGTGGGCTATTCGGCCATGGCCGGGGCCATCGGCGGCGGGGGCCTGGGCGACCTCGGCATCCGCTACGGCTACCAGCGCTACATCACCGAGGTGATGGTGGCGGTGGTGGTGATCCTGATTGTTTTCGTGCAAGCGGTGCAAAGCTTCGGCGACTGGCTGGTGCGCCGCATCAGCCACAAGTAATCCGGCGTTCCACCCGGCTACATACCAAGACTTAGAGAAATCGAGAAAAAGGAAGTCAACATGCAACGTCGTAACTTGCTGCAATGGATTGTCGGCGCCGCCCTGGGCGCCAGCCTGGCCACTGGCGCCGTGGCGCAGGAAAAGCCGATCAAGATCGGCGTCACCGGCGGCCCGCACGCCCAGATCATGGAGCAGGTGAAGAAGGTCGCGGCCAAGGACGGCCTGAATATCCAGGTGGTGGAGTTCAGTGACTACATCCAGCCCAATGCGGCGCTGGCTTCGGGCGACCTGGATGCCAACAGCTACCAGCACCTGCCTTACCTGGAAGCGCAGATCAAGGACCGTGGCTACAAGTTCACCCACATCGCCTTCACCGTGACTTTCCCGATGGGCGTGTACTCCAAGAAGATCAAGTCACTCGACCAGATCAAGGAAGGCGCGCGCGTGGGCGTACCGAACGATCCCACCAATGGTGGCCGCGGCCTGCTGCTGCTGCAAAGCAAGGGTCTGATCAAGCTGCGCGCCGATGCCGGCCTGAAGGCCACGCCGCTGGACATCGTCGCCAACCCGAAGAAGATCAAGATCGTCGAGCTGGATGCCGCCCAGCTGCCGCGCTCGCTGGATGACCTCGACGCCGCCGCCATCAACGGCAATTACGCCGAGTCGGCCGGCCTGTCGCCCACCAAGGATGCCATTGCCATGGAAGGCCCCAAGGGCCCCTATGCCAACCTGATCGCCATCCGCGAAGCCGACAGGAACAAGCCCTGGGTGGCCAAGCTGGTCAAGGCCTACCACTCGCCGGAGATCAAGCAGTACGTCCATAGCACCTTCAAGGATTCGGTGATTACCGCGTGGTAAGTTGAAAAAAGCCTCGAAAATCGTGTAACGCAGGGCATCCTGCGGCACAATGCGGGCAAGTTTTCACATTGCCGGGCTATGCCCGGCAATTCTTTACCGATAAAATAGTACGACCGTTCGAAAAACAAGAGTGCCACCCAGCCGGTGGTTATAATGGCGAGCGAACCAAATTTCTGACTATCGACTATCAGTGGAGTGAGCGCATGAAAGTACTCGTCGCAGTCAAGCGCGTGGTGGATTACAACGTCAAGGTCCGGGTGAAGTCGGACGGTACGGGCGTGGATCTGGCCAACGTCAAGATGAGCATGAACCCGTTTGACGAAATCGCCGTGGAAGAAGCGGTGCGTCTGCGGGAAGCCGGGGTGGTCACCGAGGTGATCGCCGTGTCCTGCGGCGTGGCCCAGTGCCAGGAAACCCTGCGTACCGCGATGGCCATCGGCGCCGACCGCGGCATCCTGGTSGARTCGAACGAAGACCTGCAGCCGCTGGCCGTGGCCAAGCTGCTCAAGGCCCTGGTAGACAAGGAGCAGCCGCAACTGGTGATCCTGGGCAAGCAGGCCATCGACGACGACTCCAACCAGACCGGCCAGATGCTGGCTGCGCTGGCAGGCCTGCCGCAAGCTACCTTCGCCTCGAAGGTGGTGGTGGCTGATGGCAAGGCGTCGGTGACGCGTGAAGTGGACGGCGGTCTGGAGACCCTGTCGATCAAGCTGCCGGCGGTGGTGACCACCGACCTGCGCCTGAACGAGCCACGCTACGTGACGCTGCCCAACATCATGAAGGCGAAGAAGAAACAGCTCGACATCGTCAAGCCGGAAGATCTCGGCGTGGACGTGGCGCCGCGTCTGAAGACCCTCAAGGTCGTCGAGCCGCCCAAGCGCAGCGCGGGTGTGATGGTGCCGGACGTTGCGACGCTGGTGCAAAAGCTGAAGAACGAAGCCAAGGTCATCTGAGCGCGCCAGGAGATAAAACATGACTGCACTCGTCATTGCTGAACACGACAACCAATCCATCAAGGCCGCCACGCTGAACACCGTGACCGCAGCCGCCCAGTGCGGCGGCGACGTCCACGTGCTGGTGGCTGGCGCCAACGCCGCTGCCGCCGCCGCCGCCGCTGCGAAGATCGCCGGCGTGTCCAAGGTGCTGCTGGCCGACGCCCCGTATTTCGGTGACGGCCTGGCCGAAAACGTGGCCGAGCAAGCGCTGGCCATCGCCAACGACTACAGCCACATCCTGGCGCCCGCCACCCCGTACGGCAAGAACATCCTGCCGCGCGTGGCCGCAAGGCTGGACGTGGCCCAGCTGTCGGACATCACCAAGGTCGACAGCCCGGATACCTTCGAGCGTCCGATCTACGCCGGCAACGCGATCTCGACCGTCCAATCGGCGGACAAGGTCAAGGTCATCACCGTGCGCGGCACCGGCTTTGACGCCGCCGCCGCCGAAGGTGGTTCGGCCGCCGTGGAGAACCTGCCGGCTGTGGCCGATGTTGGCATCTCGCAATTCGTTTCGCGCGAAGTCACCAAGAGCGACCGCCCCGAACTGACCGCCGCCAAGATCATCGTGTCCGGTGGCCGTGGCGTGGGTTCCGGCGAGAATTACACCAAGGTGCTGACGCCGCTGGCCGACAAGCTGAACGCCGCGATGGGCGCTTCCCGCGCTGCCGTGGACGCCGGCTTCGTGCCCAACGATTATCAGGTCGGCCAGACCGGCAAGATCGTCGCGCCGCAGTTGTATATCGCCATCGGTATCTCCGGCGCGATCCAGCATCTGGCCGGCATGAAGGACTCCAAGGTGATCGTGGCGATCAACAAGGACGCCGAAGCACCGATCTTCTCGGTGGCCGACTACGGCCTGGTGGGCGATCTGAACACCGTGGTGCCCGAACTGGTGGCAGCGCTGGGCTGATCCCCGCAGCCCGGCGCGGCGTTCGACACGCCGGGTTCGATCAGGAAGTACTAGCCGTTCCGGGCCTGCCCGAGAACGGCTTTTTTATACATATCCGGAGACATCGATGACCTACCGTGCCCCGCTCAAGGACATGCTGTTCGTGATGAACGAACTGGCCGGCCTTGACGCTGTCAGCCAGCTGCCCGGCTTCGAGGACGCCACGCCCGAGACGGCGCAGGCGGTGCTCGATGAGGCCGCCAAGTTCAACGAACAGGTGCTGGCGCCGCTCAACCGCATCGGCGACACCGA
>NZ_JBFTSG010000077.1:0-35770 GCF_056399885.1 Cupriavidus sp. 01L45 | reverse complement strand
TGGGGATGTCTGAATTCGGCGTACCGGCGAGGTCATGCGCCTGGATGATGGCGCTGCCACGGTAGAAGGTGAAAGGCGATTCGATCATGCGGCCATAGCGCAGCGGCACCAGCCGTTCGACACGGCCGGCGCTGTTGATCTCCAGCAACCCGACGGGATCTCGTTCGACGCTGCCGACCGCGACATGCGCGCTGCGGGGAACGTGTTTGCGCGTGACTTTGCCGCGTTCGCGGCGGGATTCGATGTCTTCAGGGGTGTCCACAAGCTTTCCTTGGATTACGGCTCTGTCTTTTGCGTTTCCGGGTGTTGTTGCCGGTATGGATTTCCATGCTTGTCTATCTCCAGGCATAGGCGATGCCAGCGCCATAAGTGATCTGGTTGCGCGTGCCGCGCTGCGTCACGATAGGACTGTCTCCGGCACTGCCGGTGAGCCGCTGTCCGTAGACCATGGCGCCGGCGTACCAGTTCTTGTCGATCTGGAAAACCAGCGCAAGCCAGCCGGTCACCTGCTGCAATCCGCCGCCGGGCGCGTAGACGGGCAGGCCGCTGCGCGCGGCATCGTCCGGCGTCACACCGTAGTAGGTCTGGTTGAAGCCCTGGCTCACCCAGCTTGCGCCCAGCCCGGCCCCGGCATATACCCGCGGATGCAATGGCACCCAGCCGCTCCCGTTGACACTGAGGCGCGCACCCGTGTAGACCACGCCCGCATTTGTCACCACCGCCACGCTGCCGCGCAGCCGGTAGGGAATGCTGCCCTGGTCCAGGTACTCGTAGCCGATGAAGCCGCCCGCCTCCACCGTGGTCTTGATTTCGTGAATCTGGGAGACCACGGGATCGTCGACATCCTTGCGCCCCAACCGGAGCGCCCCTGCGGGCCCCCACTGGAAGCCGGTGACGCCACCAAAGTTGTATTGCGCATAGGGTCCGTACCATTCGAACAGGTGGCCGCCTGGCGTGACATAGCGCACCCCCGGCACCACGCCGATCATGCGGTCCTTGCCGCCGGCGTATTCCGTCGTGGAGCCAAAGCCGGCGCCGACCATGTTCGGCAGGGAATTCGGCAGGTCCACCGGCCCGGCGGCGGCCTTGCCGGACATGACGGCTGCCAGCAACATGGCGATCGACAAGCGCAGCGCGCCGGCGGTGCGCCGCCCGGCCGGGGGGGATGATGCGAAACAAGCCTGCAGCGGAGGTGGAAGCATTGTGGAATCGCTCCGGATGGAAACCAAGCTTAGACCAGCCATGGCGGCGTGCTTGCTAGCCACTGGCCGGATTGAGCGGTGGCAAAGATCTCGCCGCATGATGACCGGAACGCGTGGAGCGGCGCACCAGCCCCGCCCTGGCTTCATCCAGTGCCTTGCCCAGCGCGGCTGGCGGCACATCGCCTTGTGTGGCCGCCGCGCCATAGCGGCTGGACAGCAGTTGCTCCCCCGCCGTGGCAAAAGTCGCGCTGCCGGCGGCGCGTTCGGCATCGCCAAGCGCCGCGGGGCGCCCAAGCACAGCGGGCGCGCGCCGGGCCACCCGGTCGAGCCAGGCGTACAGGCTGCTCACCAGTGCGCTGGCGTCCTCGCCCTGCTGCGCGCGCCGCAGCCGCGCAAAGGCGGCGGCCTCGGAGCTTGCATAAGCCAGCCGACGCTGGCGCCGCCAGGCCTTCAGGCGCCCAACCGCGCGGATCAGCCGGGGCAACAGCAGCCAGGCCGCCAGCCCCAGCACCACCAGCACTGCGGCGCAATAGGCTAGCCATTGCGGATCCAGGCGCGCATGGCGTCCCGGCAGCGCCGCCAGGGGCTCGCCCGGAATGCCAACCGGCGGCTGGTAGCCGGGGTTGGCGGAAGCGGAAAACCGCAATGGGGGCACCGTGGCCGTGCGCAACTTGCCAGCACGGATGTCCCACCATTGCACGCTCACCCCCGGCAACTCGTAGCGGCCGGACTTCTGCACCAGATAGGTGGCGGCATCGACCCGGCGCCCGCCCAGAAAACCCTGTCGCTCCTGGCTGATGTCCTGCACGCGGGGCGCCTTGGGATAGACCGCGAGCCCCGACACCGGCCCAAATGGCGTGGGCGGCAGCAGCATGGCCTGCACGCCGTCGGCGCTGATCTCGATGGTCCGCGTAAAGGCGTCGCCCTGCTTGAGCGTGCGCAGGTCATGGTCGATGGACTGCGTCAATTCCAGCCGCGATGTCCCGATAGCGTTCTCCGCGCCGGCCGGGCGCGGCACCGTCTTGACTTTCAGCGTCAGCGCGGGGGTGCGCACCTTTACCACCCCGCTCACCTGCCCTACCTGCAGCGTGAGTTCCAGCGGCGCAATGGCAAGATCGCCGCCGGTCTGCGGCGTGACGATGTACGAGCGCGATACGCCGAACCACTTCACGCCCTGGATCTCTTCGCTCAGGTTGGTGGCATCGTCGCCCGGCGGGCTGACGATAGCGCCGGGAATCTCCAGCACGGGAAAGACCGGCGCCTCGGTGAACCAGTTGGTAGTCAGCGCGTCCACCACCAGCTTGACAGGCTGGCCCTGCGCCACCGCGCCGCCTGGCTCCAGATGCGCGCGCGCCATCGACCGCGGCCCGTCAGCCAGGACCGGCAGCGCGATCAGCAGGCCCAGCAAGGCGACAATGGTGGTGTAGAACAGGAGGCGTTTCATGGCGCGGCCTTGCCCTGCGCCGGCTGCTGCGCCTCGATCTGGAACTTCTGGCGCAGGAAATCCGCCGGCGAAATCTGCAGGTTACGCATCCATAGCTCGGCGTTTTGTTGTTGCACGCGGCTCATATCGGCCTTTTCCTTCTTGCCGCCATCGTCCTTGTCGTCGAACTGGATTTTGTCCGGCGGCGTGTCCGGCGCTTCCTCGCCGTCGTCTTTCTTCTTCTTTTTCTCCTGTTCGATCAGCGCCGCGATGAGGGCTCGGTTGGCGATGGCCTGCGCAAATCCGGGGCGCCCCTTGAGCGCGTTGTCATAGGCCGAAAGCGCACGCGGATAGTCCTTCAGCTGCGCATAGCAGTTACCCATCATGAAAAAAGCATCCGGGGTGGCCAGGGCGGCAAACGCGGTCAGCGCGCCCGCGAAGTCGCGCGCGCGGTAGCTGGCCCAGCCACGCCATATCGGGTCCTGGAAATGCGCCGCGGCGGCGGTGTAATCCCCGCGCTCGAAATGCCAGCGGCCTTGCTGGTCGGGGGTGAGGAAGGCATCCAGGAAAAACGCCTTGATCGATGCCGTCGTGAGGACCACCGGCGCCGCCACCGCCGGGCGCGGTGCCTGCACAAGCAGGGCCACCAGCAGCGCAGGCAGCCAGCGCACCACCCAGCCGCGCCGGAACCAGAAGGCAGCCAGCAGCGCGATGGGGATGGTCAGGACGTAGCCCGCCTCCTTCCAGCGCACCTCGGCGTTCTTCTCCTGCGCGGCCTGCATATTGCGCACCGCGCGGCGCTGTACCCAGTTCACATCGTCGTCGTCCAGCGTCAGGCTGGCCAGCGGGATGTCGGCATCGGACGAGAGCGCCTTCAGCGCCGCCAGGTCCAGCGTGCCCTGCACCGGCCGGCCCTGCTGGTCGGTGGCCACCCGGCCATCGGCGGTACGGATCGGGCCGCCCTGGGTAGTGCCGGCAGCCAGCACCAGCACCTGCACCTGGCTATTGCGGGCGTGCGCGGCAAAAACGGGGATTTCCGCCCGGTCGAAGCCATCGGTGATGAACAGCACGGTGCCCGCGGCCGACTCCCGGGCCAGCAGGGTGTCGGCGAGCGCCAGCGCGGCGGCGGCGTTCTTGCCCGCGCGCGGCATCATGCCGGTATCCAGCGCGTCCAAATACAACGCCATGAACTGCGGGTCATCGGTAGGCGGCACTACCATGTGCGCCGTGCCCGCGTACACCACCAGCCCGGTGCGCGAGCCCGCGCGCAGCTGCATCAGGTCGCGCACCTTCTGCTTGCCGCGCTCCAGCCGGGTGGGCGCCAGGTCCACCGCGTCCATGTTGCGCGACAGGTCGATGGCAACCACCATCGGCGCCTTGTCCTCGGTAAACGGCGGCGGCTCGCGCTCCCAGGCCGGCCCCGCCGCGGCAAGGCCGATCAGAACCAGCGCGGCGCACGCGCCGTGTACCGGCCGCAGGCGCCAGCCGCGCCCGCCATCGACGATCAGCCGCTCCAGCAGATGCGGGGCGATCACGCCCCGCCAGCGCCGGCGTGGGTCGGAGAACCGATGCCAGGCGAAGACAATCAGCAACGCCGCCGGCATCAGGAGCAGCCACAGGGGGCGCAGGAAATGGAACTCACCGAAATCCATTCAGTGCCCCGGTTCCGGCGCGACGCCCTGGCCACGGTCCACCAACGGCTGGCGGCGCGGCCGGCGGATGGCGCTCAGCAATAGCATGACCGCGTGATACAGCAACAGCAGCATGCCCGCCGCGGCGAGCGGATAGTAGAAAAGATCGCGCTTGGGCTGGTGCGACTGGCGCTTTACCTTGACTGGCGTGATCCGGTCCAGCGTCGCRTAGATGGACTCCAGCCCGGCCAGGTCCTCGCCACGGAACGAGCGGCCTCCCGTCATGCTGGAGATCTTCTGCAACGCACCCAGATCGACCTTGTTCTCGCCCGTGGCGTTGATGTCGCCGATGCCGATCGTATGGATGATCAGCCCCTTGTCCCTGGCGATCCGCGCGGCCTGCTCCGGCGGCACCTTGCTGGCAGTGTCGTTGCCGTCCGTCAACAGGATCAGTACCTTCTCCTGCGCGGGCGATTTTTCGGTCATGCGCACGCCCACGCCAATGGCGTCGCCAATCGCCGTCTGCGGGCCCGCCATGCCGATCTGGACTTCGGCGAGCAAGGCCTTGACGCTGTCGTGGTCCATGGTGAGCGGCGCCTGCGGGAACGCCGCCGCGCCAAACACGATCAGGCCGATGCGGTCTTCCTTGCGGCGGTCGATAAACGTGCTGACCACCTGCTTGACGGCGGTAAGCCGGTCCACGCGGTGGCCGTCGGCTTGCGCGAAATCCCTGGCCTCCATCGATTGCGACAGGTCGATCGCCAGCATCAGGTCGCGCGCCGGCTCGGTGCGCTCGATCGGCGGGTCCACCCGGACCGGCATGGCCAGCGCGGCCACCACCAGTGCCCAGCACAGCGGCGCCAGCAGCCGCTGTGCCCAGTTGCGGCGCATCACCACCGCGCCCTCGGAGGGCCGCAGGCCGGAGCGTTCAGCCATTTCCTCGAAGAACGGCACGCGCACGGCAGGCATGGTTTCCCGGTAAGCCGGCAGCAGCAGCCAGACCAGGATGGGCAACAGCAGGACCAGCGCGGCCCACGGGTGGTCAAAGGTGAGCATGGTGCTGTCCGATCCAGTCGCGCAGCAGCGCAATCAGCGCCGTCACTTCGGCAGCCGGCGGCGGGCGCTGCCCGTAGGCCAGCTCCGGCAGCAGCCGGCCAGGGCCATTGCTGAAACCACCGCCGCGCCAGGTGCCATCGAGATAGTCCAGCCATGCCTGCGCGGACAGGCTCGCCACCTGCGTGCGCGGCGCGAACGCCAGCACCACGCGCTTGACCAGCGCGGGCAAGGCGGCAAGCGCGTCGCGGCGGCTGTCGGCGCCGGCCGCCGCGGCCAGGCCGGCTTCAATGCGCGCCAGCTCCGCGAGCGCGTCGCGCCGGTAGCGGTTTGCCTGGCGGCGCCGCCAGGCGCGCCAGGCCAGCAGCCCGCCCAGCGCCAGCAGCAAGGCGGCCAGCACGGCCCAGCCCCAGGTCTGGGGCAGATAGGACGCAGGCGGCGGCAAGGCGATTTCCTGCAGGTTTGCCAATGTGCCGGCGGCCTCCGGTGCGCCTGCACCTGGCTGCACGGCATCGGTGGCGTAGGAACGGGTCAGGTCTGCCATGGAGTATCCGCCGCGCGCCTCAATGCCGGCCTGGCGCTTTGCCGCGCGGCGCCAGGCGTCCCAGGAAATGCCGCAACTGGGCCAGGGCCTCACCCTCCGTGTCGATCGGCATCATCGGCACGCCGCTGCGCTTGAGCAGTTCGGTGACCTCGTGCAGGCGCCCGGTGAAGAAGGATTCGATCGGCTCGCGCGTGGTCTTGTCGCCCATGTCCAGCTCGACCTGCAGATGCCCTTCGGTCAC
The DNA here is from genome assembly GCF_056399885.1 of Cupriavidus sp. 01L45. Lineage (NCBI taxonomy): Bacteria > Pseudomonadati > Pseudomonadota > Betaproteobacteria > Burkholderiales > Burkholderiaceae > Cupriavidus > Cupriavidus sp. 01L45. The sequence goes on along the minus strand of NZ_JBFTSG010000077.1, from coordinate 29,676 downwards.
GACCATGCGGCCGGTGTGGTGCGGCACCGCCTGGAACAAGGGATCGAACACCATCGCCGCGATCACGCTGTTGTGGCTGGACAGCTGGCGCAGCAGGTCCTGGGTACGCTGGCCGGCGCCCGCGAAATCGCTGATCACGCAGATGAGGTGGTCGTGCCCGGCCAGTTGCAAGGCGCGCTCCAGCGTGCGGTCGAGCTGGCCGTAGACGGGCCGCGCCGCGCTGTCGGCGTGCAGCGCCTGGTTCATCCGGGCGATGGCGCCCAGCACGGCCTGCACGCGGGCACGGCTGCGCAGCGGCCGGATCAGCGTGGTATCGGAGTCGTTAAACACGATCGCGCCCACGCGGTCGCCCGCCTGCAGCGCCATCCAGGCGCACAGCCCGGCAAACTCCGCGGCCAGCACCGATTTCATCGCCCGCCTGGAACCGAAGAACATCGGCATGCGCTGATCCACCACCAGCAGTACCGGCAGGTCGCGCTCCTCGGTATAGACGCGCACCAGCGGCTTGCCCATGCGCAGCGAGGCCTTCCAGTCCAGGTGGCGGACATCGTCGCCCTGCTGGTAGCCGCGCAGTTCTTCGAAGTTCAGGCCGCGCCCGCGAATGCGCGAGCCGTGCTTGCCCGACAGCACACTGGCGTGCGGCTGGCGCATGGTGAAGCCCAGGTCCCGCACGGCCAGCTCCAGCCGGGCCAGGTGCGCGACGTCGACCCACACGGTGCCGAGCTCGCTCCCGCGCACCACCGGCATCGCGGGATCCTTCATGCGGGCACGGCCACGACTTCGACCAGTTTGTTCACCACCGCGTCGGCGTCCAGCCCGTCCGCGCTGGCGTCGTAGGACAGGATCAGCCGGTGCCGCAGCGTGGGCAGCGCCATCGCACGCACATCGTCGGGCGTCACGTGATCGCGTCCGTCCAGCCAGGCGTTGGCGCGGGCCGCGCGGTCCAGCGCTATGCCGCCGCGCGGGCTGGCGCCCAGCGCGATCCATTTCGCCAGTTCGGCGTCAAAGCGGGCCGGCGTGCGGCTGGCATTGACCAGGTCGATGATGTAGCGGTCGATCGCGTCAGCCACGTGGACACCGTGGATCTCTTCGCGCGCGGCAAAGATCGCCGACTGCGGCACCCTGGCCTGCTCCGCGCGGGGCGTAGCGGGCGCCGCGCTGCCCGTCTCCTCGCCGCGCACGAGGCGCAGCACATCGCGCTCGTCGTCGGCTGCGGGATAGGTGATCAGCACCTTCATCAGGAAGCGGTCCATCTGCGCCTCGGGCAGCGGGTAAGTGCCTTCTTGCTCGATCGGGTTCTGCGTGGCCAGCACCATGAACAGTTCAGGCATGGGATGGGTGGTGCCGCCCACCGAGACCTGGCGCTCCTCCATGGCTTCGAGCAGCGCGGATTGCACCTTGGCCGGCGCACGGTTGATTTCGTCGGCCAGGATCAGGTTGCCGAACACGGGGCCCGGCTGGAAGCGGAAGCTGTTCCTGCCCGCCTCCTGGTAAAGGATGTCCGAGCCGGTGATGTCGGCGGGCAGCAGGTCCGGGGTGAACTGGATGCGGCGCATCTGCGCGTCCAGGCTCGCGGCCACGCTCTTGACCATGCGCGTCTTGGCCAGCCCGGGCACGCTCTCCAGCAGCAGGTGGCCGTTGGCCAGCAGGCCGATGACGATCTGCCGGATCACTTCGCCCTGCCCTTTGATGGACTGCTCCACATGCTGCTGCAGCGCCGCGATTGCCTCTCTGGAACTCATTGTCCAAGTCTCTCGTAGCCTCGGCCGCAGGGCCGGGGTAAGTCGCGAGAATGGCCCGCCAGCAGGACCGACGGGCCACATCGTTACACAACAGCCGCGGCTACTTTTTCTGCGACCTCAGCTTCTCGATCCGCTCGTCCACGGACTTGCGCACCTGGTCCACGCTGAAGCTGGCTGGCTTCTGGCTTGGCGGGTAGGCCACGAAGGTCTCGAGGAACACGGATGCCTTCATGGTGGCGATGCCGGTCAGGTAGGCGTTCTTGGTCATCCAGTCGTAGTACTGGTCAGAGGCGACATCTGCGCGCTCATAGGGGTCCATGCGCAAATTGAAGATCTTTGGCAGTCGCAGGCAGGTGAAGGGATTGGCCCAGACCTGCATGCCCCCCGGCGCGCGTTGCTCGCAGAAGACAGCCTTCCAGTCGCCAAAGCGCATGGCCACCAGATTGCCGTCATCGTCAAAGTAATAGAACTCTTCGCGCGCTCCCTTCGCATTCTTGCCTGTCAGGTAGTCAAGCTGGTTGTAGCCGTCCAGGTGCACCTTGAAACTCTGCCCGGATTTCGGCGACCAGCCCTTCAGCAGGCGATCCTTGACGGTGGTATCGCCCACGGCGGCCAACAGGGTCGGGAACCAGTCCAACCCGGAGAACATCTCGTTGGAGACTGTTCCCGGCTTGATGCGCCCCGGCCATCGCACCATGGCGGGCACCCGGAACGCCCCCTCCCAGTTGGTGTCTTTCTCGCTGCGGAACGGGGTGGTTGCCGCATCCGGCCAGGAGAACTGGTTGGGCCCGTTATCGGTCGTGTAGACCACGATGGTGTCTTTGGTGATGCCCAGGTCATCCAGTGTCTTCAGCAGCTTGCCCACATCCTCGTCATGCTCCAGCATGCCGTCGGCATACTCGTTGCCGGGCATGCCGCTGCGGCCCTTCATGGAGTCGCGGACATGCGTGAACAAGTGCATGCGGGTGGTATTCATCCAGACGAAGAATGGCTTGTTGTCCTTGGCTTGCTTCTTGATGAACTCCTGCGCTGCGGCAGTAGTCTCGTCGTCGATCGTCTCCATCCGCTTCGTGGTCAGCGGGCCGGTGTCCTGGACCTTGCCATCGGCGAACGAGTGGATCACGCCGCGCGGCGAGAAGTTCTTCGCGAACGGGTCGTTCTTGTCCTTCGGCCAATAGGGGCGCTCAGGCTCCTCCTCGGCATTCAGGTGGTAGAGGTTGCCAAAGAACTCATCGAAGCCATGCGCTGTCGGCAGGTACTCGTTCTTGTCCCCAAGGTGGTTCTTGCCGAACTGCCCGGTGGCATAACCTTGCGCCTTCAATGCCTGGGCAATCGTGATATCGCCCTTCTGCAGGCCCACCGGCGCACCCGGCGCGCCGACCTTGCTCAGGCCGGTGCGCAACGGCGTCTGCCCGGTGATGAAGGAAGAGCGGCCCGCCGTACAGCTGTTTTCGGCGTAGTAGTCGGTAAACATCATGCCCTCGCGCGCGATGCGGTCGATGTTTGGCGTCTTGTAACCGACCACACCCATGCTATAGGCGCTGATATTGGTCTGCCCGATATCGTCGCCGAAGATCACAAGGATATTCGGCTTCTTGGCGGACGTGCTGTTCGGCGCGCTCGCTGACGCCTTGGCAGGCGCGTCCGCTGCCATTGTGGTGGTTGGCGCGGTTACCAGCCATCCGGCGGCCGCGATCGGCACCGCCACCGCGAGCGCGATAGCCGCTCGCTTCAGTGAGCGATTGATTCGCATGTGTGCTCCTCCTCTGTTACCCGACCGCTGCCGGCGGCCCCGGTTTCCCCAATCCGTGTTCTCGAATCTCTCGTTGCTCAGTCCCGCATGCCCAGCATGCGGCGGAAGTACTGGTTGGCCTCGCCGCCCTGCACGGCCAGCCCGATCTCTTCCCGCCAGCGCTGCCGGTCGCCGGCGTAAGCGGCAAGCGTGGCCGCGTAGAAGTGCATCAGCCGGCGACGCTCCTGATCGATATCCGCCTGAAAGGCAGGGTCTGCGCCGCGCAACGGCGGTGCCATATACAGATCCAGCAAGGCGGGCAGCACGCGCGATATCTCGTCGCGCCGCACCCAGCCCGCGTATTCGATCAACGGCCGATCGTCCGTCACGGCCGGCGCGCCGGCGGCGTAGCGCTCCAGCCCTTCCCGTCCCGTCACCCAGGTGGCGAGCAGCGCGGCGGGCGAATTGATGCCGACCTCGCGCAGGGCGCCGGCCACGGCTGACTGGTTGAAGCGCGCCTGGATGCGCGCGGCGTCCAGGTCCAGCGGCGCATCCGAGCCCACCAGCAGCATCTCGTGCACCTCGGTAGTCCAAAGCGAGGCGTGCGGGAACGCGTCAAGGAAGCTGCGCACCAGYGCGCGGGAGTCTTCGTCGTTCTGCGTGGCCAGCGGCAGCCACTGGGCAAACAGCCCGCCCGGCTGCAAGCGGCTGCGCGCCAGCTCGTAGAAATCGCGCGAGTAGAGATTCACCACGCCGGCAGCCGATGGCGGCGGCGGCTCCAGGGTGATCAGGTCGTAGCGCTCGGGGCAGCGCAGGAGTTCATGGCGGCCGTCGCGCACGCGGATGTCGGATCGGGGATGGCGGCTGACGTCGTAGTTGCCCCGGAACTCCGGCACGGCACGCACCACCGCGGGCAGCAGCTCGGCCGTGACGCGGCGTTCCAGCCCCGGGTATTGCGTGAGCGCGCCCGCGGTAATGCCGGTGCCAAGCGCAACCACCAGCGCCGAGCGCGGCTCCTGCGTGTGGACCAGCAGCGGCAGCAAGGCCTGCAGCCGCATGTAGCGCAGCGACCCGATGGCGTCGCCCGAGTTGGAAACACCTGAGATGTACAGGCGCCGGAAGCTGGCGCCCGGCCTGCCCTGCTCGATCACGGCGACCGTGCCGCCAGGGCTTTCCTCGTAGGAGACCAGGGTGCCGTCCTTGGCCTCGGCCAGCAGCCGCGCGAGGCGATCGGGCGGCGTCAGCACGGCGGCCACTGCCACGCAGACGCCGATGCCCAGGGCGGCCGCGCACAGGGCGGGCCGCACGCCGGGGCCGCGCAGCACGGCAACCGTGCCCACCGTAGCCGCCGCGGCGGCGAGTATCCCGAGGGTATGGACAAGGCCTAGCGCCGGCACAAGCACGAAGCCGCTCAGGAAGGTGCCGGCGATGCCGCCCGCCGTATTGAGCGCCAGCACAACGCCGACGTCGCGGCCGATATGACCGGGTTCGGCACACAAGCGCAAGGCTGCGGGAAACGCCGCACCGAGCAGCATCGTGGGCGCAAACACCACGCACAGCCCCGCCASTGCAAAGCGCGCGYACATTGCGGCCAACTCGCTGCCCGTGGCCGCCATGACCACGCCTGCCAGGCTCACCTGCAACTGGACCAGCCAGTTCCCGAGCCCCGCCAACTGCAGCAGCGCGACCAGGCCCGCGAGCCCCACCAGCACGCCAAACACGCCCCACGGATCGCGCACGCGGTCGGCAAAACGGGCGTAGATGGCGCTGCCTGCCACCAGGCCGCCCAGGTAGGTGGCCAGCACGATGGTGAAGGCAAAGCTGCGCGTGCTCATGAACTGCACGATGATCTGCGACCAGACGACTTCATAGCCGAGCGCGATGCCGCCGGCCACGGCATAGAGCCCCACCGCCAGCCGTGCCCGCGCTTGCGGCGCGGCCACGGGTGCGGCCGCGGCGGCATCGATTGCCCGAGGCGCGCTGGCGCGGCCAAAGCCAAACGCCGTTGCCGCCAGCGCCAGGTTGACCAGCGCAGCGGCCATGGCGGCGCCACGCACGCCAAACGAAGGCACCAGCATGAAGGTAGTCAGCAAGGCGCCGGCCATGGCGCCCAGGGTATTGGCGGCGTAGAGCCCGCCGCCGGTACGCGCCACCTTGCCCGCCGGCGGCGCGCAGGCCGCCATCAGCGCGGGCAAGGTGCCGCCCATCAACAAGGCAGGCGCCCCGATCAGCGCGAAAGGCAGGCACCAGGCCAGCAGGCCGGCGCGGCTCTCGATCGCCACGAACCACGGTGCCGCCTGCGCCAGCCCGAGCGTGGCGCCAAGGCCCAGCACCGCGATGCCGAGTTCCAGCGCGGCGTAGAACATCAAGGGCCGTGCCGCGCGGTCCGCGCGCCGGCCCAGCGCCCAGCCGCCGCAGGCCAGGCCGAGGAAGAACGCGCTGACACCCGTGGTGACGGCATAGACGTCAACGCCAACGATCAACGCCACCTGTTTGATCCACAGTACCTGGTAGACCAGCGCGGATGCACCGGAGGCGAACAGCAGCGCCGCCAGCAAAGCCCCATGCGTCTCTGCCGCTTCCAGCGCCAGGGGCCGTGACGGCATTGCGGGCCGTCCCGGTGGCGGTGCCGCCATCGCGGCTGAATGTGCCCGGTTCCTGCTCATCTGTCCCAGCCTCCGCGTGCATCCCATCCCGCGCCGTGCGGGCGCCGCCGCCCCGCTACAAGCGACCGGTCCCGATCCGGCTCATGCGTGTCATGCCTTCCCTGTCAACGAACCGCGATTCGCCAGGCAGCAGGCGAAAAACTGCCACCGGCACGCAGGCCCCTGCCGCGCCGCGCTTCGGAAATGGTTCCGCCCCGCTCAGCCTGGCCGCGGGCCACCTGCGGCAGCCTGTGTAGCGGGCTTGCCGTCCCTGGCCTGCTTCCACTGTGTGTCGTCCACCACCAGCCGGAAGCCGAGGTGCGACATGCTGTTGTACGGATCGGTGCCGCGCCTGGCGCTGGGGCGATAGCTCAGGCAATAGTCTTCATTGCAGAGGAAGGACCCGCCGCGCGTGACGCGGCGCGGTGCGGCCACGGGGACGCCGGGCTCCGAGGGATCCCACGAATCGGCCGGGCCGACAGGGTTCTCGATCGGCCTGGCGCTCACGGCTTCGCGCCGGAACTGGTCGGCGCGGTACCAGTCCGCCACCCACTGCCAGGCGTTGCCGGTCATGTCGGACAGGCCGTAGCCGTTGGCCGGGAACGTGCCCACCGGGCTGGTGCCGAGCGCGCCGCCGGCCTTGGCGCTGACCACCGGGAACGGCTGCGCTTGTTGTCCCTGCCAGACGTTGGCCATCTGCCGGCCTTCCGGGGCGAACTGGTCGCCCCAGCCATAGGTCGCCTGTTCCAGCCCACCGCGCGCGGCGAACTCCCATTCGGCCTCGGTAGGCAGGCGCTTGCCGGCCCATTTGGCGTAGGCCTGCGCGTCTTCATGGGAAACCTGAACCACCGGATGATCGTCCTTGCCGGTGATATTGCTGTCGGGGCCGCTGGGATGCCGCCAGTCCGCGCCGGGCACATAGCGCCACCAGCGCGAGTAATCCTGCAGCGGCACCGGCCGGCTGGTGCCGACGAACACCATGCCGCCCGCCACCATCGCCGAATCGGGCGGACGCGGCGTGCCGGGCGGCAACTGCACGCGCAGCGTCTCCCAGTCCGGTTTGCGCTCGGCCGTGGTGACATAGCCGGTAGCGCGCACGAAGGCGGCAAATTGCGCGTTGGTGACGTGGTGGATATCCATCCAGAAACCATGTACGCGCACCTTGTGGGCCGGCCGCTCGTTGGCCTGCGCCAGCTTATGGTCGCTGCCCATCAGGAATTCCCCGCCCGGCACCCAGGCCATGTCGCTGGGGCCGCGCGTGCCATCGCCGAATACCGCTTTGGCCCGCAACTGCGCGGTGCCGCGCGCCTGCCACCAGGCTGCGCCGCCGCCCACCGCCGCGCAAGCCAGCACCGCCGCGCCGATCCACAGCGCGCGGCGCCAGCGCGCGGGCGCCGGCCCCGCCACCGTCACCGCGGCCGGGGCCGTCCGGCGGGATTGACTGTCCTTCTCTCGACGACGATTCATGGTTGCGGTCCGCAATAGGCTGGCCACGCCCCAGCCTGGGGCGTGCTTTTAGCATGCCAGAGCAAGCCGGGGGGAGAGATGAAAATTTTTGGCACCGATGTTAGGGAATTGTTGTGGGAGCCAACGTGGCGCTCCAGCCGCGACACCTTGCGCTCCCTACTTGCCGAACGTCATGTTCAAGCCGGCGAACACCGTCCATTGCGGCTGCCCCGGACCGTGGTGTGCCACCGAATACTGGGGCTCGACAAACACATTCATGATGGTCTTGCCCTCCTTCCACGCCTTGCCGAAGCCAAGGCCCACCGGGATGTAATAGGCGTCGTTCTGCAGGTTGAAAGTCCATATGCCGGTGGAACGCGCATACCAGCCACCCGGGAAATTGAAGATACCGAAGGGCTGGAACGTCAGCGTCTGCACGGTCGGGCGCGAGCTCTGCCCGGCAAAGGAGTGCTGCCATTGCACCAGGGCACCCAGCAGCCGGGCCGGAGTGGGATCCACCACCACGGCGGCCAGGCCGGCCTGCCACTTGCCGGTGCCGAGCTCCGGCGAGGTTGCGGTGGGCATGGTCAGCAACGGCCCCACGCCGATCTGCGTGCCCTGGGACCTGAGCAGGAAAATATCGAAGATATTGATGTCGCCAAGTCCCGTGGTGTAACTGCCATCGGCCTGCGGGCGCGTGCTGACCGGCACCGTGGCGCGCAGGATCTGCGGCACGCCCACCAGATTGCCGGGCAGGATGGGCAGCGTGCCGCGCAGCAGGAAATCGTTGGTGTGCACGTTGGTGTCGTACACCCGGGGCGAGTAGTAGTTCTGCAGATTGAGCGAAGGCGCCGGGTTGAGCGGGTTGTTGCTCTTGTTGGCGTCCTCCGCGGCGGATTGCGCATGCAGCCCCGGCGCGGCGCCCAGTGTCAGTGCGAGCATGGCGGCCTGTCCGCAGCGCAGCAGATTCGTCTTCATCGTTGCATTTCCCCGGAAATTCCTGCTTGCTGCCAGCTGAAGAACCCAACTGGCGCATCAATCACTCAGGGCGATGCTGACATAGGCTGCCGAGGTGCGATATACAGAACTTTTCCCATGTGATCTGAAAATTTTCGCATGGCGTCCACGCCGCAGGGCGATGGCTTAAGGTGGCGGGACGTAACCGAGCCCGCCGTCGCCCCCAACGCCTTTCATGCAGAATCCGAACCGCTTTCCTGCCAAACAAGCCTTGCTTGCATGCGGACTGCTCGCGCTCGCGGCGGCAACCGCGCACGCCCAACCCTCGCCGCAGAACAGCCAGAAGCAAGAGAAGGACCCGGGAGCGCTGAGCTTGTTCGACCCTGAAGACGGCATGCTCGACGCAAGCGACCTCCTGCTCAACCACAAGGGCGCGCTGCCGGTGCCGACCCTCATCACCGAGCCGGCCATCGGCTACGGCGCCGGCCTGGGCCTGCTGTTTTTCTCCGAATCGATGAAGGACGCCGCCGAAAAGGCGCAAGCCAGCGGGCAGGGTCCGGCACCACCCAATATCACCGCGGTGGGCGGTGCCTATACCGGCAACGGCACCTGGGGCGTGGGCGCGGCACACTTCCATACCTGGGACGGCGACCGCTACCGCTACCTCGGCGCGCTGGCCAAGGTCGATGCGCAACTCGATTACTTCGGCTTGCTCAACCAGGCGCGCGCCTACCAGCTGGAGGGGCTGTTCCTGGTGCAGCAATTCATGGCGCGCATCGGTGACTCCCACTGGTACGTGGGGCCGCGCTACGTCCTGTTCGACTCCACCGCCACCTTCAAGGGCCCGGTGGCCACCGAACTGGGGGGCATGGACCGCAACCAGCGCATCGGCAAGGGCGGCCTGGTGGTCGACTACGATTCACGCGACAACATCTTCTATCCCAGCCGCGGCAGCTATGCCGAGCTGGAAGCGCAGTTCGCGCGCGGCGGCTTCGGCAGCACGCAGAACTTCAATATGTACAACGCGCGCGGCTTCACCTGGCAGCCGCTGGCGCGCACATGGATCCTCGGGCTGCGCGCCGACGGGCGCTTCTCCACCGGCGATATTCCCTTCTACGCGCAGCCCTTCGTCGATCTGCGCGGCGTATCCAAGGGCCGCTACCAGGACCGCAACGCCGTCGTCACCGAACTGGAGTTGCGCTGGGAAGCGACGCCGCGCTGGTCGTTGCTGGGCTTTACCGGCGCGGGCAAGGCCTATGGCAGATGGCACAGCTTCTCCAACGCGGCCACCGTGTATAGCATCGGCGGGGGCTTTCGCTACCTGATCGCGCGCAAGCTGGGGGTGTCGATCGGCATCGACGTGGCCCATAGCAGAGACCAGAACGCCTTTTATGTCCAGGTGGGCAGCGCCTGGCATTAAGCCGCCGCTGTGCCATCCCGCCACCTTTCCACAGCACTGGAGCCGTCTTATGCAAAAGCCGATACCAACGCCCACGCAGACATCCGGGCCCGGCCGCCATCTCGCCGCGCCGCTGGGCCTGTTGCTGATCGCCGGATGCCTGGCGCTGGGCTTGCCCCAGGCACAGGCCGCCAACCCGCCGAAGGCCGTGGCGCCGCTGACCTGGCCGCGCGATTTCGATGCCGCTTCCCAGCATATCGAGATCTACCAGCCGCAGGTGGAGCAATGGGATGGCGATCGCCTGTCCGGCCGCGCCGCCGTTGCGGTGGGCGCCAAGGACGGCGCGCCTACCTACGGCGTGGCGCATTTTGCGGCGCGCGCCGATATCGACAAGGCCTCCGGCCTGGTGCAGATGCGCGACATCCAGATTACCAGCGTCGAGGTGCCGACCAATCCCGGTGGCGCCGACCAGGTGCGCGCGGCGCTGGTGGGGCGCCTGCCCAAGGCCGGCATGACGGTGCCGCTCGACGAACTGCAGGCCAGCTACGCCGTCTCGCAACTACAGGCCAAGGCGCCCGGCGTGGCGGTGAGGAACGATGCGCCGCGCATCGTGTTCGCATCGGTCCCGACCTTGCTGGTGCCGGTGGACGGCGAGCCGGCCTGGCGCGAGCTGAGCGGCACGCGCTTCCAGCACGCGCTCAACAGCCGCGCCCTGCTGCTGCGCGATAGCGGCAGCAAGCTCTACCTGCAGGCCGCGGGCTACTGGTACACCGCTGACGGGCTAAGCGGGCCGTGGGCGGTGTTGACCAGCCCGCCGCAAGCCCTGGCGACCGCCGCCGGGCGCGCACAGACCGGCGTCAAGGCCGACCTGATGCTGCCCGCCGACGGCAAGCGCTCCGCCAATCCGCCGGCGGTACTGGTGTCCACCGCACCCACGGAGCTGATCGTCATCGACGGCACGCCAAAGCTGTCGCCGGTGGCCGGCGTTGGCCTGCTGACGGTGACCAATACCGATCGCGCGGTATTCGTCGACCCCGCGTCCAACCGGTATTACGTGCTGCTTTCCGGCCGCTGGTTCCGCGCGCCGGGGTTCGATGGCCCTTGGGAGTTCGTGCCCGGACGCGATCTGCCGGCGGATTTTGCCAAGATCCCGCCGCAGGATCCCAAGGCCAACGTGCTGGTATCGGTGCCGGGCACGCCGCAGGCCCGCGAGGCGCAGATCGCCGCCACCATCCCGCAGACCGCATCGGTGTCGCGCGCCAAGGCCACGCTCGCGGTCGCCTTCGACGGCTCGCCGCGTTTCATGCCCATTACCGGCACCTCGCTGAGCTACGCGGTGAACGCCGCCACGCCGGTACTCCAGGTTGACGGCGAGCACTACTACGCGGTGTCCAACGGCGTGTGGTTCACCGCCGCCGCACCCACCGGCCCCTGGCGCGTCGCCACCGACGTGCCGGGCACGATCTACACCATCCCGGCCAGTTCGCCGCTGCACTACGTTACCTATGTGCGCATCTACTCCGTCAACCCGGACACGGTGGTGGTCGGCTATACGCCCGGCTATATGGGCGTGGTGGTGAACCCGGACGGCACCGTGGTCTACGGCACGGGCTATGTCTACCCGGCCTACGTGGGCTCGGTTTATTACGGCTATCCCCCCACCTATGGCTATGGCGCGGGCTTTGCGCTTGGCACCGCGGAGGGCTTCGCCTTCGGTTTCGCCGTGGGCGCGGTATGGGGCGCAGCCGCGCCCTACTGGGGCCCCTACTGGGGCGGCGGCTACTGGAACTACGTCAACGTCAACACGGCGAATTTCTACGGGCGCTGGAGACAAGGCACGGTGACGCATGCCGCCGGCTACAACGCCTGGACCGGCACGCAATGGCGCGGCGCCGCCGGCGCCGGGTACAACCCGGCAACCGGCGCGCGCTACCAGGGCAGCGCCGGCGCCGCCTTCAACCCCTACAGCGGCAATGCCGCGGCCGGACGGCAAGGCGCCTTCTCCAACCCGTCGACCGGGCGCAGCGGCGCCGGGCGTGGCGGCGTCGCCGGCAACGAGTACACCGGCAACTACGCCGCCGGGCGCCAGGTAGCGGGCTATAACGCGCAGACCGGGCGTGCGGGCGCGGCCGAGTTCGGCGTGGCGGGCAACACGCAGACCGGCCAGCATGAAGCGGCCAGCAAGGGCGTGATGGTCAACCGGGACAAGGGCAATGCGGTGGCCTGGAACAACGGCGATGTGTACGCCGGGCACGACGGGAACGTCTACCAGCACACCCAGGATGGCGGCTGGCAGAAGCACACGTCGGGCGGCTGGCAGCCGGTGCAGCCCAACCCGGATGTCGCCGGCCAACTGGACCAGCAGCGGCAGGCGCGCAATGTGGGACAGCAGCGCTTCGGGCAGACAGCGCACCAATGGGGCGGCGGCGGCAACTTCAGCGGCAATTTCGGCGGCGGCGGCCGGCGCATGGGCGGCTTCCACGGCTTTCACCGCTAGCGCGTAAACGCAAGCATCCCGCGGCCATACAGCGCCGCGGGATGCCGCGCGATCTTGCCAGGGTCAGGACTTCGCCGGGCCGGTGACTACGATCGAGACCACCTCGCGATAGACGATCTTGGCGAGCCGGCCCGCCTTGATCTTGCTAAGGTCGATATTCGGGTCCCGTACCTTGACCGTGCGCAGCGTCTCACGCGGGGTGCGGAAGGTCACGGTGCGGTTCTTGGTATCGACCTTGGTAATCTGCGCCGTGACCGTGGTCGTGATCTCACGCGCGAAGCCGGGCTTGGCGCCGTCCCCCGCGCGCGCGGTGCGCTCCACCGATTCCGTGATTGGCGTGTCCTTGGTGTCTACCGGATCCAGCGTGGTGACCACGGCGTCGTCCCGGGTCAGCGTCACCATGTCGCCCTTGTTGATCTGCTTGAAGTTCTTCACTTCATCGCCACCGATCAGTTCGACGACGTTGCCGCGCGGGCCCTGCACCAGCACCGCCTTCGAATCCGGATCGATGGCGACGATGCGGCCGGAAACCACCAGTTCCTCGGCAATGCCGACGACGGGAGTGCCCGCAGCCTGGCTCAGAGGTGTGAAGAGCACGGCCGCGGCAAGGCAGACTGCGTGCAGGGAATGGGAGAGCAAATTACGGTTTGGCATGGAAATCCTGGCAAGTAGTCAGCGAAAGGATGAACAAACACCTGAATCAAGGACAGGCAAAAGCCCTGACTAAGCAGCGTGGCCAAGCGTGCTGCGGTAAGTCTGGCTTGAAGATAGCTTGCCTCGGCCCGGTGCGGAGTGCCGGTTGAAAGATTTCATATCGGACCAGGCGCATTTTCCAATGAAGTGCTGCGCAATGGTGCAGTTCGCCACACTATTCAGATCGCGGCACAAAAACTTTCACTTCAACTGGCCGTGCGCCTCCCATAACGTCGGCACCCCGCTCCCCAAAAATGCGAACCCGTGCCAGCAACATGCCAATGCCGAACCACTGGCTTTTTTTAGCCTCTACCGCTTACGCGTTTCTCCCCTCGGCGCCGACACCTGCTCGATACCTTCGACGGCCTGTTCAGTATCACGCCGTGAGTCCGGGCAGCCGTGGCGATCCGGGCTATTCATGTGCCTTAACTCGCTGCGCAAACAGACTGTATTGCCTTTTGCTGCCAGAGTGGACTAAGTTTGCGGCAGGGATACTGGCTGGCGCCCTCTTCCATGGGCGACGAAATGCGCCGTTTTCGGTACATCAAGTAGCGCGGCAGAGTCTCCGCCTCCGTGCCGGTTCCCCAAGCCGTTTCCAATGTCCACCAAGGACCCTTGCCATGACACCGCGCCTGCTGCTCCGTACCACGCTACTCAGCGCTGCCCTGCTCGCCCCGGCCGCACCAGCGTTCGCCTACCTCGACACCTTTATCCACGGCACGGTCGTCGGCACCATGAGCCAGAAGGAATCGAACGCGTTCGCCCTGAACGTGCGCGACGTGCTGAACAAAGGCGCCGACGGGACGATGGTCTCCTGGACCGCCCCCCCGGAAGGCAAGCGCAAGCCGATCGAAGGCCAGCTGACGCCGCTGCGCAGCAAGACCGACAAGGGCCAGCCCTGCCGGCAACTGAAGGCACAGCTCAAGCGCGGGGATCAGGAAGACAACTGGACCGGCTGGTTCTGCAAGCAAAGCGACGGCCGCTGGCGCTCGCGCCCGGTCGCGGACGACTGAGTCCGGGCCGGCACCAGAAAAAGACAAACAACTAATCAAAGGGAGAGTTGCAATGGCCAGATTGCCGGCATTTGCGATCGGGTTCGCGTTGGCCGGCTTCATTGCCGGCGCCGGGCCAGCCGTGGCGCAGTCCGCTGCCACGCAGGACGAAATCCGCGCCATCGCCAGGGATGCCTATATCTATGCATTCCCGATGATCGAAAACTACAACACGATGTATAAGCAGCTCGCCAATCCGGCCAGCCCGGAATACGTTGGCGGCTTCGGCAAGTACCGCCATTACTCCACGCTCTACACGCCCGACAACCACGACGTGGTCACGCCCAATAACGACACGCCGTATTCCTGGGCATGGCTGGACCTGCGCGCCGAACCCTGGGTGATCACCGTGCCCGAGGTGCCGGCCAAGCGCTACTACGTGCAGCAGTGGGTCGATCTTTTCACCTATAACTTCGCCTACGTGGGCACGCGGGCCACGGGCAACGGCGCTGGCAACTACATGATCGCCGGTCCGGAATGGAAGGGCCCGACGCCGCCTGGCATCAAGGAGGTGTTCCGCTCCGAGACCGAGATCGTGATGACCCTGACGCGCACCGCGCTGGACGGGCCCGACGACCTGCCCAACGTGAAGGCGATCCAGGCGGGCATGCAACTGCGCCCCTTGAGCGCCTTCCTGAACGCCGCGCCGCCCCCTGCCATGCCGGCCGTGGCCTTCCCGCCCTACGACCCGGCAAAGGCGCGCACGCATGACTTCATCGGCTACCTGAACTTCCTGCTGCAGTTCACGCAGCCGCCGGTCTCCAGCGAAATGGCGCTGATGCAGCGCTTTGGCAAGATCGGCATCGGCCCTGGCCGGCCCTTCGACGCCGGCAAGCTGCCACCCGCCAGGCTGGCGGCGATCGACGCGGGCGTGAAGGATGCCCGGGCCGCGCTGGCGGAGAAGGCCAAGATCACGCTGTCGTCCAACGGACTGTTCGGCACGCGGGAATTCATGAAGAACGACTACCTCACCCGCGCCATCGCGGCGGAAATGGGCCTGTACGGCAACTCGCTGGCGGAGGCCTGGTATGGCGGCTATGTGGGCGACGGCCGCAAGGCGTCGAAGATCCGTTTCGGGCCGGGCCAGTTACCCCCCGCCAGGTTTTTCTGGTCGATCACGCTTTACACGCTGCCGGATCGTTTCCTGTATGCCAATCCCCT
The DNA here is from genome assembly GCF_056399885.1 of Cupriavidus sp. 01L45. Taxonomy (NCBI): domain Bacteria; kingdom Pseudomonadati; phylum Pseudomonadota; class Betaproteobacteria; order Burkholderiales; family Burkholderiaceae; genus Cupriavidus; species Cupriavidus sp. 01L45. Next base: position 14,352 of record NZ_JBFTSG010000077.1, on the reverse strand, counting down.
CCAGCGCTATTCGATCGGCGACCGCACCAAGGGCCTGAAATACGATGCCGACGGCGGACTCACGCTCTACGTGGGCCATGTCTCCCCGGGCAAGGACAAGGAGTCCAACTGGCTGCCCGCACCCGAAGGCATGTATAGCGCCGTGGGCCGGCTGTACGGGCCGAGCGAGGCGGCGATGAATGGCAGCTGGAAATTGCCGCCATTGACGCCCGCTACCGACTGACAGCGTGCGGCGCCGCACGCCCCGCTGTTTCACTGGTTTGCATCCCCGGTATCCTCAAGAACGACTATGCGGCTCGCGCGGTGGGGGCCTCGGCACTGCTGGAGGGAAAATGGAAGTCGCCAGTCGTTGAGAGGGTGAAGCAAGGAACGGGGAACGAACGGGGAACCCGTTACTTCGATCCCCTCGCATCCACGGCCTGCTCGCCCAGCCGCCGCTCCAGCATGTCCCGCGCACCAGCCAGGATCTCCCGCGCCACATCCTGGCTGGCCACCGTGCGTGYCAGCATCAATGCGCCCACGCACTGCGACATCACGCCCCAGGCCGCCTCGCCGCTTCCGAGCCGCCCGGCGATATCCCGCTGCATGGCAACCAGGCCGTCCTCGCAGGCAGTGCGTGTCTGAGCATCGGCCCGCGCAATCTCCGCCGCAAGGCTCGGCAACGGACATCCTGTCTCCGGATGCCGTACGTGCCCCATGGTGAGATAGCGGTCCAGCATCCCCGCCAGCCACGCGCCATCGCCCCCCTCCCCGTCGAGCAGCAGCAGCTCGCGGCTGCGCTGCAGCTCCCGCGCGATCACCTCGCGCAGCAGCGCCTGTTTGGAATCGAAATGGCTGTAGAAGGCGCCGCCGGTCAGGCCGGCCGCGCCCATCAGCTGGTCAACGCCGGTGGCGGCAAACCCCTCGCGCTTGACCAGCGCGCCGCTGGCCTCCAGGACCCGCTGGCGAGTGGCGGCTTTATGACTTGCGGAATAACGCATTGCTCTTCCAGGGCTCGGGACAGGGATAGAAACAGGAATACGGATAAGGACGGGACTTGACGCGACCCGCATTCATACCATAACGTTCGTTTACTAAACGAACGTTTAGCTTACGCCGGATCCGCGCCCGTTGGAAGCGGGTGGCGTCGGCCAGAGCGCAAACAGCCCGTCCGCGTCCCTGCCCGGGCTGACAATCCAAGACCGGAGACAAACATGTCCGACAAGAAAGCCATCCTCGTGGTGGGTGCTGGCGACGCCACCGGCGGCGCCATTGCGCGCCGGTTTGCGCGCGAAGGCTATATCGCGTGCGTGACGCGCCGCAGCGCCGACAAGCTGGCCCCACTGGTCGAGCAGATCCGCGCCGAGGGTGGCGAGGCTTATGGTTTTGCCTGCGACGCCCGCAAGGAAGACGAGACCGTGGCGCTGATCGAGCGCATCGAGCGCGAGATCGCGCCGCTGGAGGTGGCGATATTCAACATCGGCGCCAATGTGCGGTTCTCCGTGCTGGAAACCACGTCGCGCGTCTACTTCAAGGTCTGGGAGATGGCCTGCTTCGGCGGCTTCCTGATGGGGCGCGAGGCAGCCCGCGTGATGCTGCCGCGCGGGCGCGGTTCGATCTTCTTCACCGGCGCCACCGCCAGCCTGCGCGGGCGCGATGGCATGAGCGCCTTCGCGGGTGCCAAGCACGCGCTGCGCGCGCTGGCCCAGAGCATGGCGCGTGAGCTGGGCCCGAAGAATATCCATGTGGCGCACCTGGTCGTGGATGCCGCCATCGATACCGACTTCATCCGCTCGAACTTCCCCGACCGCTACGCCACCAAGCAGGACGACGGCATTGTCAATCCCGAGCACATTGCGGATACCTACTGGATGCTGCACCAGCAACCGCGCGACGCGTGGACGCATGAACTCGACATCCGGCCGTGGATCGAGCCGTGGTAAGGCGCGGCCAGCGCGGCAGTGAAGCGATCAATGACAAGACACGACAACAAGCGGAGACGACGGCATGAGCAGGCAAGTAGCGTTTTATTTCGACTTCGGCAGCCCCTATTCCTATCTGGCTTACAAGGAACTGCCTCGCGTGGCGCAGCGCACCGGCGCCGAGATCATATGGCGGCCGATCCTGCTGGGCGGCGTCTTCAAGGCCACCGGCAACCATAGCCCCGCGGAGATTCCGGCCAAGGGTCTCTGGTCGAAGACCGACACGCAGCGCTGGTCGCGGCGCTACGGCGCAAACCTCAGGCAAAATCCGCACTTCCCGGTCAACACGCTGGCGCTGATGCGCGCCGCGACAGGCTTCCAGATGCGGGACGAGGCGGCGTTCCACCGCTATGTGGCGGCGATCTTCACCGCCATGTGGGAAGAGCAGCGCAACCTGAACGACCCGGCCGAGATTGGCGCCGTGCTCACGGCGGCCGGGTTCGATACGCGCGAGGTGCTGGCCATGATCGACGACCCCGTGGTCAAGGATGCCCTGAAACAGGCCACCGAAGCGGCCGTGGCACGCGGGTTGTTCGGCGTGCCCAGTTTCATCGTCGGCGACGAATTGTTCTGGGGCAACGATCGCTTGCTGTTCGTCGAGGAAGCACTGGCCGCGTAGCCGCATCGCCGGCGCGCAGGCTGGCCACTGTTATCAAGGGGCGACCGGCACTTGCGGCGCCGGCTCGCTTGCAGCGATGTCGGCACCCCGTCCCCAGGGCATGGAGTGAAGGTGTTCGGCTATCGATATGCGCCGTTTGCGCATGTGGGAGGCACGGGTAGAATCGCGCATCCCAGGGATGCTGCCGCGATGCCGGCACGCCCGCTTTCCAGCCAGCCATGACACAAACCCCGGCCACGCCCGCCTACGAGATCCTCTTTGCTTTTACCGGCCACGCCGGCACGGTGCTGGAAATCAAGCGCCTCGGCCTGCCCGCCGATGCCCCGCGCTCGCGCAAGTACCAGTGGCTGTGGCTGGACACCGGCAACAACCCGGCGCAAGTGGTGCCGCTGCGGTTTGTCTCGATGAACCAGGGGATGCGCCAGGAACGCGTGTTTGCCGAAGGCACGCTGCGCTTCGACGAACGCGAGGCGGAACTGGCCTGGCATACGGCAGGCACCCTGCACCTGCAAGCGTGCCTGCCGTATGCGGTGCCGGCCGCCGTTGCGAAACTGGTGGCGCGTTTCGTCGCACAGCAGTGAGCATCAGCGGGCCGTCCCCGCAACGGCCTTCACTCGCCCAGGAACTCCGCGAGCACTTCCAGCCCCTCCACATGATCCGCCACAACCTTGGCGATCACGGCGATGGGAATGGCCAACAGCACACCCCAGGTGCCCCATAGCCAGGTGAACAGCAGCAGCACGATGAACACGGCGACGGCATTCATCTTGGCCATGCGTCCGGTCATCCAGGTGGTGACCAGCGCGCCGATCAGGGTGGCGACCAGCAGCGAGCCGCCCGCCGCCATCGCCGCCGTGCCGAAGTCGCCGGACTGCATGAAGGCGGCAAGCCCGATGCACACGGCGATCAGGACCGCGCCGAAATAAGGCACCAGATGCAAGGCGGCGGCGGCCAGCGCCCAGGTGCCGGCGTTGTCCACGTGCAGCCATTTCAGCAGGAACCAGGTCAGCGCGCCAACCATGGCATTGGTCACCACCAGCATCACCATGTAGCGCTGGATCTGCCGGTTGATCTCGTCGAGCATGTGCACGCTGATCTTCTTTTGCGACAGCGTGGTCCCGGCCATCTTGACGAACTTGCGCTTGAACATGTCGCCGGACACCAGCATGAAGAAACTCAGGAACAACACCACCGATGCCTGGCCGACGAGCGCGAAGACGCCAACCGAGCCAGCCAGCAGGATATTGTTGAGCGAGTCCCCGGCGCGTTCCACGATGACCCGCGAGCCACGCACGGGCGGCCCTTGCCCGGTGCCGCCCAGCACCGTGGCCGCCCGCCGGATCTTCTGCAGCATCGAGTCGTCGCCGCTGAGCAAGGCGCCCACCGAGCGGGACAGCTTGGTAGCCACTTCCGGCAAGCGGTCCACCAGCCCCGATACCTGGTCCTGCAGCAAGTAGGCGCAACAGACCACGCCGGCCAGCAGCGCAAGCAGAACTAGCGAGGCACCAAGCACGCGCGGTATGCGGCGGCCGCACAGCACGGTCACCAGCGGATCCAGCATGTAGGCAATGACCACCGCCAGCACCACGGGAATCACAAACTCGCGGGCCAGGTGCAACGTATAGAGCGAGGCCAGCACCGCGAGGACGGTCAGCGCCCGTGCGCTGCGTCCCGCAGGTACAGAGTCGGGAGCGGCCTCCGGCGCCACGCTTGCCAGGGCGGCGGCCGCCGCCTGCCCGGTTGCGGATTCAGGCGCGGGTGCGTGGCTGTCCGCCCCGGCGCCAGGGCCGGCATCCGCGTCAGGAGGAATGGACGATTGGCTCGCCGCAGCGGGCCCGGCGTTCAGATCGGCCATGGGTTACAGATTGCTCGCATGAAAGACAGCATGAAAGGTGGCTTGGGGGCGCCATACCAGCGCGGCTGACGGTGGCGGTGGACTCTTCCCGGACACAAGGCGGGGTATCGGGCCCAGGGCATGGGGGACGAATGCAATGCGCAAAGCACACGCAGGCGCAGGCGCCCGCCTCGCATCAATCAAGCATAGCCTTGCCGGGGCGGGATTCTGTCGGCGAAAGCCGCTAGCCGGTGTAGGACAAGCACGCCTTGCCGCGCCGCACGCGATGCGCCACATTGAGAGGAGCGACGCAAGCGGCGCGAAAACGGCCGGGCAACCGCCAGGCTCGGTCGCCGGCGCTTCGTATCGCCGCCCTGCCGATGACGGACCCTATGCCATGCCGATACTCGACGCACGCGCCCGCCTGGTGCTGAAACATCCCGGCCGCTTCGTGCTGCGCACGCTCAGGCATTTCCGCGCCAACCAGGGGCTGTTGCTGGCCGGGGCCGTGGCGTACTACGCGCTGCTGTCGATCGTGCCAATGCTGATCCTGATGGTGATCGCGCTGTCGCATGTGATCGAACCGGAGTCGTTGCTTGCGACATTGTCCCGTTATCTGGAATGGCTGCTGCCAGGACAATCGCGCGCGCTGGTCGCCGAGCTGGGCAATTTCCTGGCGAACCGCGGGGTAATCGGCTGGGTGCTGCTGGTGAGCATGATCTTTTTCAGCTCGCTGGCGTTCACGGTGCTGGAGAACGCCATGTCGGTGATCTTCGTGCACCGGGTGGCGATCCGCCGCCGCCACTTCCTGGTGTCGGCGGTGCTGCCGTATTGCTACATCGTCGTGCTGAGCGCGGGCTTGCTGCTGGTGACCGTGGTGTCGGGCAGCCTGCAGGCCATCGGCGAGCACCATGTGGAATTGCTGGGCCACGACTGGTCGCTGGACCGGCTCTCTCGCGCCCTGCTCTACCTGTTCGGGCTGGCGGGCGAAATCCTGCTGCTGATGTCCATCTACCTGGTGATGCCGGTGGGGCGCCTGTCGCTGCGGCATGCCCTGATCGGTGCGGTCACCGCCGCGCTGCTATGGGAAGTCTCGCGTCGCGTGCTGGTGTGGTACTTCGCCACGCTGTCGCAGGTCAGCGTGGTGTACGGCTCGCTGACCACCGCCATCGTGGTCCTGCTCAGCCTGGAGATTGCCGCCACCCTGCTGCTGCTCGGGGCACAGGTGATCGCGGAGTTCGAGCGCAGCGGCGCGGAGGCGACGCCGCAAGCCGAAGCTGAGCGCTTTCATACCTGAACCCCGGCGCGCCCTGGCGCAAAGCCGCGCCAGGGCATTGAGGGCATTAGTGCAACGGCTGCAGCAACGCCGGCAGCGAAGCGGCCAGCAAGGCCACCCCGGAGGCCGTCAGCAGGCTCAGCACGATCCTGCGGAAAGCGATTTCACTGATACCGATGTACAGGCGCGCGCCCAGGATGCTGGGCACCAGCATGGCCGGCCCCACCACCAGGAACATGGGCAGCATGTCGCGCGTGACGATGCCGGTGCCGACATAGGTGGCCATGGTCACGGCCAGCGTGGCCAGGTTGAAGTTCTGGATGATCGCGCGCTGCTCGTCCTTGGCAAGTCCGCGCAAGGTGCACCACAGGGTCGGGATGACGCCGGTGAATCCGCCGATGCCACCCATGATGCCGCCGGCCGCGCCGATCACGCCGTCGGCCACGCGGCCGCCGAAGCGGATTCTCGGCAGTTGCCCGGACATCAGCATCAGCGGGCACCAGATCGCCAGCAAGCCGCCCAGGCAGGTCTTGAATACCGCCGGATTGAGCGCCGGCAGGATGGCCACGCCGATGGGAATACCCAGGACGCCGCCGGCCACGAAGGGCAGCAGTTGCCGCGGCGAGAAGCTGCGCCGCACGGTCACGGCCGCCACCACCTGCCCGGTCAGGGAGCCGAACACGGCCATGGTCGCCGCCAGGCGCGGCTCCACCGTCCAGACCCAGAAGGACATGGCCACCATGCCGAAGGCAAAGCCGGACAAGCCCTGCACGAAGCCGGCCACAATGGCGCCCAGCGCCAGGATCAGGACAGGAAAATCCATCGGGAACTCGAATGCCCACAAGCCGTGCCAAGGCTGCGGGAAAGCCGGAAACGAAAGCCGCAAACTATGCCGTGGAATGGCTGGTTTGTCATCTCCCGGTGGCTTTCACGCCGCGTGCACGTATATCGAGCACCTTGGCGCGGGCGGCACCGAAACGCGCGCCCTCGGCCGCCAGCCAGTCCTCCACCATGGCGATATGCGGCGTCTGCCCATGCGCCGAAACAAAGAAGTAGGACGCCTGCGAGCGCGCATGGATGCCGAACAGGTCGACCAGGCGGCCAGCCTCGATATCTTCGAGCACCAGCGCCGAACGGCCCATCGCGATGCCCTGGCCGGCCAGCGCCGCGCCCACGGCGAGCTGGGACAGGTTGAAGCGCTGCCCGGCCTCCAGCCCGGCTGCCTCCATCTCCACGCCCGCCACCCGCAGCCAGTGGCGCCATTCCTCGAAGGCTTGCGCGCCGTCCCAGGGGCTCGCATCGTGCAGCAGCCAGGCGCCCTTCAGGTCCTGCGGGCCGCGCAGGTCCGGATGCGCCGCCAGGAAGCCGGGGCTGGCCACCGGCAGCAGCCATTCGTCCAGGAACAGCCGGGCCTTGAGGTCGTCATAGCCGCCCAGGTCGAAGCGCACCGCGGCGTCGATCCCGTCGCGCACCATCCGGGTGCGGTCGAGCGCGTGGAACTCGCCGTAGACACGCAAGCCCACCTCGGGATGATCGCGAAAGAAATCGCCCAGGCGCGGGGTCAGCCAGCGCATGGCGAACGATGGCGCGCAACTCAGCGCGATCGGGCCGGCCTCGCGCGGCTTGCGCAACTGGGTGAGCGTGCCTTCGATGGCCTGGAAGGATTCCCGCAGCACAAAACGCAGCCGCTCGCCCTCCGGTGTCAGCACCAGTGCGCGCGGTGTGCGCAGGAACAGCGGCCGGTCCAGCCATTGCTCAAGCTGCTTGACCTGCTGGCTGACCGCGCCCTGCGTCACGCACAGCTCCGTGGCCGCGTGGGTGAAGTTGCAGTGCCGCGCCGACGCCTCGAAACAGCGCAGCCAGCTCAGCAGCGAAGACGATAGCAAGGTGTTCATAAGTGGCTGCCGCTGCGCATCTCTTTCCGTAAATATCCATTAGTAAAACTAATACTTCGCCAAGTATAAATGGATTGCGGCACAGCCTGACCGGGCCAACAATGAAGTCATCCCGAACGCATGGCAGCCAATCCTTACCGATGAACCAGCCTATCCCCACAAACCCGACGCATGCGCTCCACGCCAGCCTGAGCGCGGGCGAGCCCTTGATGTGGTGCAATCCGGCCCGCCTCGACACGCCGCCCCCGGCCCAGGCCGCTGGCGAGCGGAGCATTAGTCTGGCTGATGTCGAGGCGGCACAAGCGCGCTTTGCGCGCTTCACCCCGCTGCTGCCGGCGCTGTTTCCGGAACTGGTGGAGACGGCAGGCGCCATCGAATCGCCCCTGCTGGCCGTGCCGGCGATGCAGGAAAGCCTGGGGCTGCCGCCGGGCCACGGGCGCCTTTGGGTGAAAGCCGACCACAGCTTGCCGGTGGCTGGCTCCATCAAGGCCCGTGGCGGCATTCACGAAGTCCTGGAGTTTGCCGAAAGCCTGGCCCTGCGGCACGGCCTGATCGGCCCCGGCCGCAGCGCGCCGGAGGATTACCTGGCGCTCGCGGGGCCTGCCGCGCGGGCCTTGTTCGCACGCTACCAGGTGGCGGTCGGCTCCACCGGCAACCTCGGCCTGAGCATTGGCGTGATGGCCTCGGCCCTGGGGTTTCGCGCGGCCGTGCATATGTCGTCGGACGCCAAGGCGTGGAAGAAGGCGCGACTGCGCAACCGAGGCGTGGAAGTGGTGGAGCACGCGGGCGACTATGAGGAAGCCGTCGCCGCCGGGCGCCGCCAGGCGCAGCAGGATCCGTTCACCTACTTTGTGGACGACGAGCGCTCGCTGTCGCTGCTGCTCGGCTATAGCGCGGCGGCGCTGCACCTGCGCGGGCAGTTGCAGGCGCACGAGATCCGCGCCGATGCCGACCATCCGCTGTTCGTCTATCTGCCCTGCGGCGTAGGCGGCGCGCCGGCCGGCATCACCTTCGGCATGCGGCAATGGCTTGGCCCGCATGTGCACTGCTTCTTTGCCGAGCCCACGCAGTCGCCCTGCTTCCTGGTGCAGATGATGGCGGACGGGGGCAATCCATCCGTCTATGACTTCGGCCTGAGCAACCGCACCGAGGCCGATGGCCTGGCCGTGCCGCGCGCCTCCGAACTGGCGGCGGCGGTGATGCGCCCGCTGCTGTCGGGCGTCTTCACCGTGGCGGACGACACCTTGTTCGCGCACCTTGAGCTTGCCTGGCGCACGCAAGGGCTGCGCATCGAACCCTCGGCCGCGGCCGGCTTCAGCGGCCCGCGCATGCTGTGCGAAAGCGCCGCCGGGCGCGCCTATCTGGCCCGGCACCAGCTGGAGACCGCGATGCCGCAAGCCACGCACCTGGTGTGGACCACGGGCGGCCTGTTCGTCCCGCCGGCGGAATACCAGGGGTTCCTGGACAAGGCGGCCGCGCTCGCAGCCTGACCAATGATCGTCGATCAACGATTAACCATTGCACGCCAGCCGGCCCCCTCAGCCGCCGGCCTCTGCCACGCAGGAGAGTCAGCATGAAAACCGTTCAAACCTTCAAGCTTGCGGGCCTGGCCGCCTGTTGCCTGGCGGTGCCTGCCGGCGGCGCGCTGGCCCAGGCCTACCCCACGCACCCGATCCAGATGGTGATCCCCTTCCCGCCCGGCGGCGCCACCGACGTGATCGGCCGCCTGCTGGCCAAGAAGCTCGGCGACCGCCTGGGCCAGACGGTGGTGATCGACAACCGGCCCGGCGCGGGCACCATCGTCGGCGCCGGCCTGGTGGCCAAGGCCGCGCCGGATGGCTACACGCTGCTGGTCAGCTCGGGCACCACCTTCACGGTCAATCCGGCCATCCATCCCAAGCTGCCTTATGATCCGCTCAAAAGCTTCGAACCGATCGGGCTGACCGGGCGCACCGGCCTGATCCTGCTGGCCAACCGCGATGTGCCGGTCAACAACCTCAAGCAGCTCGCGGCAGCGGTCAAGGCCGCGCCCGGCAAATACTCCTACGGCTCCTTCGGCACCGGCACCACCGCGCAGTTCGCCGGCGAAATGCTGCTCAACGATCTCGGCATCAAGATGCTGCATGTGCCATACCGCGGCAGCTCGCCCGCCATGACCGACCTGATCGGCGGCCAGATCCCGTTCTCGGTGGACACGGTCTCGGCCGCCGTGCCCCAGATCCGCGCCGGCAAGGTCAAGGCCATCGCCGTGACCACCGCCAAGCGCTCGTCCTTGCTGCCCGACGTGCCCACGGTGGCGGAAAGCGGCTATCCGGCTACCGATATGGATACCTGGCTGGCCGTGGTAGCGCCGCGCGGCTTGCCGCCCGAGGTCAAGGCCAGACTGGAAAAGGCGCTGGCCGAGACCATGGCCGATCCGGACACGCGCAAGAAGCTGCTCGACAATGGCTTCGAGCCGTCCTACGGCACCGCGGCCGACGTGACCGCGCTGATCACCAGGGAGCTGCCGCGCATGCGCGCCATCGCGCAGCGTGCCAACATTCAGGCTGACTGAACGCAGGCGCCGGGAAGCGGGCTCGGTTTGACAGTGCCCGCCCCTGCCCACATCATCGCAAGCACAGCCGCCCCGGAGGCGGCGTCACGCCATCCAGAACGACCCGAGACAAGCCAGCCAATGACGCTCCCCGATTCCGACGCAACGATCTTGCACCTTGCACCGCCCGCCGCCGGGCAGCCCGCGGCCACCATCGACACGCCCGCCCTGGTGCTTGACCTCGACGCCTTCGAGCGCAACCTGGCGCAAATGCAGCAGGCCGCCGACAAGGCGGGCGTGCAACTGCGCCCGCATGCCAAGGCGCACAAATGCCCCGATATCGCGCTGGCGCAGATCGCGCGCGGCGCGGCCGGCATCTGCTGCCAGAAGGTCAGCGAGGCGCTGCCGTTCGTGCAGGCCGGCGTCAGGGACATCCACATCAGCAATGAGATCGCGGGGCAGGCCAAGGCCGCGCTGCTGGCGCGCATGGCGCTGGACGCCCGCATCAGCGTTTGTGTCGACGATGCACGGCAGGTCGCGACGCTGGCTACCGCCGCCGCGCAAGCCGGCAGCCACATCGGCGTGTTCGTGGAGATCGACGTGGGCCAGGGCCGCTGCGGCGTGGCCGACGCGCCAGCCGCGCTGCGCCTGGTCGAAGCGATCCGTGCGCACGCGCAGCTCGAATTCCGCGGCTTGCAGGCGTATCACGGCGGCATCCAGCATGTGCGCGATTACGCGGCGCGCCGGCAGGCGGCGGCGGATGCAGCGGCGCGTACCGCCGCCATCGTTGCCGGGCTGGCCGAGGCCGGCGTGGCTTGCGCGACCGTGACCGGCGGCGGCAGCGGAAGCGTGGAGTTCGACCTGGCCAGTGGCGTCTATACGGAGATCCAGCCCGGCTCTTATATCTTCATGGACGCCGATTATGGCCGCAACGATTACAGCGGCACGCTGCGCTTCGAGCACAGCCTGTTTATTGCCACCGCGGTGATGAGCGTGGCGGCGGCAACGCGCCCCGCGCCCCGTGTGGTGCTCGACGCCGGCCTTAAGTCGATGGCGGTGGACTCCGGCTTGCCTCTGGTGTGGGATGGCGATGGCCCCAGCCGGACCGTGGCTTATGTGGCGGCCAACGACGAGCATGGCATCCTTGAACCGCTTTCCGGCGGCAACGGCGCCGATCTGCCCGGCCTCGGCACCCAGGTACTGCTGGTACCCGGGCACTGCGACCCCACCCTCAACCTGTACGACGAAATCGTCGGCGTGCGCAAAGGCCTCGTGTCACTTGTCTGGCCGGTGGCGGCGCGCGGCCTGAGCCGGTAGCGTGGCCAACGCATCGGAACGCCCTGCCTGCAACAACCCACGCAAGAGAATGCCATCATGATCCAGAACGACAACCTGCTCGCCCAATCCGCCGTGGCGCTGCGCCGCATGATCGGCAGCAAGGAGATCTCACCGGTTGAGCTGCTGGAGGCGTGCATCGCCCGCATCGAGGCGGTCAATCCCTTCGTCAACGCCATCACCGCAACCTGCTATGAGCGCGCGCGCGCGGAAGCCCTGGCTGCCGAGCGCGCGGTGCTCGACGGCGCCCCGCTGGGCCTGCTGCACGGCCTGCCGCTGGGCGTGAAGGACCTGGAGGCCACCGCCGGCCTGCTCACCACCTATGGCTCGCCGCTGTACCGCGACAACGTGCCCGGCGCCGACAACGTGCTGGTGGCACGCCTGCGCGCGGCCGGCGCCATCGTCACCGGCAAGACCAATATTCCGGAGATGGGCGCGGGCGCCAACTCGCGCAACGCCGTTTGGGGCGCCACCGGCAATCCGTTCAACCCAAACCTCAACGCGGGCGGCTCCTCGGGCGGCTCGGCCGCGGCGCTGGCATGCGACATGCTGCCGGTCTGCACGGGCTCGGATACCGGCGGGTCGCTGCGCATTCCCGCCGCCAAATGCGGCGTGGTGGGCTTCCGCCCGTCGCCGGGCGTGGTGCCCAGCTCGCGCAAGCTGCTGGGCTGGACGCCGATCTCCGTGGTGGGCCCGATGGGCCGCACCGTGGCCGATGCCTGCCTGCAACTGGCGGCCTCCGCCGGCGTCTCGGCCAGCGACCCGCTCACCTACGCGCTCGACCCGATGTCCTTCCTGGTGCCGGCCAATATCGACCTGGGCTCGTTGCGGGTGGGCTGGACCGAGGACTTCGGCGTCTGCGCGGTGGACAACCAGATCCGCCAGGTGTTCCGCGACAAGATCGCAGCGATGCGGCACCTGTTCCGCAGTTGCGACGAAGTCCGTTTTGACCTGGGCGAGGCACACCGCTGCTTCGACGTGCTGCGCGCCGAAAGCTTCGTGGCCGGCATGCACGAGGCCTACCAGCGCGACCCGCAAAGCCTGGGCCCGAACACGCGCGCCAACTATGAAATGGGCGCAGCCATGTCGCTGGGCGACAGCGCCTGGGCGCAGGCGGAACAGACCCGCATCCTGGGCCGCTTCCAGGCCGCGTTTGAAGACTACGACGTGATCCTGTCGCCGACCACGCCGGTCTCGCCGTTCCCGTGGACCAGCCTCTATGCCGAGACCATCAACGGTGAGAAGCAGGAGAACTATTACCGCTGGCTGGCGCCGACCTATGTGGTCACGCTGACCACCCACCCCGCCATCAGCCTGCCGTGCGGCGTCGACCATGCCGGCATGCCTTTCGGCCTGCAGGTGGTGGGACGCTTCCGTGCCGATCACCACACGCTGGGCGTGGCGCATGCGATGGAGCAGGCCTTTGCCGGCTCGGAAGCGCTGCGCCGCCCACTGCCGCGGCTGGACCAGTTGCGCGAAGCGGTGCCCGGCCTGAAATCCATCGTGACCGCGCCACCGGTGCTGGACGGCCCGGCCGGGCAGGCGTCTTCGGTGTCGGCCGTGTAGTACCCGGCGGCCGGTAGCTGTCGGACTTGGCCGTCGGGATTAATTGTCGTGCAGCAGGCCAAGGAGTTGGGCCCTGCGCACGATCTGCTTGCGCGTGCCCGCATCCAGCTTGGCGGAGAGGTTCTTCAAGTGCCATTTGACGGTCTCCTGGCCGATACCCATGGCAAGCGCGATTTCCTTGTTGGCGAGATGCCGGGCCAGCAACTCCAGCACACTGCGCTCCTTCGGCGTCAGTACCATGCTGGGGGCCGCGCGTGGCCCGCCTCCACCTGTCCCGGCGGGCGGGCGCGCCGTTGGCGCGGGTTCCAGGCGCCGCATGGCTGCGCTTTCGGAGCCTGCATCGCGCGCCCAGTCCGCCAGCGCGGGGTGGACGTCGCGCAGGCCGCGCTTGATCCCGTACGCCTGCAACAGGTTCATGGCTTCGCGTAACAACGCAAGTCCCTTCTCGCCGCAGCGGTCCAGTGCCAGGGCACGCAGCGCCATCATTTCGATGCGCACGCCCCCTTGCTTCATCGCATCCGCTCCCGCCTCGGCCCGCGCCAGCCACTGTTGCGCCGCGCGCCAGTCCTGCTCCGCAAAGCTGGCGTAGGCATGCGCCATGTCCTGGAGCAACACCAGCCTGTGCTGCCTGAGCGGAAACTCAGGGGCGGCGCTCTGCGCGGCGATCTCGTCGATACGGCGCAACAGGGCCTGGCATGTCTCGGAGCGGAAACGCCCGCAATGCAGCCGCAACTGCTCGGTCAGGCTCGCCACGCACAGCCGCGGCAGATTGCGGGCAGTACCGACGGCGTCCATGGTCTCCAGCAGGTCGAGGGCGCGGTGCTCCAGGCCCGTGGCGGCCGCGATGCGGGCCGCCGTACGGTAGGCAAGCAGCACGGTGTCGGGCGTGCCACCGCGCTCCAGGATGTCGAGCCGGTTGGCCAGCAGCGCCGCCGCTTCGTCCAGCTCGTCCTGCTCATAGGCGGCAGTGGCCAGCAGCGCGGCGATCATGCAGGAGAACGGGTGGCGCCGGCCCAGTTCTTCGTCGGCGCGGGCCAGCGCCGGCCGCAGCGTGCGATCCGCCAGCATCACCTGCCCCTCGGACAAATACCCTAGCCCGACGATGTAGTCGCGCCACCGGATCACATAGCGATATGCCAGGCTGTCATCGCCACGCGGCGCCTGCTGCTGGTAGCGGCGCGCCTTGGCATATTCCCCCGCCATCAACGCGCGGGCAGCCAGGCGATTGGCATGCGCCTGCACCAGCCACGCATCGCTCACGGGCGGTACCTCCCCCCAGCGATCGAACAGGGCGGCCATGCAATCCGGCTCGTCCGCGTAATAGGCGGCGGCG